>DATCGA010000253.1:0-21448 GCA_036509215.1 Trebonia sp.
GGTGCCGGCGAGCTCGACCAGCTCGGTGCGGCGATGGCGCAGCCGGCCCCGCTGGCCGGCGTCATACAGGGCCACGCCGACTCGGTGCGGGCGCGGGAGATCCTGGGTGACGGTCAGCGAGGCGATCGTGGCGTCCGTCGCCTCGGTCAAGACGGCGGCCAGCCGCGGGGTGCCGGCGGTCCGCAGCCAGGCGTCGGCCCAGCCCGACAGGTCCCGGCCGGAGGCCCGCGACCAGCAGCCGATCAGATCGTCGAGGCGGGCCGAGCCTCGGTCGGCGAACCGGGTCAGGTAGTCGGCCAGGCCCCGGGTCACGGTGTCCGGGCCGATCAGGGCGGCGAGCTGACGGACGGCGGCGGTGCCCTTCACGTAGGTGATCGCGTTCGGCCGGTCGCGGGCCTGCGCCATCGTCGCCACCGGCGACGAGACCGGCTCGGTGGTCGGCAGTTCGTCGGCGCGGAGGGCGCGGGGCTTCTCGTCGTAGCAGAAGGACGTCCAGCCCGCCTCCGTCCATTCGCTCAGGTAGGTCGCCAGCGACTCTTCGAGCCACAGGTCATCCCACCAGCGCATGCCGACCAGCCCGCCGAGCCACAGATGCGCCACCTCGTGAGCCGAGATCATCACCGCGAGACCGTCGTCGGGGTCGGCCAGCCGGGCGAGCAGATCCTCGCTGACCAGCATCAGTCCCGGCACCGAGGCGGCGCGGAAGGGCACATCGGGCAGCGCGACGATCTCGTACTTCCGGCTCGGGCACGGCACCCCGAGCTCCCGCTCGTAGTGCTGCACGGCCCCGGCCGCGATCTCGCTGAACCGTGCGAGGTAGCCGGTCGCGTCGTCGGCCAGGCCAGCTCTCCCGTAGCTGGTCAGGGCCACTTCCTCAGCCGGGTGCGGCAGCGTCGCGGTGGGCCTCGGCGCGACGGCGCGCAGCGGGCCCGCGCAGAAGATGAACTCCAGCGGCTTCAGCCGTACCGGCGCGAACTGCCAGGTGCCCTCCGACCCGGGCACGGGCCGCTGCGCGACCGCGCCGTTGGCGACGCAGCTCCAGCCGACCGGGACGCGCAACGAGAGCGACAGCGGTGCGGGCAGGTCGAGCTGGTCGAAGCAGCAGAAGAGATCGGGCGCGCCGGTCGGGTAGCAGTACCCGCGCACGTAGTCGCCGCCGCTCGACGGCTCCGTGAACCGGTTCAGGCTCCGGTCCGAAACATCAGCCTCGACCGTGAGCACATTCTCGGCCGCCAGCCCGGCCAGCGCCAGGCGGCCGTCGGCCGCCGGGCCGAGCGGCGCGCCGTTGAGCAGCGCCGCGCCGCCGCGAACGGGAGCCGCCAGGTCCGCGAAGGACGCGGCTCCCGGTCGCGCGCAGCGGAACCGGATCACCGTGCGGGACCGCGCCGGGGTCACCGTGAGGTCGATGGAGACGTCGTAGGAATCGATCGTGAGGAGGGCCGCGCGGGCCTGGGCTTCGGATTCGGTGAGCGCGGGCATCCGGCGATCCTAACGCCGGCCAGCCAGGCTCGGCCGAGGGGGTCAGCCGGGCTGCCGGCTACTCGCGAAGGCCTGCGATGACTCTGCTCAGCAGATGGCGGTCCCGTGGCGCGGAGAGCGCGTCGTCGTTGATGCGCACCAGCCCGGCGCCGGCCAGGTCCTCGAGCAGCACTCGCGTCACCCCGAGCGACACCCCGCAGTGGGCGGAGAGTTCCGCGACCGACTGAGTGCCGACGGCGGCCTGCTCGTAGAGCCGCCGGGCCTCGGGCAACAGACGGGCCGAGGCGCTCGAGTCGTACTGCTCGACCGAGACGAGCGTGTGCAAGTAGGGGTGCTTCCTGGTCTGGGTCCGGCCGCCGGTTAGCACGTAGGGCCGCACCCAGGGGTTAGCGATCACCGTTTGCTCCCTCCGTGACGGGGGTGTTCATCCGCCGCAGGTCGTCGCGGAGCTGCGGCGTCAGCAGGTGCCCGACCGAGTCGACCAGCCGAGCCATCTGATGCCCGACCACGCCCAGGTCGGCACCCTCGCCGACGAGCACGGCGAACCCGGCCAGGTTCCCGATCCCCATGAAGAGGAAGTGACCGGTCGGGAACTTCAGCATCACCTGCTCACAGCCCGCCTGGCCGACCTGGCCCGCGATGTTGTTCCCGATGCTGATGATCCCGCTGGTCATCGCGGCCAGCGGGTCGGCCAGGTCGGGCGCGACATCACGGGACGCGATCAGCGGCAGGCCGTCGGAGGAGACGATGAGCGCGTGCGTGACCCCTGGCGTCGACAGCGCGAAGTTGTCGACCAGCCAGCCAAAGTCCTGCGGCTCGCTGGGGGGCAGGTCGGTCGGGTTACTCATGGCCGGGGGCCTCCTCGATCGAGGCACCATCAGACGTCACGCCGACCAGGCCGCCGGTGATGCCGCGGGTGGCGAGGGCGTCCTCGATGCCCTGGGAGAACGCGCTGAGCTCGTCGGCGAAGGCATTTCGGGCCGCCGCCTGCTGTGGCGGCGGCGATGACGACGACGGCGGGGCCGCCTCGGCCGGCCGCTGCTCGTCGCCGCCCAGACTGGCCGGCGCCCGGCGCGGCAGCTCGCATGGCCGCACGTCATGGTCCTGCTCGGCCGACAGGGCTTCGGGCGACACGGCCTCCGGTGACATCATCTCCGGCGACGCTGCCTCCGCTGGCACAGCCTCAGGCGACATCGCAGGCGGCGCAGTTCCAAGCGGCGCAGTTTCCAGCGGTGCTGCCTGCACGGATGCGGTCGGCACGGATACGGTCGGCACGGACACGGTCTCGGCCGATGCGGTCTCCACCAGACCGGACCGCTCGCGGCGGGGCAACTCGGGGAGCGCGCCTGCCGCGGTCGGTGGCGCGGCAGGCTCGGCCGCCGCGGTCGGCGGCCCGGGCGGCTCGGCGGCCGCGGGCGGGCGCGGCGCGGGCTGAGCCGGGATCGCGCAGAGCAGCTGCGGGGGGAGGATCACCATCGCGAGCGTGCCGGTGGCGGGCGGGCGACGCGAGGCGAATCGCACGCCGATCGAGTGCTTGCTGGCAATCCGGTGCACGACCGGGAAGCCGACATGCCGGGCGGTGGACTCGTCGACCTCGGGAACCGGGCCGACGAAGGCGGCGTTGAGCCTCCTGACCTTGTCCCGCCCGATGCCGATGCCGGTGTCCTCGATGCGGAACATCACGCCCCCCTCCTGGAGGAGGTGGCAGCTGACGGTCACCGTGCCCGGCGAGTACTTGGTGGCGTTGTCGAGCAGCGCGGACAGCAGCGTGGCGACGTCGTCGGCGGCGTAACCGGGCACGGCCAGCTCCACGACCGGACCGACCGACACCTCGGGGTACCACTCGATCGCGGAGGACGCCATCCGGATGAGGTCGAGCAGCGACGTGGTGAACCCGGCCAGCCGCCCGTCATCCCGGCCGGCCAGCGCGCGCAGCTGGCGGCTGGCCAGGCGCATCCGAGTGACCGCGTGATCGACCTGGTAGAGCCGCTTGAGCCGCTCCGGATCATCCTCGCCCGCTTCGAGCGCGTTGAGCGAGGCCCGGACCTGCTCGGCCAGGACCAGCAGGTGCGAGCCGAACTGGTCGCAGACCTCGGGCCACGCGCCGTCCCGCCGGGCCGGCGCCTGCTGCCGCTTGATTGGCTGAGTGTCCGCCGGGCCGGCGGGGAAGGCGGGTGCTGACGCCCAGGGCGGTGCGGCCTCGGGCTCGGCGAGGCCGAGCGGATGCGGGCCGCGGGCGGTCGCGCGGTGACCGCCGGCCGCATGGCCGTCCGCCGCGTGATTCGCACGCTCGCGATCCCTGACCGCGCTGGTGCCGGCCCACTGCTGTGGGACGAAGGCCTGGTGGACCGCTTCCTGGCGAGCGCCCTCGGGCCGACCGCTGTCGAGCCAGCCGGCCGCAGCGGGATCGTACTCATCATGGTCAGGCCTCGGCGTGATCCCGAGACGGCGGCTGAGGCTCAGCATTGTCATGGCAGCACGTTCTTCCCTCTTGATGCGGCACGTTCTTCCCTCTCGAGGGGAAAAGGGAAGGCGGACGAGGTTCAGATTCGCACAGTCGTGACGCGGTTACGCGGGGTTCGACGCAGGAAGTGCCCGCACCCTCGTGAAATTCATCGATTCCAATGCCGCACATCACCGCATCTACCGACAAAAGGTCAGATCACGACCAGGCTCTTGCTTCACTTTGGTTCTCGATCACGGAAGCAGATCGTCCGGGATAGTTCGTAACGTGATGACTGAAGCGTTCATCACCGATGAACCGAGGAAGGGGATCCCATGGCCCTGGCGGCAACGGAGCTCGACGCCGAGCGCAGCGACCTGCTGGCGATGCTGGCCACGCACCGGCAGTTCCTGCGGTACGCCACCCGCGACCTGACCGACGAGCAGGCGCGCGCCCGCACCACGGTCAGCGAGCTCACCCTCGGCGGGCTGATCAAGCACGTCACGGGGGTGGAAGAGGGCTGGGCCCGGTTCATCGTCGAGGGGCCGAGTGCGCTCGGGGACGCCTCGGCGATGACCGAGGCGGACTGGGCCAAGCGGGCGGACGAGTTCCGGCTGCTCGACGACGAGACGCTGGCGGGCGTGCTCGACGCCTACGCGGCGACCGCCGCGGCGACCACCGACCTGGTGCGCACGCTGCCCGACCTCGACGCGACCCACCCGCTGCCGATCGCCCCCTGGTTCCCGCCATCGCAGCGGTGGTCCGCCCGGCGGGCGCTACTGCACATCATCGCCGAGACCGCGCAGCACGCCGGGCACGCCGACATCATTCGCGAGTCGATCGACGGCCAGAAGACGATGGGCTGAGCCGAGCCGGTCCAGGCAGCGCCTGCGGGGGTCAGCGGTCGGCGACGGCGCCGGCCAGGCGGCGGACGATCTCGGTCAGGATCGGGCGCGGGGTCGCGAAGTTGAGCCGGACGTGGCCCTCGCCGATGTCGCCGCAGGCCGCGCCGTCGGTCAGCACGACCTGGGCTTTGGCCAGGAAGAACTCGGCCGGGGCGGCCGCGCCAGGGCCCATCGCCGCGAACAGGTCGCGGCAGTCGAGCCAGGCGAGGTAGGTGCCCTCGGGGGGCTGGTAGCGGACGCTCGGCAGGTGCTCGGCCAGCAGCTCGGCGAGCAGGCGCCGGCTGCCGTCCAGGTAGCCGACGACCTCGTCCAGCCAGGGGCCGCCATGGCGGTAAGCGGCGATGGTCGCCTGCACGCCCGGGGTCGACGCGCCGTGCTCGAACATGCGCCCCTCCTCCGCCCAGATCGCCGCGTCGATGTCGTTCGACAGCATCAGCTGCGCGCATTTGAGGCCGGGGAGGTTCCAGCCCTTGGACGCGGCGGTCGCGGTCACGGTGTGCTCGGCGGTCAGTGCGCTGATCGACGCATAGGGGAGGTGGGCGGTGCCCGGGTAGCTGAGCGGGGCGTGGATCTCGTCGGCGAACACCCGGCCGTTGTTGGCGGCGACCACGTCCGCCACCGCCGCGAGCTCGGCCCGGTCGTAGACCCGGCCGACCGGGTTGCAGGGATTGCAGAGGACCAGCAGATGGCCGCCGCGCTTGAACGCGGCGTCGATGCCGGCCAGGTCGAGGACGGGGCGACCCTCCGCGTCGGCGGCCATCGGGACCTGGATGATCTCGCGCCCGAGGGACGTGGGGGTGGTCAGGAACGGCATGTAGGCGGGGGTCGGCAGGATGACCGGGCTGCCCGGCCGCGAGAAGACCGTGATCGCGGTCTGCAGGCCGGTGATCACGTCAGGGAGCGGGCGGATCCGGGCCGGGTCCACGACCCAGCCGTACTGGTCGGCCTGGTATCCGGCGCAGGCCTCGGCCATCTCGGCTGCCGCGCGGTCGCTAAGGTAGCCGAAGTCGGCCCGCTCGATCGCTTCGATCAGCGCCGCCTTGATCGGCGGTGCGGCGCCGAAGTCCATCTCCGCGATGAACGCGCCGATCGCGTCCGGCCCGCCCCTCGACCATTTGACGCTGCCGCGAGCGCGCAGCTCGTCGATGGTGATCTGATCGGCGATCTCGGCGAACGAGGGCATCGCACCTGCTTCCGCGTTGGGCTGACGGCGGCCGGCTTGTCCTGGTTCTCACCGTAACAGTCACCCCCGGGGCCTCCCCCGCGAGCCAAAGGGCGCGCCCCTGCCGGCGGACTGAGGAGGGAGGGAGCGCAGCGACTGACCGACGAGGGAGCAGGCAGGGGCTCAGAGCGCCCGGCAGCGAGCGGGGAAGTACAGCCATGGACCGTTCGATCGACGATGCTGTTGATCTTGACTTTGCTAGCGGGCGGCGGCGCGGCTGAGGACCTCTTCCTCGGTCAGCGGGCTTGACGGGTGGTGGCTGAGGCACATCGGGGTGCGGATCTGCCGGAACGCGCTGCCCTCGGTCGCGAGGTAGAACTGGCCGCTGCTGAGGCGGCCGATGTCGGGCAGGCTGCCGCCCTTGGCCCGGGCGAGCTCGCGGGCGGCGTCGATCTGGACGGGGCTGCTGAGCAGCCCGAACAGCTGAGTGGTGGCGTTGCCGGGTACGGAGTTGTGCAGGCTCTTGGGCGACTGGGTGGCGAAGAGCAGGCCGAGTCCGTACTTGCGCGCCTGCGAGGCCAGCCGCCTGGTCGACTCGCTGCACGCGGTCGTGCCGACCGAGGGCACCAGGTCCTGCGCCTCGTCCATGACGAGGAGGCCGCCGAGCGGGCGATCGTCGGCCGGGTTCCGCTTGACCCACGAGAACAGTGCCATCTGGAGCTGGTTGACGAAGCCCTGCCACTGGTCGAGGCTGGCCATCCCGACGCTGCTGATCACCGAGATGCGGGCCCGTTTGCCGGGCGGCGGGGTGAGCAGCGCGCCGGGATCGGCCGGCTCGCCCGCGCCGCCGAACAGCGGGTCGGTCGCGCGGACGGCCCGCATCCGGTCGGCCAGCTCGGCCGCCAGCAGCGGGCCCTTGGCGATCTCGGTCACGTGCTCGGGCAGGGCGGAGAGCAGGTCGATGAAGACGCCGAGGTCGCGGCCGGCGCCGCGGCCGAACCAGCGCATCGCCTCGGTCAGCACCGCCTTCTCCTGGCCGGCCCTGGTGCTCGCCCGCTGGACGCCGACGCGGGGCGCGAGCGCCTCGACGGCCGCGTCCACGGCCGCGTTGAACTCGTCGACGTCGTCGAGGACGGCGCCGAAGTCGGGCAGCGGCTGGAAGGTGAGCGGGCGGCCGCCCTCCCGCCTCGGGGTCCAGAGCACCACGTCGGTGCCCTGGTGGTAGTCGCGGGCGCGGTCGGCGTCGCCGTCCAGCCACGGGGCCGGAGGGGCGGGCCACTCGTCGGCCAGGCGGGCCAGGTCGTTGTTGGGGTCGAGGACGATCGACGAGACGCCCTGCAGCGCGCACTCCTCGATCACCCGGCGGAGCAGCACGGTCTTGCCGGAACCGGAGCCCGCGAAGATCGCCACGTGACGGCGGAGGGCGCTCAGGTCGACGGTGGCGCCGGGCTGGCTGGCGGACGGGAGGCCGATGCGGATGGCCGGCCGGGGACGCGGGGCTTGTGTCGTCGTCGTCGTTGTTTTGGCCGCTGGCTGCTGCGGCGGCTCGGGCTTCTTGTCGAGCGGCTTGGCCGACGTTGGCGGCTGCGGCTGGACCGGGGCCGGCTCGGGGAGATCATCGGCGCCGGCGTCCGCGAGGGCGCGGCCGAGGAGCTCGGTGCCGTGCGCGGGCCGCCGGGCGAGGAGCCAGGCGTTCAGCTCCGGGTGATGGCCGGCCAGCAGCTCGCCGAGGGCGGCGAACGTCTTCAGGTCCGCCTCGGCGACCGGCAGCAGCACCCCGCCCTTGGCGGTGAACTCGGCCGCCGCCTTCTCGGTCACCGGGCCGCTTGGCCAGCCCGCCGACCTGAGCACGAACAGCCGGCGGCCGGCGTCGCCGACGCCGCCGGCGGCCAGGCCGGCCCCCTCGATCGCCTTCCTGAGCCTGGTCTGCACCGCCCGCGGGCTGTTGGAGGCGATGGCGCGGAACGCCCAGCGGCGCTGCCGTTCGGTCCTGGTGTCGAGGAGCATCCGCAGGCACGCGTGCAGCCTCGGGTTCTTGCCCGGCAGCGGCTCCTGAACGAATACCTGGTCCTCCGCCCCGCCGAGCTCCCTGGCCCAGGCCTCGAGGCCGGCCGCCAACAGCGACGGCATCGCCGCGTCCTCGGTCTCCGGGTCGAGCGCGGCGCCGACTGCCGCCTGCTGGCTGAGCCGGGCGAACAGGCGGTCGAGTTCCGACCGGCCGGGCGATTCTCCGGACGCGTCGGCGCTCACCGACTGCGCGCTGGGATGCGTCTCGTCCAGGTGGTCGAGCTCGACGATCTCTTGACCCTGGAGGCACCGGCTGACGTGCGCCTCGATCCGCTTGAGAAGGGCGCGGGCGGTGTACTTGCTGGCGTCGTCGAACGCGGCGGGCAGGATCGGCCAGGTCGGGTACGGCGGCTCGAAGCCCGACCGCCCGTAGTCGACCGCGAACCGCTTCTCGATCATCAGGCGGCCGACGTCGGCGCTCGGGATGTTCCGCAGCTGACGGGCCTCGCGGAACCGGTCGGTGACGGTGTCCACCCCGTACTTGCGGATGTACTCCCAGCTCTCCGGGAGGCAGGAGACGATCGTGAGCGTGCGGTGGGCGACGTCGCGCAGCGCCATCAGCCCGGTCGCCACGTCCGCCAGCGGCCGCGCCTGCTCGGCGTCGGCCGCGCTGCGGCCGACGAGCTCGTCGATCAGCGCGTCGACCTGGTCGATCGCGAGCACGATGGGCCCGGCCAGCGCCAGCAGCTGGGAGACCTCGTTGACCAGCAGCCTCGGGATCTTCCTGGTGGAGTTGATCCGCCAGTGGCGGCGGTCCTGCAGGTCGACCTCGTTGCCGGTCAGGTAGTAGTAGCCGACGTCCTGGTCCTCCTGCAGCGGTGACGCCAGCAGGACCAGCGCCCGCGCGGTGTCCTGGCAGATCAGGCCCAGCGAGGGGGCGGCCCGGCGCAGCGCCGCGATGAACACCTTGACCCCCTCGGGGGTCGGCGGCACCTCCCCGGTGACCTGGGCGCGAAAACTTCCGTCGAGCCCGACCTGGTCCGCCAGCCGGGTCAGCAGCGTCGCCAGCTGGTTGCGGCTGCCGTCGGGCAGCGGCAGCAACTGCTCCACCATCGAGCCGAGGACCTGCTCCCAGAACGCCTTCGTGAACAGGTCGCCGACCAGGAAGAAGAAGCCGCCGTCGCGCTGCACCTGTTCCCTGGTCCAGCCGAGCAGGTGGGTCTTGCCGACGCCGCGCTGGCCCTGGATGACGATGCCGAGCGGCCTGGCCCCGTCGGCCGCGATCGCGCGGATGCCGCTGCCGATCAGGGCGGCGGTCACCGCGTGGAGCCCGTTGACGTGATAGCGCTGGTCGGTCCAGACGTCGTCGAGCGCGCGGGTCCAGTCGAAGGTGAGCCCGGCCAGCGCGGTCAGCTCTTGGTTACTCATTCGATGCTCGATTCACTCACTCGATCGAGATCAAGTGCTTGTATTCGCCGCCGATGCGCAGGGCCGCCGCGCGGTCCGCGTCGGACAGGGCCCGCTGGTTGGACTGCGGGATGAGGTTGATCCGCTGCGTGGTGAACATCGTGGTGAGCGCCGCGTCGACGTCGGGGCGCGGGCGGCCGGGCAGTTGCAGGCGCAGTTCGCGGAGGCTGACGAACTCGCCGGAGCCGGGGGCGAGCGAACGGTACCCGGCCTCGATGCAGGCGGTCAGGTCGGCTTCGTTGTCGGCTTCGGCTACGTTGTCGGTCCCGTTGGCGGTCCCGTTGGCGGGGCGGACGATGTCGGCGAGGCTGAGGCCGGCGGCGTTCAAGTAGCGCGCGAACAGGCCGAAGACGCGGTAGTGCGCGCGCTCCAGCCCGGTGGCGCGCTCGCTCGGGGTCGCTGCCAGCTCCTGGTTGCACCACCGCCAGCCCTTGTCGGTCAGCTCGTGCGCGAAGGCGCGGCCTACCTTGGTCGACTCGACGAGCTTGCGGTCGTTCAGGTCGCGGCGTTCCGCGCCGTCGAGGCGGACGCCGATCAGCCGCTCGAGCTCCGGGTTGGCGACCTGGCGAGCCTCGCCCAGGAGGGCGAAGAGCACCGCCCGCTGCCTGACCGTCAGGTCATCACGCGACACGATCGAACAACTCTTTTCGTTTCTTTTCGTTGCTAAGGAGCGCCGAGGGCACGGGGATGTACCGGCAAATCTTAGGGCCGAGCGCCAGATGACCGCCGGAGATCCGCGATTACCGCAAATCGGCGCGTCCCGCCCGGTCAGCCGCCGTCGGGGGGCGGCCCCGGCGTAGGCTGGCCCGATGGCGTTCACCGGCTGGCCGACGGCGGCACTGGAGTTCTACGAGGGCCTCGAGACCGACAACTCGAAGGTGTACTGGACCAGCCATAAGGCGGTCTACCAGGAGCACGTGCTCCGCCCGATGGAGGAGCTGCTCGAGGACCTCGCCCCCGAGTTCGGGGGGTCGAAGATCTTCCGCCCGTACCGGGACATCCGCTTCAGCAACGACAAGACGCCCTATAAGACGCATATCGGGGCGACGGTCGGCGGGACCGGCTACGTGCAGTTCTCGGCCGACGGAATGTCCGCTGGCACCGGGAGGTGGCACCTGGAGCCGGACGAGCTGATCAAGTACCGGGCCGCGGTGGCCGGCCCGGGCGGGGCCGAGCTCGCCGCGATCGTGGCCGGCCTCGAGCGGGCGGGCGTCGAGATCCACGGGCACGGTTCGCTTAAGTCCTCGCCGCGCGGTTACTCGGCCGGCCATCCCAGGATCGAGCTGCTGCGGCACAAGGGCCTGACCACGTGGCGGCACTGGAACCCGTCGCCTGCGCTCTCGACGCCGGCCGCCGCCGCGAACGTCGTCGAGCTGTTCCGGACCAGCGCGGCCTTCTGCGACTGGCTCAATTCGCACATCGACCGCTGAGCGGCGGCTCTAGGTATCTATACCGATTTGCACGGCGGACGCGGTTACCGATGACAGCGTTATCGGGCGATGACAGGATCTGCCCATGGCGACGAGCGGGGTGGCGTTCCGCCCGGAAGAACCGAACGTCGCGCGGATGTACGACTACATGCTCGGCGGCAAGGACAACTTCCCGGCCGACCGGGAGGCCGCGAGGCGGACCTTCGACGTGCTCGGCGAGGACGTGGTGCGCGGCACCGTCCAGCAGAACCGGCGCTTCCTCGGGCGCGCGGTCCGCCACCTGGCCCGCGAGGCGGGGATCAGGCAGTTCCTCGACATCGGGACCGGGCTGCCGACGATGGGGAACGTGCACGAGGTGGCGCGGGCGCAGGCGCCTGGCAGCCGCGTGGTCTACGTCGACAACGACCCGGTGGTGATCTCGCACGCGGGCTACACGCTGCACGGCGTCGAGGGCACCGCGATCGTCGGCCGCGACCTCAGGGATCCGGGCGGGATCATCGGGGACACGCGGGTCCGTTCGGTGCTCAGCTTCGACCGTCCGATCGCGGTCCTGCTGGTCGCGATCCTGCATTTCGTGGCGGACGCCGACGACCCGGCCGGCATCGTCGCCGCGTTGATGGACTCGGTGCCGCCGGGCAGCTTCCTGGTCATCTCGCACCTGTCGGCCGATCACTACGCGGAGGCGGACAAGGCCGCCGACGTCTACGAGGACGCGTCGTCGGGGCTCTACCTGCGCAGGCGGGCGGCGGTCGGTTCGCTCTTCGGCGGGCTGCCGCTGGAGAATCCGGGCGAGGTCGTGTGGACGTCGCAATGGCACCCGGACGACGACACCCCGCCGATCGAGTCGCCCGGCGGGGCGTCGCTGTGGTGCGGGATCGCGCGCAAGCCGTTACTCGGGTGCCGGGAGGCGCTTGCGGGCCTCGGCGTAGAGGTCGGCCGGGAGCGGGCCCTTCTCAGCCGTGGCGATGTTGCTGCCGAGGTGATCGGGGTTCGCGGTGCCGACGATCGTGGTGGACAGTCCTGGGTGGCTGAGCGTGAAGCGCAAGATGAACTCCATCGCCGGGATCCCGGCCTCGGCCAGCAGGTCCTGGACGCCGGAGGTCTCCCAGTTCCGCTGGCCGACCCCGGGCTGCTGGGTGAGCGGCCCGACCTGCCAGTTCTTCTCCTCCGAAGCCGCGCCGCGGGCGGCGCCGCCGCGGATGAAGGTGCCCGCCCCTGCCTTCACCGCCTCGGTGATGAGGTCCTCGTGGTCGCGCTGGACGGCCGAGTAGGGGATCTGGAAGACGTCGAACACGTTCATCGCGATGTGGTCGGGGAGGTTGGGCAGGATGCCCGACATGCCGATGAAGCGGACCTTGCCCTCACGCTGCAGCGCCTGCAGCATCTCGACGGTGCCGTTCTCCTCGAGCGTGGCCCGGCTCGGTGACATGTGCACCTGGACCAGGTCGAGGCGGTCGGTGCGCAGCCGCCGCAGCGACTGCTCGACGTCGGCGCGGACGTTCGCGGCGCTGTAGTCGTGCGGGTACGGCGGCGTCGCGTCGGTCGGGATCTCGATCAGGCAGCCGCACTTGGAGGCGAGGAAGAACTCGTCCCGGCGGTGGCCGATGTGCGCGCCGATGAGCTCCTCGCTGCGGCCGTAGTCGGGAGAGGTGTCGATCAGGTTGATGCCGCCGTCGAGGACCGCGTTGAGCAAGCGCCCGGCGTCCTCGTCGGCGATCTCGGGACCGCGCGGCTTGCCTCTGAGCTCCATCGCCCCGTAGCCGAGGATCGTCACGTCAGCGCCGGTGCGCCCAAGGGTTCGAGTCATGATCGCCATGACGCTTACGCTATCGGGCGCTAGTGGCCCTCAAGGGCGCTCGGGTCGGCCGGGACGTCGACCGAGTGCTCGCGCAGCGCGGTCAGCGGGACGATGTCCAGCGCGCGCTCGTGCGTGCAGGCCAGCACAACCGGCGACGCGCTGCCGTCCTGGTAGGCGCGAAGCCAGTTCACGGCGGTGACGCACCAGCGGTCCCCCGGCACCAGCCCGGGAAAGCGAAACTGCGGCATCGGGGTGGTGAGGTCATTGCCGATGCGCCGCTGATGGTCAAGGAACTCGCTCGTCACCACCGCGCAGATAGTGTGGCTCCCCCGGTCCTCGGGGCCGGTGGTGCAGCAGCCGTCACGGTAGAACCCTGTCAGTGGGTCACTTCCACAGGGCTCAAGCTCGCCGCCCACCACGTTCCGGTCGCTCATCCCAGCAGTATCGGCATCGCCGCTATCTGGCCGCAAGACCCCGGCGATGATCTTGGCCCGCTACTAACGCAATTCATTCGAAGGCGATCGGATTTCGCCTGGGCTGACCCCTGTTTCCGCAGGCTCGGCCATCTTGACAATAGTTAATGATTTTGTTAATTATTGTGAACGTGAGACACAATGGGGACGCGACGGCCGGGACGGTCATCGAGGCGCTCGGCGATCCGGTCCGGCGGCAGGTGGTGAGGCTGCTCAGCGGGGGGCCGCGACGGGCGGGCGAGATCGCGGCCGAGATCGGCATGTCGGCCCCGGCGATCAGCAGGCACCTGCGCGTTCTCCTCGAGGCCCTCGTCATCGAGGACCAGCGACTCGAAACGGACGCACGGGCGCGGGTGTTCCGGCTCAGACCGCAGTCGATCACCGCCGCGCGGGCCTGGCTCGACGAAATCCTGGCCGGCCCAGGCGGTCTGGCCGACCCTCGCTAGCTCCCGTTTCATCCGTTAGCGGCCGACTAGTATAGACATTCGTTGAATCCGCCCATAATCTTGACTGTATGGTCAGTCAGGATTTCACCGGCCCGATGAACGGATCTCCTCGCGCCTTTCCTCCGGCCCCCGTCGATTCCGCCGCGCTCGCGGCCGCGCTGCGGCCGTTCGGCGAGAGCCGGATGCTGCCGCCCGCCGCGTACACGTCGGCGGAGGTATTCGACTGGGAACGACGGCACTTCTTCGGCGGCGGCTGGACCTGCGCGGCCCACTCCTCACGGCTGCCCGCGGCCGGCGACCAGCTCGCGGTCGAGACCGGGAACGGCGGCGCGCTGCTCGTCCGGGGCGAGGACGGGCAGGTCCGCGCGTTCGCGAACACCTGCAGGCACCGCGGCCACCAACTGCTCCCGTGTGGCTCGGCGGCGACCGGGAAGGCCATCGTCTGCCCCTACCATTCGTGGGCGTACTCGCTCTCCGGCGAGCTGCGCGGCGCGCCCGGCTACCGGGAGATTCCCGGCTTCGACGCCTCCGCGTGGCCGCTGGTGTCGCTGCCGGCCGCCGAGTGGCACGGGCTGGTGTTCGTCGACGGGTCGGGCGGGGCGGCGGGGCCGCTGCCCCTGGCCGGGCTCGATGCGATCGTCGCCCCGTACGAGCCGGAGCGGCTGGTCGTCGCCGCCTCCCATAGCTATGACGCCACGGTGAACTGGAAGATCCTGACAGAGAACTACCACGAGTGCTATCACTGCCCGACGATCCACCCGGAACTGTGCAGCGTCTCGCCACCGCACAGCGGGGAGAACTACCCCGCCTCCGGGTCCTGGATCGGCGGGTGGATGTCGCTGCGAGACGACGCGGCGACGATGTCACTCGACGGCCACAGCGGCGGGGTGCCGCTGCGCGGGCTGCCGGCGGCGGAGCTGCGCACGGTCGCGTACGTCGGGATCTTCCCCAACGTGCTGCTGAGCCTGCACCCGGATTACGTCATGACGCACATCCTCACCCCGGTGGCGGCAGACCGGACGCGGATCGACTGCTCGTGGGCGTTCGCGCCCGAGGCGGTCGGCGACGCGTCCTTTGACCCGTCGTACGCGGTGGACTTCTGGGACCTGACCAACCGCCAGGACTGGGCGGCCTGCGAGGCGGTCCAGCGCGGGCTGTCCTCGCCGTTCGCCTCGCCCGGCCCGCTCTCCCCGGAGGAGGACGCGATCTACTCATTCGTGACGACGGTGGCTCGCGGGTACCAGGGAACGCGAGTGACCGAGCGGACGACCGAGACGGGCCTTACCGTGTGAGGTGGTATCGGTCGCGATGTGCGCGTCGGAAAATGGCTTCGAAATTATTGTGCGACGTTTGTATACGTTCTCCGGAACGTTTGTCGCACAATAATTTTCGGGCGCCCTGGCGTGGGCGGTGAGCGGGCTGTCGGCTACGCCATCGACAGGGTCCGGGGCCGGTCAGCTACGCCAGTGACATCGCCAATTGGGGTCGATGGCGTAGGCGACAGGTGCGGTGGGAGTCGAGGCGTGCGCGACCGGTGCCGGTGAGAGTTGGGGCGGGAACGCGGGCCACGGGTGCTGGTGGGAGTTGGGGCGGGGACGCAGGCGGTGGCGGGGCGCGGGCGCGGGTGAGAGTTCGGGCTGGGCGGGGCGCGCGGGTGGGAGTTCGGGCTGGGCGGGGCGCGCGGGTGCTGCTGGGGTGGAGTTAGGCGAGGGCGGAGGGGCCTCGTTTGGTTAGCTGGCCGGCGATGATCATGCGCTGGATCTCGCTGGTGCCTTCCCAGATGCGCTCGACGCGCAGTTCGCGGAAGAAGCGCTCGGCGACGTTCTCGCGCATGTAGCCGCGGCCGCCGAAGACCTGGACGGCGCGGTCGGCGACCCGGTTGGCCATCTCCGAGCAGTAGAGCTTGATCATCGAGCACTGGGCGTGCGCGGTCTTCACGTCGGAGGGGTCGCGGTCGATGCCGCGGGCGGTCTCGTACAGCATCGAGCGGGCGGCGAAGAGCTCGGTCACGCTGTCCGCGAGCATGCCCGCGATCAGGCCGTGCGACGCGATCGGGACGCCGCCGGCGATGCGCGCGCTCGCGAACGCGGTCATCTCCGCGACCAGGCGGTCGGCGGCGCCGGTGCAGCGGGCGGCGACCATCAGCCGCTCGAAGCGGAACCACTCGCGCGAGTAGAGCATGCCGCCGCCCTCGTCGCCGACCAGGTGGCCGGCCGGGACCCGGACGTCGGTGAACTCGACGATCGGGTGGTGGTGGCTGATCGTGTGGGTGTAGGCCGGGGTGCGGACGACGGTGACGCCGGGGCTGGGCAGGTCGACGAGGAACAGCAGGTGCTCGGCCGGGGCGTCGGCCGACGAGACGGGCGCGGAGCCAGGCTCGGCCGGATGAGCGTCCCGGCCGGGTGCGGCAGGAGAGTCCTCGCCAGCCGGGTCCGCCACCGGGGCGGGCTCGGCGTGGGGGTGCGAGCGGGGACCACGGGACCGTTCGGGATGACTGGGGTTGATCTTCTTGGCTTGGAAGAAGCAGTAGTCGGCCGAGTTGTAGCTGGTGACATGCCACTTGACGCCGTTCAGGACCCACTCGTCGCCGTCGCGGTAGGCGGTCGCCTCGATCGCGTCGACGTCGGAGCCCGCCGACGCCTCGGTGATCGCGTAGCACTCCTCGCGCTCGCCCCGGACGGTCGGCTTGAGGTACCGCTCGACCTGGTCCTCGGTCGCGACCGGGGGGAACCAGGAGGGCGGGGTGGCGGCGACCCAGCCGAGGGCGTTGGTGACCCGGCCGACCTGCTCCTGGACGAGGACCTGCTGGAGGGCGGTCGCGCCGACGCCGCCGAGGGCGGCGGGCATGTTGGTGGCGAACAGGCCGAGCTCGATCGCCCGCTTCTTGTGCGCGGCGGTCACGTCGTCGGGCAGGCCGCCGTCGAGCTCCGCCTGGACCTCGAGCGGTATGAGCTCGTCGGCGAAGACGCGGGCGCGCGCCTGGATGTCCTCATCGGCTGCAGACAGGCCGTACATCGGGCACCTCGATCGACCATTTCGGTCATTGACTGAACGTTCAGTCTATGTCTAGCATCGAAGCGTGCCGATGACTAGTGAGCTGCCGAAAACCGTTGACGCCGTCGTGGTGGGCGGCGGGACCGTGGGCGCCTGGTGCGCGTACTTCCTTCGCCGGGCCGGCCTCGAAAACGTCGCCCTGATCGAGAAGGGCGTGCTCGGTCAGGGCGCGTCCAGCCGCGCGGCCGGCGTGGTGCGGGTGCAGGGCGGGACGCCCGAGGCGGTCCGGCTCGGGCTCTGGTCGCGCTCGTTCTACCTCGGGCAGCGGGCCGAGATCGGCACCGACTCCGGGTTCGTCCAGCAGGGGTACCTGCTGCCCTGCTTCACCCCGGCCGAGGTCGAGGCGGCGCAGGCGCGGATAACGATGCAGCAATCGCTGGGGCTGCCGGTGCGCTGGCTGACCTCGGCCGGGGTCGACGCGATCAACCCGACGATGGCGCCCGGGTGCACGCTCGGCGCGACCTACTGCGAGCAGGACGGCTACATCACGCCGCCTCGGAACGTCGCCGCGTACACGGCGGCGCTGGTCGGTTCCGGCGTTGTCGTGGCGGAGCGGACGCGGTTCTGCGGGCTGTCGGCGTCGGCGTCCGGGGTCGACGTGGCCACGTCCCGCGGCCCGGTCTCGGCCGGGCTGGTGGTGCTGGCGGGCGGCCCGCAGCTGGCGGCGGTCGGCGCCCTGGCCGGGATCTCGATCCCGGCGGGCGGGGTCCGCCACACGGTGGCGGTGACCGAGGAGCACCCCGCCTTCGCCGACCGGCCGATGGCGTTCGACGTGCCGTCGGGGCTGTACTGGCGGCCGGAGGAGGGCGGGCTGCTGTTCGGGATGAGCGACCCCGACGAGCCGCCGGGCGAGAACCGCTGCCTCGACTTCGACTATCTCGCGCTGATGCGGTCCAAGCTGGCCGCGCTGGTCCCGCTCACGGCCGGGCTCGGCCTGCGCCGGGCGTGGGCGGCGACGATCGACTTCACGCCCGATCACCTGCCGATCATCGGCCCTGCGGCCGGGCTTTCCCGGGTGTTCGTGGCGTCGGCAGGCGGGGCCGGCATGATGTGGGGGCCGGCCGTCGCGCGGTGCGCGGCGGACGTCGCCCTCGGTGTAACGTCGACCGTGGTCGAGGATGTTTCCATGCTCGGCCTCGACCGGTTCGACGCCAGCGGCCGCAGTAGGCTTGCGGCCGATCCAATCGCACTCCCCTTCCCCGAGAAAGCGTCGTGATCATGAGCTCAGCGACCGAGGTTCCCTTCATCGACACCACGGTGCTCAGCGCCGCCGCCACCGCCGAGCTCGAGGACTGGGGGCCGCTGGAGGAGGCGACGTCGGAAGAGGTGCCGATGCAGACCCACGGGCTCACCATGTGGACCGGGACCGACGGCAGCGGCCAGTCGACCGGGATCTGGCAGTGCACGGCCGGGCCGTCGTACTGGGTGCAGGAGGAGAACGAGTTCATCTACATCCTCTCCGGCTCCCTGACCGTCACCCCCGACGGCGGCAAGCCCGCGACGTTCGGGGCCGGCGACAGCGCGATGTTCCCGCGCGGCTGGCGCGGCACCTGGGACCTGCACGAGACCGTGCGCAAGGTCTACGTGCTGTTCTGAAAACTCCGATTTGCGAGCAATCGATAATGCGGTCCGGTCAATAGTCGGCAGTTTCTGTCGCTATTGGTCCGGCCCGTAAATTCGGCTGCTATCGAAGTCGATCCGCATGACCGCGCGACGGACGCTCGGCCGGGAGACTTCGGCCAGGCCGGCCTCGGCGTAGACCTGGCGAGCGCCGACGTGCAGCTCGCCCCAGGTGATCTCCCGGCCGGGCTGGGTCAGCATCGCGTAGGCCTCGAGCGCCCGCGCGCCGCTGGCCCGGGCGTAGCCGACGGCGGCTTCGGCCAGGGCGTAGGTGATGCCGCGCTTGCGGTAGCCCTTGCGGACCACGAAGCAGGTGACGGCCCAGACCGAGTCGTCGTGCTTGTCCTCGTCCGGGCGGCCCTTCCACACCGTGGGCAGCCTGAGCAGGCGGGGGTACTCGGTGCGGGGCTCGACCGCCACCCAGCCGACGGGCGTCGCCTGCGGGTCTTTGAGGAACGCGACCAGGCCGGTGGTCGAGGTCGCGGCCGGGTCGCCGCAGTTGGCCTGGTCGATGAGCTGCGCCCGCCGCTGCTCGTCGGTTGCCTGCTCCCAGAACCAGCCGCGGGTCTTGAACCGCTGGCAGTTGCACCGGCCGCAGTCGCGGGTGCCGAAGACCGCCTTGAGGTCGTCCGCTGAGGCGTGGTTGGCGGGCACGATGGACAGGTCATCCGCCTTGATCGGCGGGACCGGCCCGGTCGGCGTGGTCGGCTCGGTCGGCCTGGTCGGCTCGTCTGGCTGGTCGGGCGCCATGCCTGTCTTTTCGTTGCCTGCCTTGCCCATGGCCGGCAGAGTACCGTTTACAGCGGACGTTCTGCTTCCGGAAAGCGGGAAGGATGCGGTCGGATGACGCACGTCGGCGGGGGCCACGAGATCAGCCCGACCGCCCGGGCCCTGCTCGCCCTCGAGGCGATCCAGAACGTCCCCGGCATCACCGCGACCCGGCTGGGCGAGCGGCTCGGCGTCACCGAGCGCGCCGCCCGCCGTTACGTCGCGATCTTGCGCGAGGCGGGGTTGCCGATCGACTCCGTCAGCGGTCCCTACGGCGGGTACCAGGTCGGGCACGGGCTGCGGCTGCCGCCGCTCACGTTCACCGCCGCCGAGGCCTCCGGCCTGGTCATGGCCGTGCTCGAGGGGCACAAGGGCGCGGCCGACCCGGCCGACCTGGTGGGCGGCGCGCTGGCCAAGATCGTCCGGGTGCTGCCGGCCCGGGTCGCCGCCCAGGTGCGGCCGATCCGCGACAGCGCTGCGGGCGGCCCTCCGGACGAGCCCGAACCGGCCGTCCTGGTCAGCCTGGAGGTGACGACGACGCTGTTCGAGTCCTGCGCGGCGGCGCGGCGGCTGCGGCTGACCTACCGGCGGGGCCACTGGGCGGGCGGGCGGGAAGGGCGGGCGGGCGGCCGGGAAGGGCGGGCGGGTGAAGAGAAGGACCGGGAGATGGAGGTCGACCCGTGGGCGGTCGTGCTCAGGCGCAGCCGCTGGTACCTACTGTGCTGGTCGCACACCGTCGAGGCCCGGCGGGTGCTGCGCATCGACCGGATCATGACCGCGTCGCCGACGCCGGAGACGTTCACCCCGCCGGCCGGCCTCGACGCGCTGGCGGTGCTCGAGGATCACCTGTCGCAGGGCTGGGCGTACGACGTCGACGTCGTCATCGACGCGCCGACGGCCGAGGTCGCCCGGTGGCTGCCGCGCAGCCTCGGCGCCCTGTCGCCGTCCGACGACGGCCGCCGCACGCGGCTGCGCGCCTCCACCGCCAACCCGAGCTGGTACGCGGGACGCCTGGCGGTGCTGCCGTACGCCTTCCACGTGCGCGGCTCGGCCGAACTGCGACAGGCGACGGCCGACCTTGGCCGACGACTGCTCGCGTCCGGATCGGGCGCCGCCTAGCCGGCCGTCCGGCTGCCTAGCTGGCCATCCGGCTGCCTAGCCGGCCATCCGCTGGTGCCGCAGCGAGGTCCCGGTCCGCGCGCTGTGCACGACCTCGGTGACGGCCGCGATCACCAGCTCGGGATCGCTCTCGTGGAGCGCGTGGTCCGCGTGCGTGGAGATGACGTGATGGCTATTGGCGGAAAGCCGTGCCTGCTCGATGTGGAACTCATGCCATACCTGCCACTGCCGGCCGCCGTACGGCCCGCCGTCGGCGCGGGTGATCACCGCCAGCGGTTTGTCGCCGAGCGCTCCAGGCGCGAGCGGGCGGTCGGCCGCCGGGAGGCTGCGGAAGGCGCGCCATTCGCGCATCATCGACAGCCGGTCGGCGCCGAGGCGCCCGCTGCGAGTAGAAAAGATAATCTGCGGATAGAAGAGCAGACCCTCCAGTTTTACCTTCCAGGTGAATACCGCATTGAGCAGCGGCGTCTGTCCTTCGTGGCTTGACTCGACCAGGACCATCCCGGCCACGTCGCCGGGGTGCGTCGCCGCGTACTTGCGCACGTACAGCCCGCCCGCCGAGAACCCGACGAGGACGAGCGGAGCCGAGAGGCCGAGCGCCTCAAGCACCGCGTGCAGGTCTCCCGCGATGTCGGCCGGGGTCCTGCGGTCGACCGCCCGGCTGCTGGCGCCGTAGGGCGCCCGGTCATAGGTCACCACCGTGCTCTGCTCGGCCAGCGTCTCGGCGACGGAGCGCCATTCGCCCGCCGATCCGCCAAATGACGGTTCGATGACCACCACCGGCGAGCCGTCGCCGAATACGTTCGCTTCAATCCGATGCCGCCCCGCCGCCACTACCGTCGTGCGCGCTGCCATTCAGCAAACCTCTCATCAGAAGGCGCGCGGCGGCTACCTTCGGTTTTCTGATTTCGCGTTCAGTTGAGCTGAATGTATCCGTCGAGATTGGCGAATTCGAGCTCAGACGTTGATATCAGAGATATAACATTGCGTTCGGCGGCTGTCAATATCAAATAGGCGCCGGAGATTTGTCAGCGTGACGGCGTCGCGCCCCCGGCGCGAGGTTCGGCCAGCGCGTCGACGGCCAGCACGCCCGTGGGAGAGCAGATCAGCGGGTTGACGTCGAAGGCGTCGAGGTACTCCCCGAGGTCGGCCGCCAGCTCCGAGAAGGAGGCGACGGCGCTGGCCAGCGCCTCGACGTCGCACGGCGGCTGGCCGCGAAGGCCGGCCAGCACCTCGGCCATCCGCAGCCCGGAGATCATCCCGGCGGCGTCGGCCGC
>DATCGA010000254.1:0-2668 GCA_036509215.1 Trebonia sp.
GCCGGGCCTGATAACTGGGTGCCGGGCGCCGAGCAGTACGCCAAGGGCTGGATCGAGTGCTTCCACGCGTACCAGTCGCTCGGCCCGAAGGAAACCCACTGGCCGATCGAGAAGTTCATGTCCTACACCGAGGACGACCTGATGAAGGACGTCTTCGAGGACGGCCACGTGGACGTGGCGGTGTTCCAGCCGACGTACCTGAAGGAGTGGTACACGGAGGGGTTCAACACCACCGAGCGGAACGCCGCCCTGGGCGAGAAGCACCCGGGCAAGTTCATCGCCAACACCCGGTTCGACCCGCGCGACGGCGATAACGGCCTGGTGGAGCTGCGCCGCAACGTCGAGCGGTACGGGTCGAAGGGCGTCAAGCTCTACACCGCCGAGTGGAACAACGGCTCCCGCGGCTACAAGCTGTCCGACCCGGCCGCCTACCGGTACCTGGAGGCGGCCCAGAACCTCGGCATCAAGAACGTCCACGTGCACAAGGGCCCGACGATCTGGCCGCTGGACAAGGACGCGTTCGACGTGTCCGACGTCGACCACGCCGCGACGGACTTCCCGGAGCTGAACTTCATCGTCGAGCACGTCGGCCTGCCCCGGATCGAGGACTTCTGCTTCATGGCGACGCAGGAGCCGAACGTCTACGCCGGCTTGTCGGTGGCGATCGGCGGGCTCATGCACGCCCGGCCGAAGTTCTTCGCCAAGGTGATGGGCGAGCTGCTGTTCTGGGTCGGCGAGGACAAGATGACGTTCGGCAGCGACTACGGCATCTGGGAGCCCAAGTGGCAGGTCGAGGGGTTCGTCGACTGGCAGATGCCCGACGACGAGGAACTCTCGGACTACGCCAAGCTCACCACCGCGACCAAGAAGAAGATCCTCGGCCTCAACGCGGCCAAGCTCTACGACATCCCGGTCCCGGCCGAGTTCCTGGTGCCCGCTCAGGCGGGGGAGCCGGCCGCGCAGGATGACGCGAAGCTCGTCTCCGAGGTATGACGAGCGTCACCGACGCGCCCGCCAGCGTAGCCCCTCCGCTGATCGGCGCCGTGCTCGCGGCGCTGGCGACGGTGCGCGACCCGGAGCTCGACGAGCCCGTCACCACGCTGGGCTTCGTCTCGTCCTGCACCGTCTCGCCGGAGGGGCGGGCGCGGGTCCGGCTGCGGCTGCCGACCTACTTCTGCGCCCCGAACTTCGCGTTCCTGATGGTGGCCGACGCCTACGACGCGGTCGCCGGGGTTCCGGGCGTGGCCGCCGTCGAGGTCATGCTCGACGACCACTTCGCGTCGGACGCGATCAACGCCGGGGTGGCCGCCCGGGCCGGGTTCGCGGCCTCGTTCGATGGCGAGGCGACCGACGAGCTCGACGACCTCCGCGCGACCTTCCTGCGCAAGGCGGTCCTGGCGGGCACCGATCTTGTCTGCCGCCCGCTGGTGGCGGCGGGCCGCGCCCCGGCCGAGCTGGCCGCGCTCACCCTGGGCGAAGTCCCCGCTTCACCGGAGCTGACCAGGCTCAGAGACCGGCGGGCCGACCTCGGGCTCCCGGCCGGCGACGCCGACCCGCTACTCATCGACCCCGCGACCGGCGCCACGGTCGGGGCGGACGCGGTCCCGCTGCACCTGCGCCGCGCGGGCCTGACCCGGACCGGCATCGAGGCCAACACCTCGATCTGCTCGGGCATGCTCCGCGCCCGCTACCCAGACCCTTCGTGATCGGGAGGTTCCGTGAAGGCCGTTCGACTGCATAAGTTCCACTCCGCGCCGGTGATCGACGAGGTGCCGGAGCCGGTGATCGCCGGGCCGCTGGACGTGATCGTGAAGATCGGCGGGGCCGGGGTGTGCCGGACCGACCTGCACATCATCGAGGGCCAGTGGGACGCGGCGATGGGCACCCCGCTGCCGTACATCCTGGGCCACGAGAACGCGGGCTGGGTGAGCGAGATCGGCTCCGCCGTCACCAACGTCGCCGTCGGCGACACCGTCATCCTCCACCCGACGCCGACCTGCGGCCTCTGCCGCGCCTGCCGGGCGGGCGACGACATGCACTGCGAGAACTCCACCTTCCCCGGCCTCTCCACCGACGGGGGGATGGCCGAGTACCTGCTCACGTCCGCCCGCGCCTGCGTCAAGCTCGACCCCAAGACCCGCCCGGCCGACGTCGCCGCGCTGGCCGACGCCGGGATCACCGCCTACCACGCCGTCCGCAAGGCGCTGCCGCTGCTCTACCCCGGCACCACCGCGGTGGTCATCGGGGCGGGCGGCCTCGGCCACATCGGCGTCCAGTGCCTGGCCGCCCTGTCCGCGACCGCCATCATCGTGGTCGACCGCAACCCCGACGCGCTCAAGCTCGCGGCGCAGCTCGGCGCCGCCCACACCGTGGTCGCCGACGGCGCCCACGTCGACGCGGTCAGGGACCTGACCGGCGGCAGGGGCGCGCACGTCGTCCTCGACTTCGTGGCCGAGCAGGGCGCGGAGACGGACGCCTGGAACATGACCGCCCCCGGCGGGTCCGACTTCGTCATCGGCTACGGCGGCACGATCACGATCCCGACCCTCGACATCATCTCGACCGAGCGGAGCATCATCGGCAACATCGTCGGCACCTACAACGAGCTCGCCGAGCTGATGGCCCTCGCCCAGGCCGGAAAGGTCACCCTCCACACCAGGGCCTACCC
>DATCGA010000255.1:0-24540 GCA_036509215.1 Trebonia sp.
TACAACGCCACCGCCCGACCCTTCAAATGGAATTTCACCCCAACCGACCTCGAGGACCTACTGGCCCGGATCGAACGACACGAACAGAAAGAGCGAAACCAGCAGCACGAACACGACCATCAGCCTGCCGCACTGGCCGCCATCTGATAACCCCCGAGGAACTTTCGACACCGACCACTAAGGCTGCATGATCGCATAGCGAGGCGGGCATGCGCCAACGCGTCGAGAACCGGCGGGTCAGCACTGGTATTGCTAACTGAATTGCTAACGAGACTTGCCGGGATGGGGAAGACGCGCCGAAATCAGAGAAATTTTCGACACTCTTCTGGTCTGCCTCACCAGACGACGATCCCTTCGTGCGTCACGCCCGGCCCGGGGCGCCTCGGCGGGAGAGGACATCGATGAGCGCCGCCGCCAGCAGGACACCTGCGACGACGACGTCAATCACCTGGCTCGACACACCCAGCAGGTAGAGGCCGTTGTAGATGCCGCCGATGACGAGGCCGCCGAGGATGCCGTGGATGGTCTTGCCCCGGCCGCCGAACAGGCTGGTGCCGCCGATGACCGCCGCGGCCACCGCGAGCAGCACGTAGCTGTTGGAGGCCTTGATGATGTTGGTGGTCAGCGACACCTGCCACGAGGCGAACAGCACGCCGGCGATACCAGAGATCAGGCCTGCGAGGATGAAGCACCAGGTTCGGACCGCGGTCAGGCGGATGCCGGCTCGCTGCGCCGCCGTGGCGCTGCCGCCGATGGCGTACACGTAGCGGCCGAAGCGGGTTCGCTGCAGCAGGAACGTACAGGCGCCAAGGACGATGAGGACGATCGGAATGATGTAGGGAACCCCCTCGATCGTCCCGAAGTGGGCGCGGTTGACGTTGCAGACGGCGACGACCCCGCTTCCCGCGACCGCTATGAGGACGATCTTCATCGCGGTGAAGCCGCGCGGTGCAGCCACCAAGCCGCGGCGGCGCTTGCGAGCGTCGCGCAGCCAGAGCCCCGTGCCAGCGCCTCCGACCAGCACGGCGAGCATGATCCAGCCGACCACCGGGCTGAACGACCCCCAGAAGATGTCGTAGAGGGCGGCCTCGTTGCTGTACTGGGAGTTTCCGATGCCGACGAGCGACCCGCCGAGAACGATGATCGCCACGCCCTCCAAGATCAGCAGCCCGCCGAGAGTGACGATGAACGACGGCATCTTCAGCCGGGCCACCAGCGTTCCCTGGATGAAGCCGACCGCGGCGCAGGCGAGCAACGTGACGGTGATCGCCGCCCACCACGGCCAGTTCGCGCCGCTCGGCTGCACGAGCTCCGCGACCACCACGCTGCCAAGCCCCATGACCAGGCCGACGGACAGGTCGATCTCCCCGAGGAGGAGGGCAAAGATCTCGGCCATCGCCAGCAGCATGTACACGGTGCTCTGCTCGAACAGATTGACCAGGTTCTGCGCCGACAGGAACTTCGAGTTCGCGATCTGGAAGGCGATCGCGACCACCACCAGGCCCAGGATCACCGGCAGGACACCGCTGTTGCCGCTGCGGACCTGGAGCAGCGAGGCCCGCAGGTACTGGCCGAGCGACTTGGCAACGAGTTCGGGCGGGACATCCGCCGCGGCCACCGTCTCGTCGAGGGTAAGGTCTTCCGTCCCGGCGTCCGCCGTCGCTACCGGGGTCTCGCTGGGGTCCGCAGTCACGGGCACTTCCTCATCGCTTGTCCTTCGCGTCTGGTCAGACACCGGTCACCGCCCCCGCCCCGCGCCGTGACAGCACGTCAATCAGCACTGCGATGAGGAGCACGCCGCCCGGCAGGATGTATGTCAGTGGCGTGGACAGCGAACCCAGGTTGAGCAGGGACACGCCGTAGGCGATGCCGCCGATGAGGAGTCCGCCGAGGACGCCGTGGATGGCCTTGCCCCGGCCGCCGAAGAGGCTGACCCCGCCAATAACGGCGGCGGCCACGGTGTACAGGACGAGCTGGCCGGGGTCGGCCGTATTGGAGCTGTACTCACCGTAGAAAAATGAGCCGAGCAGGATGCCGCCGAGGGCGGCGGTCGCCGAGCACAGCGCGAAGGCCCAGATGCGGATGGCGGCGAGGCTGACGCCGGCGCGGCGGGTGGCTTCCGGGTTGCCGCCAATGGCATAGATGTAGCGGCCGAAGCGCGTTCGCTGGAGCACGAACGTCCAGACGCCGAGCAGAACGAGGACGATGGGAATCACCCACGGAATCCCGGTGACCGATCTCAGTGAGCTCCCGCGGTTGACGGAGCAGATGATCACTACCGCCGCCCCGAAGATCGCCACCAGCACGAGCTTGATCGCGGTCAGGCTCAGCGGTGGAGTCACCAGACCCCGCCGCCGCCGCCTGGCTGAGCGTAGCCACTGGGCCGTGCCGGCGGCCACGACCACCACCGCCAGGATGATCCAGCCGACGACGGGAGCGATCAGCCCCTGAACCATGTCGTAGATGAAGTTCTGGTTGGGCACCGAGGTGTTGAGGCTCACCGTGGAGTCGGCCCCGCCGAGGATGATGACGATGACTCCCGAGAAGAGCAGGAACCCACCCAGGGTCGCGACGAAGGACGGGACCCTGAACACTGCGATCAGCGTTCCCTGGAGGGCGCCGATCCCACCGCAGATAGCGAGCGCGGCGAGCACCGCTGCCCACCATGGCCAGTTCGGTCCCGGCTGCTGAACTAGCTTGAAGGCGATCACCCCGCCGATCAGCGCGACCGCGCCGACCGACAGGTCGACCTCCGCGAGGAGCAGGACCAGCGTCTCGGCCATCGCCAGCACCATGTAGACGGTGCTGAGCCCGAAAATATACACGAGGTTGCTCGGCCGCAGGAAGGCGTGTTCAGGGGTGATGATCTCGAAGACGACGGCGACCACCACGATGGCCAGGACCACGGGCAGCACACCGCTGTTGCCGCTGCGGACCCGGAGCCACCAGACCCGCACGTACTCTCCAAGCGACTGGGCGAGGATCGCGGGCGGGACGTCGGCCGCGGCCACCTTGGCGTCGATGGTAAGGTCGCCCGTCCCGGCGTCCGCCGTCCCGGCCGGGGTCTCGCCTGGGTCCGCGGTCACGGGCACTTCTCGATTCTGGCCATGAGCCTCAGCCCTTGCCACTGGCGGACCCGGCGGACTCGTACGGCCGCCCGCTGGCGGTACCTGTCGTCATGTACTGGACCACGCTCTGCAGGTCGAAGTCCGCAGTCGGCCCCTCGGCCACCATGCGCCCCAGGTACAGGACCGCGATGCGGTCGGCGACCTCGAAGATGTCGTTCAGGTTGTGGCTGATCACCATCACCGCCAGCCCGCGGTCGCGGAGCCGTTTGATCAGGTCAAGCACGGACCGGGTCTGCACCACCCCGAGGGCGGCGGTGGGCTCGTCGAGCAGCACCAGTTTGGAGTTCCACATCACCGCCTTGGCGACCGCGACCGACTGCCGCTGACCTCCCGAGAGCGAGGCGACTGGCTGCCGGATGGAGCGCACTGTGGTCACCCGCAGGGCGCTCAGGGTCTCGGCCGCCTGCAGCTCCATCGAGTCCTCGTCGAGCACGCCGTAGCTCAGCCGCTCCCGGCCGAGAAACATGTTCTGGACGATGTCCAGGTTGTCGGCCAGTGCCAGATCCTGGTAGACGGTCTCGATCCCCAGCGCGGAGGCGTCCCGGGTGCTCCGGATGTGTACCGGCTTCCCGTCGAAGAAGATCTCCCCATGATCCTGCTGGTGGGCTCCGGCGATGGTGCGGGTGAGCACCGACTTCCCGGCCCCGTTGTCACCGCACAAGCCGGTCACCTGGCCGGCGGGCAGGTCCAGGTTCACCCCGTAGAGCGCCTGCACCGGCCCGAAGTGCTTGTCGATGCCCCGCAGCTTCAGCAGGGGTTCGGCCCCGTCCCCGCCGCGGCTCGCGCCGGCTGGGGCCTCATTCACCTCAGTCATTTTAATACCCGTCAGTAGCTTTGCCCAGGTTGATCCGTATAGCCATGTCATCGTTGCGGGGCTGGCGGGCCCGCCGCAAGAGCGAGCCCGCCAGCCCCGGTCAGAGGATTACTTGATCCCGTTCGCGGCGCAGACGCTCGCACCCGCGAGCGCGCAGATGGCCGAGGCCGTGTCGAACTTGTCCGCGACCACGGTCGACTCGATGTTCGACTTGGTCACCCACTCGGCCGACAGCAGGGACGCCGGCTCGGTGATGCTCGTGTCAGCCGAGTCCGTGGCCGAGCCGTTCAGCAGGGCCGCGGGCGGCTTCTGGCCGGACAGCAGGATGGTAGCCACGGATACAGCGTCCTGGACCTCCTTGTAAACGGGCTTGTAGACGGAGCCGCACTGGTAGCCCTGGAGGATGTAGGCCATGCCCTGGGCCGTGGCGTCCTGCCCGGTGGTCGGGATCGTGTGGGGCTTGACCCCGGCCGACTTGAGGTCGGTGATCACCGCGCTGGAGAGACCGTCGTTGGCCTCGATGGTGGCGTTGATCTTCGGGTTGGCGGTGAACGCCTGCTGGAAGATCGTGCCGCCCTTGGTGTTGTCCCAGCCGGGGGCGAAGTTCTCGGCCACCAGCGTGGCACCGCCTGCGGTGCCCTTCGCGCCTGCGGCGACCGACTTGGCCGGCTGGTTGAAGACCACCTTGTTGTAACCCGTGGCGAAGGCGATCGCGTTGGGGTCGGTGTCCTCGCCGCCGTTCAGGACGTAGACCTGGGGGCTCTTGACGCCCCAGGACGTGAGGCACTGGTTGAAGCCCGTGCCGATCAGCTCACCCACCTTCTCGCCGTCGAAGCTGACGTAGTAGGTGTTCGTGCCCTGGAAGATGGCGCGGTCATAGGCGATCAGAGTGACGCCCTTCTGCTGCGCGAGCTTCGCGATCGCGACGCCAGTCGGGCCGTCAAGCGGGCACACGATCAGGACCTTGGCACCCAGGTTGATGTCGGCGGTCGCGTCGCTCAGTTCGGTCGCGTCGCTCCCCTGAGCGTTGTCGATGCGGAACTCCGACGAGGAGTACCCGGCGGCGGTGAAGGCTTGCTTCATGTACGGCGCGTCGAAGTCAACCCACCGGGTCGAGGACGTGGTGTCGGGCAGGATCACACCGACCTGCAGGCTGCTTGCGCCCTTGGTCGCCGCCGCGGTCAGCGGCTTGAACTGGGACATCGTCGACGCAATGTCAACGGTGAAGGAGCTGATGCTCAGCCCCGCGGGAATCGTGCCCGAGCCCGCAGCCGGGCTGGACGCGGTCGCCGCCGCGGTCGCCGAGGACGCCGGGGGCGATGAGGTCGTCGACGAGGACGACGAGCAGCCTGCAACCACCATGGCAGCGACCGCCGCCACAGCCACCCAGGCCAATTTGGGTAGCGGCCTGAATGTGCGGTGGCCTTGTGAACGAGAGTGCCACCCTCCCTGACCTCTGTTACGCAGAAGCATCCCAGACCCCTTTCGCCACAATGCGCTCAGATACGTGGACGCGGGACACGGTACAACACGCGTGTCCTTCCGGGATGAAAGGTAGATCTTGGGAACGCTATACATCAAGGGCCGAAACACACCCGTGATCTAATTTGACTAGACCGGTGACCTGCCTCGCGAAAGAGGAACGGCGGCGAAGGAAGGTAGTCCATAATGGCGTACTGGTCAATGTGTGCGCGATCGCCGATACGTTAATATTTTATCAACAATTTTTATTTGCTAGTTGCGTACTAAACATCGGTTGCGCCTCGTCAGGGGGCACCTGGCGATCCGGTCCAGCTCCCGGATGACCAGCGCGGCATCTCATCCGCGTTCGGCCCGTGGCGTAGCGAGCTCGCGAAACAAACACGAAAATCAGCAGATTGGCACGGCAACGCATTGGACGCTGCAAAACTTCGATCGACGTTTGCTGGATGCTGGATCATGGCGGGCAACCCGTCTTATAGTTGCGCGATGCGGGGATGACGAATCACTAGAGAAGGTCTATGACTACGGTGAGTAATCCGATGATCGCGACAAAGGTGCTGATTATCGAAGACGATCCGAACATCGTCGATCTGATCCGCTCCAACCTGGTCGTGCGAGGCTTCGACACGGTCGTCTCCGCCGGAAGCAAGGTGATCGACCTGTTCGACCTCGAGCAGCCGGACATGGTGCTGCTCGACCTCATGCTGCCCGGGGCCGACGGGTTCGAGCTGTGCCGCGAACTCCGGGAGCGGTCACCCGTCGGGATCATCGTGGTGTCGGCCAGGGGCGGAGAGCAGGACAAGGTCACGGCGCTGAACATGGGCGCCGACGACTACTTGACCAAGCCATTCGGCATCGAGGAGCTGCTCGCGCGGATCCACGCCACACTGCGCAGGACCCGTCCCGTCGCCGAGGCCCCGGCCGAGCCCGCGCCCGCCAAGATCGCCATCGGCGCCCTGTTGATCAACCTGGCGAGCAAGCAGGTACAGCTCGCAGGCGCCGAGGTGCGTCTCACTCCGACCGAGTTCGCGCTGCTGCGCGAACTCGCCGTCAACCGGGGGAAACTGCTGTCCCGTGCGCACCTACTACGCCAGGTCTGGGGCCACGGGTACGAGGCGGAGACGGAATACGTCCGCGTGTACATCAGCCGGCTGCGAGCCAAGCTGGAGCCGCCTGGCGGCCAGCCGCTGATCGCCACCCGGCAGAGAGCGGGCTATCTCATTCCAGCTGAAGGACGTAGCGCGGCCGGGGCGGGCTCCGCGGATCTCGCCGACTGCGGCCGGCCGCCGCAAGCATCCTGACACCCCGCGCAAGTAACGACCCGGCTGGCTGATCTCTGCGTCGGCCAACTCGCTGAGCTGGGGACCCACCAGAGGCGTGCGGGCGAACGGTACGGTCTGCATGTCGAGCGCCGAGGATAAAGGAGCCGTGATGACCGGTGCGTCCCATGATCTGGTCTGGGCGATCGTCGCGGTCGGCGGGTTCGCCATCCACCTGCTGACCGTGCTCCGCGCGGTCACCCGGCCGAACCGCACGCCGGCCTCGCGGGTGGCCTGGGTCGCGGTGATCATGTGCCTGCCGGTCATCGGGGTGGTGGCCTATCTGCTCCTCGGCGAGACCAGCATCGGCCGCGAGCGGGTCCGCCGGCTGCACGAGGCCGAGCGGCGGCTGGCCGCGCCCGGCGGGGCGGGCGCCGAGCCGGGCGACCCGGTCGCCGCGAGCGTCTCGGACCTGTGCCGCTCGATCAACGGCTTCGGCCCGACGCCGGGCAACCGCGTCGTGCTGCTGGGCGATCCGGCGGCGTCCCCGGCCGAGCCGACGCGCGACTGCGATCTTGCGATCAAGGGGCTGATCGAGGCGATCGACGCCGCGACCGAGCACGTCCACGTGAGCTTCTACATCTGGCTCGATGACGGCAATGGCGGCCGTGTCGCCGACGCGATCAGCGCCGCGGCACGGCGGGGCGTGACCTGCCGGGTCATGGTCGACGCGCTCGGGTCGCGCGACTTCGTCCGCGGCCCCCGCTGGCGCCAGCTGCGCGAGGCCGGCGCCCATCTGCTCGCCGCCCTGGAGGACATCCCGCGCATGGGCAACGCGGTGGTCGGCCGGGTCGACCTGCGCAACCACCGCAAGCTGGTCGTCATCGACAACCGGATCGCGTTCTGCGGCAGCCAGAACTGCGCCGACCCGCAGTTCCGGGTCAAGGCGAGGTACGCGCCCTGGATCGACGTCCTGGTGCGCTGCGAGGGGCCGGTCGCGCGGCAGGCGCAGCACCTCTTCCTCGGCACCTGGATCGCCGAGACCGGCGAGGACCTCCACGGTCTGCCCGCGGCCGCACCGGAGCCCGAGCAGTACGACGACGGCGTGGTCGCGCAGATGTTCGGCACCGGGCCGACCACGCCCGGCAACACGATGTCCGACTCCTTCGTCAGCGTCCTGTACGCCGCCGGGCGTGAGCTGATCATCACCACGCCGTACTTCGTGCCCGACCAGGCTCTGCTGCGGGCCCTGTGCGCCGCGCCGCGCCGCGGCGTGGAGACGACCCTCGTGCTGCCCGCGCGCAACGACTCCCCGCTCGTCGCGGCCGCCTGCCGCAGCGCCTACCCGGACCTGCTCACGTCCGGTGTACGCCTCTTCGAGTACCCGCTGGGCCTGCTGCACACCAAGTCGATCACCGTCGACGCCCGGTTCGCCCTGGTCGGCTCGGCGAACATGGACCGGCGCAGCCTGGAACTCAACTTCGAGAACAACCTGCTCGTGCTCGACCCCGGCGTCACCAAGACGATCCGCGACCGCCAGCTCGGCTACCTCTCCCAGTCGACCATCGTCAAGCCCGAGACCGTCGAAGACTGGCCGTTCCGCGCCCGAGTGGTCAACAACGTGATCGCAATGGCCTCCCCCGTGCTCTGACCCGTAGTCAGCCAGATCATCCGCGGGACTGCCTTTTGTGGTTATGACGCCAGGTCATGGATGTTCTGCTCGGCCAGGTCAGATGAGTGCCTGGCAACCGCGGGCCATCTGGTACTGGACGCTCGAAATCCACCGCCCGGCGGTCTTCGGCACGGCAACGTCCGGGTAAAGGTCACTGAACATCTCCGCGATCTCGTCGTACTCGGCGGCATGGCGCGCGCTGTACAGGAACTCGGCGCGCTGCGGGTAACAGCTGCCGATCGCCTCTGCGTCGATCGCGTCGTACCACCTGCCTGTCGGCGTGGTACCGCAGGGCGAGGCTAACGACCTCCTTCTTCGTTCTCGCGTTGGACAGCGCCATCCCCGCGACCTCGAGCCGGTGGCAGACATCGGATCATTAATGAAACATTTCCGTGACGTCCAGTTGACTCAAGCGTAATGCTGGGGGAATCTCGGTGTCAGGAGTCCTGAAACGTCCGATGAACGACACCGTGCCACCGCATCTCCGATCACGGAGGCTGACCCATGTTCTCGGTAACCCTCACCAGGCGGTGGGTAGGGCTGATAGCGGCCTTTGTGCTTGCGGCAGCGCTCGCCATCCCCGTGTTCAGCGCCACGCCCGCGCGTGCGGCCACGCCCGAGCCCTGCGACATCTACGCTTCAGGCGGCACTCCGTGCGAGGCGGCCTATAGCACCACCCGGGCGCTGTTCGGGGCCTATGCCGGGCCGCTCTACCAGGTCCAGCGCGCCTCCGACTCGACCGATCTCAACGTCGGCCTGGAATCGGCCGGCGGGGTTGTCAACGTGGCGCCAGAGAACTCGTTCTGCGCCAGCACGACATGCACCATCACCGAGGTGTACGACCAGACCTCCAACGGCAACAACATGCCGATCTCGCCCGGCACTTCCTGCTCGGGCTGCAGTGGCGGGAACGCAGGCCCCGGCCCCGGCGGGGCGGACATCGGCGCCCCCGCCGAGGCGCTGCCGGTGTACGTCGGCGGCCAGCCGGCCTACGGGATTGACTTCGACAAGTTCGGTACCGGCTACCGCGACAACTCCGCCCGCAACCTGCCTACCGGTTCTGCGCCCGACGGGCTGTACGCGGTCATGTCCTCCAACATCACCAGCAACCAGTGCTGCTTCGACTTCGGCCAGGGCGAGACCAACGACTCTGACGACGGCAACGCCACGATGAACGCGATCTACTACGGCACGGACTGCTGGACGGGCAACTGCACCGGCCCCGGCCCCTGGGTGGGGGCCGACATAGAAAACGGCATGTACTTCAGCAACACCGGGGCGAACCCCTCGGCCTATCCGAGCGAGAACGGCACGTTCCTCTCCGCCTGGGAGGAGAACAACGGGTCGACCAACATGACCCTGCAGTACGGCAACGCCCAGTCAGGCGGGCTGATCCAGACCTATTCGGGCGCGCTGCCCAGCGGCGGGTACGACCCGATGAAGATCCAGAGCTCCATCGAGCTCGGCACCGGGGGCGACAACACGAGCCTGGGCGACGGCGAGTTCTTCGAAGCCGCCGACGTCTCCGGCTTCCCGTCCCAGGCCACCAAGAGCGCGGTGCAGGCGAACATCGTCGCGGCCGGCTACAGCCAGACCCCCTCGGGCGAGGCCCCCTTCGGTGGCGCCGCGGTGCCCGGCACCGTGCAAGCCGCCAACTACGACACCGGCGGACAAGGCGTGGCCTACAACGTCACCTCGGTCAACGGCACGGCCGACGGCTACCGCAGCGACGGGGTCGACCTGGAGACGACCAGCGACACCGCCGATACGACCGGCGCAGGCGCCGGCTACGACCTCGGCTGGACGGGCAGCGGGCAGCGGTTCCGGTACACGGTCAACGCGGCCGGCGCCGGCACCTACACCGTGAGCTTGCGCCTGGCCTCTCCTAACGGCGTAACAGACGGCCTGCACATCGCCAGCCTCTCGGGTGCCAACCTGTCCGGGAACATCAACGTCCCGGCCACCGGGGGCTGGCAGAACTGGACGACGGTGACTGCCACCCTCACCCTGCCCGCAGGCACCCAGACGCTAGTCGTAGACCAGGACAACGGCGGGTGGAACCTCCACGCCATGAGCTTCGCCGCGTCCGGCGTCTCCTCGTCCTGGTTCGAGGTCGTCAACCAGAGCTCCGGCCTGTGCGCAACCGCCGCCGGGGGCTCGACCGCCAACGGCACCGCCGTGCAGCAGTCGGCCTGCACGGGTGCAGCCAGCCAACTGTGGAAGTTCGTGCCGACCTCCGTGAGCGGCAACTACGACGTGGTCAACGACAACGCCCAGTCCGAGGACGAGACCTGGAACATCACCGGCGGAGTGGGCGCCACCGCCCCGGGGGACCCGCTCCAGATATGGAACTACGGAGGGACCGGCAACACCAACGCCCTGTTCACCGCCCAGCTCGGATCCTCGGGCTACTACTCCTTCGTCGCCGACAACTCGGGCCTGTGCCTAGACGCCCCTTCCACCAGCAGCGGAGTCCAGCTCGAGCAGAACACCTGCAACAGCACCACGGCCGAGGCGTTCAGCCTGGTGCCCAACTCGGGCATCAACACCTCGTCGTGGTACGAGGTGGTGAACGAGGGCTCCGGCCTGTGCGCAACCGCGGCCGGGGGCTCGACCGCCAACGGCGCCGCCGTGCAGCAGCTGGCCTGCACCGGGGCCACCAGCCAGCTGTGGCAGTTCGCGCCGACGTCGGTGAGCGGCTACTACGACGTGGTCAACGACAACGCCCAGTCCGAGGGCGAGACCTGGAACATCACCGGCGGGGTCGGCGCCACCGCCCCGGGGGACCCGCTCCAGATATGGAACTACGGAGGGACCGGCAACACCAACGCCCTGTTTGCCGGCAACCCGCAGTACTCCGGCTACTACTCCTTCGTCGCCGACAACTCGGGCCTGTGCCTCGACGCCCCTTCCACCAGCAGCGGAGTCCAGCTCGAGCAGAACACCTGCAACAGCACCGCGGCCCAGGCGTTCAGCCTGGTGCCATGAGAGCAGAGCAGAGTCAGCACGGACGGGCAATCCGAGAGCCGCGGTCACTCGCGGACACGTCGGGCAGTTCGCCGTCTTTTTCGCGTCAGCCAAGCGGGCTGGTGCGGCTGCCGAGCTTGTCGGTGGTTTCCAGCGGCGTGCGGGTGGCGTTCAGGAACAGGCTCAGCATGCTGAACCAGGCGATCGTGACTGCGTACTTGCGGCTCACCACCGGGCCGAACGTGTCGAGCATGGTGCTCAGCGTGTCGTCGGTGAGCGTCCCTGTACGCAGCAGCTCGTCGGTCGCGGCGCAGATCAGCACGTATTCGGGATCGATTCCGGAGACGGGCCCCGCGCTGGTGGAGGCCTGGATCTCAGCGTCGGTCAGTCCGGCGTTGGACGCCATGACCTTGTTGGCCTGCCACTCGTAGGGCACATCGAGGATGGACGCGGCGCGCAGAATGATCATCTCGCGGTGCTTGTCGTCTATGTCGGGGGTGCCGAAGATCGTCCGCACCATCCCGATTAGCGCGGGGTAGAACTCCTCGGTTCCTGCGAACATCTTGATGACGTTGAGCGTGGTGTCGGGGTTGTAGTCCTCGCCGATCACCGCGCGAATGTCTCCGTCGGAGGGCAGCGCGACGGCGACTGTCTGCCTATAGCTGGTCGGTGCACTCACACGGGCTCCTTCACTCGACGTTAGAGTTCTTCACCCAGTGTCACACTGCGGAGCTCAGGCGACGTAGGCGGGCACGACCGCGCCGCTCACCGGTCCGGCGGAATCGCCCGCGAGTTCGCCGGAACGAGCCTGGCGCAAAGTTTTCTGGCATCGTGGCGGGCGAAGTGTCGATTCGGCGGAGGTCACTTCGTAGCGGGAGTGAGGGCCGGGCAGAGACCGGCTCCGGATGACAAGCAGGAGTGATCTCTCATGGCCCAGTACCTGCTCGCGCTCTACCGCGACTACGCCGTGCCCGTTCCCCCGGAAAGGAGCCAGCAGGTGTGGGCCGGGGTAAGCGAACTGGGCGACAGACTGCGGGACGCCGGCGCGTTCGTGTTCAAGGGCGGCCTGCAAGGCGGGGCGGAGTCGGCGACCGTGGTGCGCCAGTCCGGTGGCGATTTTCTGCTTACCGACGGGCCGTGCACCGAGACCAAGGAGCACCTCGCCGGGTTTTGGATCATCAACGCCGCCGACCTGGATGCGGCCCTGGAGTGGGCCAAGCTCGCGGCGGCGGCGGAGCAGCGGCCGATCGAGGTCCGCCCGTTGTTCGGCGGGGACCTCGACGACGCGATCAGGCTGGGCTGACGCGTCCTGCACCCGGTGAGCGGGTCTGTGCAGAGCCGAGAGTGGGCCGCGGCCCGCCTGGCCCGTCAGCTACCGCGTCTTGAGTAGCCGGGAATGCCTGCGGGCGCACGACGACGCGACGGGTCCGGCGCAGGCAGCCTGGAGGGGTTCCTGAAACCACAATATGGAGATCTCATTATGAAATCGCCACGCGTCTCACGGCCCGTCCTCTGGTTCCTGTTCCTGTTCAACCTCGCGATCGCCGTCGCCGCCGTCGCCGCGGGTAACCACCTTCACATCCACGGACACACGATTCACGGCGCGCAGATCGCCGCGGGGATGGGTGTCGTCGCCCTGGGTGCGGGCAGCGGCCTCCTGCGGCGCCGCGCGCGGCGGCCAGCCCCGGGATACCGGACGGCTCGCATCGCCGGGCCGCGGCCCGCTGGCCGGCGAGGACGAGGGTGATGCGGCCGTCGTCGGCGCCGGAGGCGGCCATGGCGTTGGAGCCTTGGCCGCTGGCAGGGCGGGGCGGCGATCTCCCGGCGGGGCTGCCGCCCGGGGGCGTCTAAGCCCCGGCCGCCTCGTCCTCCGCCTCGGTCATGAGGTCGGCGACCATCCGCTGGAACAACGTGGCCAGCTGATGCAGTTCCTGCGGTGACCAGTCGGCCAGTGCCATGTGCATGCCCTGGTAGCTCGCCTCGCGGATGCGGTCGACTGCCTCCCGGCCGGCGGCAGTGAGCTGGACGCGCTGCGCGCGGTGGTCATCCGGGTCGGGAACGCGGGTCACGTAGCCGCCCTTCTGCAGCTGCTGGGCCTGGCGGGTGACGTGCGAGGCCTCCACGCCCAGCCGGACCGCCAGCTCACTGGGACGCAACGGCTCGGACTCGGCAACCTGCCGCAGGAGCGCCACGGCAGCACGATCCAGTGGCACCCCGGCCAGGGCCATGAGGCGCTCGTGGTTCCGGATCCGGCTGGTCAGGTAGGAGATACGGGTAAGGGATCGCTCAATCTCGGTCACGTCCGCCGAGACGGCAGTGGCTGGCGGTATTGCGGGCACACGGCAACCCTACCATCTCCTTGCCTGACTCAATCAATTTCAATAATTGCTTGACTCAAGTAATCATCATGTGATTGCCTGAGTCAAGTAAGCAGTCGCCGGTGATCGAACCGGCAGGTTTCCCATCACGACCACAGGAGTTCTCATGACACGCACCACTGGCCAGTACACGCCCACCACGCCAGTCCCCCAGGTCCACCGTTCCCCCGGCCGCGGGGAAGCACGCGGGAAGTCGCTGGTCCCGTCGAGGCCGGCACTGTGGTTCCTGTTCCTGTTCAATCTCGCGGTCGCCGTGGCTGTCGGCGCCGCGGGCAACCACCTCCACATCCACGGCCACACCATTCACGGCGCGCAGATCGCCGCGGGGATGGGGGTCGTCGCACTCGGGGCAGGCGCCGCCCTCTTCCTGCGGCGCGGGCAGCGGCCCTGACGGCCCCTCGTCATCCGGATCCCCCGACACGACCAACTACCGAACGGCTAGGCGCCCGGCAGCGGGCGCAGGAAAGAGGACCTGATGGACACGAAGACCGCGAGCGGGGGGGCGGCCGGGCATGCCCTGGCGCCCAGCCCCGCCGGCCCGGCCGGCCGCTGGCGCGGCCGGCCGGGCCTGACCCTGCTGACTGTCGCGGTGGGCGTGATGATGGTGGGCCTGGACGGCACCATCATCGCGGTGGCCAACCCCGCCATCCAGTCGCACCTGCACGCCTCCCTGGCCGGCATCCAGTGGGTCAGCAACGCCTACCTGCTGGCCCTGGCCGTCAGCCTGATCACCATCGGCAGGCTGGGTGACCGGTTCGGGCACAAGAAGGTGTTCCTCACCGGCGTGGCCGGGTTCGCGGCCAGCTCGGCGGCCATCGGCCTGTCCGGGAGCATCGCCGGCAGCATTACCCTCGTCATCGCGTTCCGCGCGCTCCAGGGCGTGTTCGGCGCCATGCTCCAGCCCACGGCCCTGGCCCTACTGCGGAACACTTTCCCGGCGGAGAAGATGAACGGGGCCATCGGCGCCTGGGGCGCGGTCATCGGAGCGTCCACCGCCGCCGGGCCGATCGTCGGCGGACTGCTGGTCCAGCACATCGGCTGGGAGGCCTGCTTCTACGTCAACGTACCGGTCGGGATCACTGCCCTGATCATGAGCGTGCTCGTGCTCCGGGAGACTCCCGCCACGCCGGCCAGCTCGTTCGACCTCCCCGGCATCGCCACCCTGGCTAGCGCCCTGTTCCTGCTCATCTTCGGCCTGATCAAGGGCCCTGACTACGGCTGGACCTCCGCCCGCACCCTGGCCTTCCTCGGTGCAGCCGCCCTCGCGGGCCTGCTGTTCGCCGTCCGCGAATCCCGCGCCCGCCAGCCGCTGCTGCCGCTGAAGCTGTTCCGCTCGGCGTCCCTGTCAGCCGGGGTGGTGCTGGTCATCCTGCTCATGTTCGCCATGTTCGGCGCCATGTTCTTCATGACCTTCTACCTGGAGAACGTGCACGGCCTCGACCCGATCGCAGCAGGCGTGCACCTGCTGCCGATGACCGCCATGATGATCATCGGCTCCCCCATCGCCGGAACAGTGATCGGCAAGCTGGGCCCGCGGATCCCGATCATGACCGGGATGCTGCTGGCCGCCGTCGCTATGCTCGGCCTGTCCCGGCTGGGCGCCGCCTCCAGCCCGAACGACACCATCGCCTGGTTCGTGCTGCTCGGCCTTGGCCTGTCCCCGGTGATGGTCGGTGCCACCGACGTCATCGTCGGCAACGCCCCGGTCGCGCTGGCCGGCGTGGCCAGCGGGCTGCAGTCCACCGCCATGCAGCTCGGCGGCACCCTCGGCACCGCCGTGCTCGGCGCGCTGATGTCCGCCAAGATCAGCAGCACGCTGCCGGCCAGCTGGCACTCCGCGCACCTACCTGCACTCAGCACGGCCCAGCTTGCCCAGGTGAAAGGCGCGGTATCCGTCGGGGCAGCGCCGGTCACCCGCAGCACGCCGGCCCGGGCAGCCGAGGTGATCACCCAGATCAGCCACGACACCTTCGTGGCCGGCATGCACAACGCTTTCATGGTGGCCGCCGCTGTGGCACTGGCCGGAGCCCTCATCGCGCTGATCACCAAGCGGGGAAACGGCGCCGGAGCCCACGCGGGCATCTGACCGGACAAGACGGCTACCGACCGAAGGAGAACCGCTATGCCGGCTATGAAAACCATGCAGACATCCCGACCGTGCGTGATCGAGGTAGTGGAGGCCGAGCGCCCGGTCCCCGGGCCGCAGGATGTGCTGATACGGGTGCGAGCCTGTGGCATCTGCGGCACCGATGCCACATTCGTGCACCTGGACGGCATGCCGGCCGGGCCAATCTCCCTCCGCCATGAGCCAGCCGGCGAGATCATCGAGGCCGGCGCCGCTGTGACCGGCTTGAAGCCGGGGGACCGGGTGGTCGCCAACCCACAGGCCGCTCCGTCGGGGATCATTGGCTGCGGCGGCACCCACGGCGGCATGGCCGAATACCTGCTCATCGAGAACGCCGTCGCCGGCCGCAGCGTGGCAGCGTTCCCTGACACGCTGCCCTTCGAGGTGGCCGCGCTGAACGAGCCCATGGCCGTCGCCCGGCACTGCGTCAATCGCGCCCAGGCGGACCCCGGGGACAAGGCAGTGGTGTTCGGTGCGGGCCCGAACGGGCTCGGCGTGACGATCTGGCTGAAGCTGGCCGGGATCGCGCATGTGGCGATGGCCGACGTCATCCCCGCCCGGCTGCGCACCGCGCTGGCAGTCGGAGCGGACGCGGTGATCGACTCGTCCCGTGAGGACGCGGCCGCGCGGCTGGCGCAGCTGCACGGCCAGGGCAGTAACGCGCTCGGGGCGCCGCGCCCTGGCGCCGATCTCTCCATCGACGCGGCCGGCGTGGCCGCCGTTGTCAACACCGCGCTGACCTCCGCCAAGTGGGGCGCCCGGCTGGTCACCGTGGCGGTGCACAAGAATCCTGAGCCCATCGACCTGGGTGCGATGCTGCGCAGCGAGATGAACGCCAGTGCGCAGCGCCATGATGCCTTGCGGCCGCCCCCCGCGTGCACTGCACATGCAGCAGGCGCCGGGTCCTGCGACTGAAGGACGACGCGGCGCACATTTCCTGGATGCTGACAGCGGGCCCCAGATGCCACGACGAACGCCGGCGGCCGCGCAATCTTCTTCGCTGCGTTGACGGAGTGCGCCATGTCGGCTGTCTCCCGCTGGTACCTGATCGCCCGCGGTGCGCTCTCCTCCGCCCAGGAACCGGAACCCCCGCGGCGAGCGCCGGCGCTCCGCCTGCCACCGACCATACAACTACGCAAAAGGGGAGGGCTGGGACCATGCGACGCTCACACGTGCGGATCCGGCCCAGCTCGCATCCCGTCCAGGCGGGATACGGCTGGGTTCGCACCATCGTTGCGCCCGCGCTACTGGTCGTACTGCTGGGACTCGCCGATCCGTCGCTGCAAGGCCCGGGACGGCACCTGCCCTCCGCTGCACAGGTCGCGGTGATCGTCGCGGGCACCGTCCCGCTGCTGTGGCGGCTGCGCCGACCGCTCCTGGTCGCGGCGGCCGTGCTGGTCGCCGACTGTGCACTGCCCTTGATCACTCCGCACTATCCCTGGGTTCCCGGTGCCAGCATGCTCGCCTTGTACACGCTGGCTGTCCGCACTGAGCGCCGGGCCGCGTGGGCCGCCACCGCGGTCGCCGCGCTCTGCCTGACCGGGGCTTCCATGCTCGGTAGTCCCGATGGCCTGCTGTCGATCGCCCACGTGCTCCCGGCAGACTTCGTGATCGTCGTCGTGGTTGCCGGCGACTCGGTGCGCAACCGCCGGGCCTATCTTGCCCAGGTTGAGGAGCGCGCTCTCCAGGCCGAGCGCACCCGGGAGGAAGATGCCCGGCGGAGCGTACGCGAAGAGCGCGTACGCATCGCTCGCGAGCTACACGATATGGTCGCTCACCACATGACCCTGGTCAACGCTCAGGTAGGCGTCGCCCACCATCTGCTGCGGACCGACCCGGACAGGGCCTACCAGGCTCTCGCCCACGTCAAGGACACCAGCCGCTCCGCCCTGGACGAACTGCGGGCCACCGTCTCCCTGCTGCGCGACGACGCCGACCCGCACGCCGAACTGCAGCCCGCCCCCAGCCTCAGCGACCTGGATGACCTGCTCACGTCGGTCCGGGAGACGGGCCTTGACATCCAGCTGTCCACGTCAGGCCCGGCGCGGCGGCTGAGCGGCGCCACCGACCTGGCCGCCTACCGCATCGTCCAGGAAGCCCTCACCAACGCCAGCAAGCACGGCACAGGAAACTGCGCCACGCTCGACCTCACCTACACCGGCACCACGTTGGACATCATCGTCACCAACCAGGGGCGGCCCGCGCAGCGCGGTCCCGGTACGGGGCACGGGATCATCGGCATGCGTGAGCGCGCCGAGGCCGCTAGCGGGACACTGGCCGCTGGCCTGCGCCTGGACGGCAGCTACCGCCTCGACGCCACGTTGCCGCTGAGCCCTCCCGGGAAAGGTACCGCGTGACCCTACGCATCCTGCTTGCCGACGACCAGGCGCTGCTGCGCGGCACCTTTCGTCTTCTGATCGAAGCCGAACCCGATATGGAAGTCGTCGGAGAGGCCGGGACCGGCCGCCAAGCGGCTGAGCTGACCCGCGCCAACCGCCCCGACGTCGTCGTGATGGACATCCGCATGCCCGACCTCGACGGACTGGCCGCAACCGGGATGATCACCGCCGACCCGGGGCTCGCCGACACGAAGATCCTCATCCTGACCACCTTCGAGGACGACGACTACGTGGCCCAGGCCCTGCGTGCTGGCGCCAGCGGTTTCCTGAGCAAGGGCGCCGACCCCGCTGAGTTGCTCCGCGCCATCCGCGTGGTCGCAGCCGGCGAAGCCCTGCTCTCCCCGGCCGCGACCAAGGGCCTCATCACCCGCTACCTCGCTCAGCCCGCCGCCACGCCCGACGGCGCGTCCCGGCGCCTGGAGTCCCTCACCCCACGCGAACGCGAGATCATGGCTCTCGCCGCTACCGGCCTGTCCAATGACGACATCGCGGCAAAGCTCTTCATCACCCCTCTCACCGTCAAGACCCACGTCAACCGCGCCATGTTCAAGCTCGGCGCCCGCGACCGGGCCCAGCTCGTCGTCATCGCCTACGAGACCGGCATCGTCCGCGCTGGCCAGGCACCACCCCGTCAGTAGCAGCCCCCTTACCTTGTTCGTAGGCGCCGGGACAACGGGTTCCGGTGCCTGGGGAGTCCAGTGGTGCCGGTATGGCTCCTTGCCCCGGCAGTAGTCATGGCCTGGGGGTGTTGCCGCCGGCGTCGCTGGTGCGTGAACCTCTGATGGGGACATGCGGCACTGTTCGCCCGGGCGGTCTCGAACGACCAGGGCGACATCGAGGCCCTGCTCGACCGGGCCGGGAAGCACGGCGTCCCGGGGCTGGTCATCGACCAGCCGGGCTCGATCGCGCAGCTCGTCCTGGCCGCGGCGGCCCGGCGGGGCGCCCCGGTGGCCTACGTGCCCGGCCTGGTGATGCGCCGGGCGGCGGATCTTTACCCGGGCGAGGCGAAGACCGACCGGCATGACGCCTACATCATCGCCGACACGGCCCGCACCCGCCGCAAGCAGGTTCACTGGCTCGCCGCGGCTTCCGACGAGCTGCTGGCGCAGCTGCGGGTCCTCAACGGGTTCGACACCGACCTCGCGGCCGACCAGACCAGGGTCAGCAGCAGGTCCGGCAGACGATCGCGCGACGGTCGCCGCGGCTGGCGCCGAAGGTCGCCGCAGCCATCGCGAAGGCACTGGCCGCGCAGGACGTCATCGTCCCCGCCGAGGCCGCGACCGGGCGGGTCATCGCCGAGCTCGCCGCCGAGCTGGACCGGGTCTTCGCCCGCCGGGCCGCCCTGGAGAAGGGGATCGAGGAGGCGTTCCTCTCCCGCCCTTTCGGTGAGATCCTCGCGTCCATGCCCCGCATCGGCCCGCGCACCGGGGCGAGGATCCTGGCCGAGATCGGCGACGGCTCCGCCTTCGCCAGCGGCGTCAAGCTCGCCGCCTACGCCGGCCTCGCCCCCGTGACCAGGCAGTCCGGCACCAGCCTGAACACCGAGACCAGAAGCCGCAGAGGCAACCACCGCACCTGCGGGTCGTGCCCGCTTCCGGCCACATGCTCCATCATCATCTCCGCCTTCCTTTGCACCGCTCGGCAGAGGCAGCCCGGCCGCGCGTAGCGGCGAACGACACCGACCGGCTCCGCAGCGGCCGGATATCCCGGGCCGGACCAGAGTCAGCCGGGTCCGTTCGGGATGAATCGATTTTGAAATTCGGGATTTCGGCTCGGCGACCGCCTACCGGGTGCTGCCGTCCCAGAAGGCGGACGGCGAGTCGAGCTGCAGCGGGCGCGCGTACGACAGGTCCCCGGTGTCCCAGGCCCCCTTGGGGAACGTCTCGCTGATCTTGTTCTCTGGCCACTTCGCGTCGCCCTCGGACTCGACCTCGATCGTGGTGCGCCGGACCGCGATCCGCCACTGCCCGTCTCGCCTCTCCAGCCGGTCGAGGTAGCGGCCGCTTACGAACTTGGCCCGACCGGGCACGGACCGGGGCAGCATCGCCCCCATCACGTAGCTCTCGCAGTGCGCGGTATCGCCGTCGATCTCGCACGTGTGGTTGGTGATGTTGTGCATGTGGAGGAAGTAACCGGCCGTGTGGACCTTGTTCGCCCAGTCCCCGTATTCAGGCCCCGAGGTGAAGAACTGACCGTGCTCATCGACGCCGTCGTCCCAGAAGCACCCGTTCATCAGCTCGGTGTCGTGACGATCGTGGCCGCGGGCGTGGCGCATGACCACGTCGAGGATCGCCTGCCGGTCCTTGAGGTACTGCACGTCCTTCAGGAGCTGCTGCAGCTGGTCATCGGTCATTGTCGGATCCTTCCGTGATAGAGGGCTGGCGCCACAGACATCAGCTCGCGCACCGACGGCGGCTGCCGGCCGTCCCGGTCGCTGATCCCGTACTGTCGCGCCACTTCCGCGCCGATGAGCGTGCGTCCGCTGACGGCGAGGAGATCCGGGTCCGACGCCAGGGCGGCGATGACGTGCCCGGTGAACTCCGGCGTTTCCGCGATGTCGTCGAGGTAGCCGAACTCGGGTCCGCTGTCGATGATCTGCTGGACCCGTTCGGTCAGCACCGCGCCCATCCAGATCGACGCCACGCTGACGCCGAACGGCCGGAAGTCGACGGCCATATCGGCGGCGAACTTGTCCATCCCGGCCTTGTGCGCGCCGTAGGCCGCTCCGTACTGGTAGTGCACCGCGCCCGGGGCCGACGTGAACGCCACCAGCCCCCGGCCCGTCTCGACCAGCAGCGGGGCCGCGTAGTAGCTGGCGACGAGGCCGCTGCGGAGGCCGACCTCGAGCAGGTCGACGCTCGCGGCCAGCGGCTTCTCCCAGAACGGGAGCGGGCTCTGCAGCTCGTCGTGGATCAGGGCCGCGTTGTTGACGAGGATGTCGAGACGGCCTTCCTCCCGGCGGACGCGTGCGAAGAGCGCCTCGACCTCATCGTCGTTGCGATGATCGACGCGCGCCGCCACGCCTTTCCCGCCGGCCGCCGTGATCGCCATGGCGGTGTCGCCGATCGTGCCGCCCCACGGCGACTCGCCGGTTTGCCGCGTCCGGCCGGTCACGTACACGGTGTAACCGTGCGAGCCGAGCGCGATGGCGATGCCGCGACCGACGCCGCGGCTGCCGCCGGTCACCACGGCCACGCGTGCCTGCTGCCGCCCATCCTCGCTCATGCGGCTTCAGCCTTTGAGGAAGGTGTCCGCGTACCGGTGCAGGGCGTCGACCGTGCGATCGAGGTCGTCGCCGGGCGGGCGCAGAATGAACGAGTCCACTCCGGCGTGGGCGAGCTGGCCGAGGTGGTCGCGGTGTTCCTCGGCCGACCCGCAGCGCTGCGTGAACCCGGCCTGGGGAGTGTGCACCTGGATGGTCAGCGGGGCGGCGGCGCTATCGGCCGCTGCCGCCGCGTCGCGGACCTCCCTGATCCGGGCCGCCAGTTCGGCGACGGTGGCGATGCCCGGCGTGCGCGATGTCCGTGCCACCTCCGGGGTCACCATCAGCGGGCTCCAGCCCTGGTTGCGGGCGGCGCGGGCGCGGGCGAGGGCGCTGTTGCCGCCGATCAGCACCGGCGGCCCGCCGGGTTGGGCCGGGGCGGGCAGGGAGGCCACGCCCCGCGCGGTGAAGTGCTTGCCCTGGTAGGCGAAGGGGACCTCGTTCCAGACCCCGCGCAGCACCTCGAGCGACTCGTCGAACAGCTCGTTGCGGGCGCTCATGTCGACGTTGAGCGCGAGGAACTCCGAGCGCAGGTACCCGGTCCCGGCGACCACGGTGAGGCGGCCGCCGGACAGCAGGTCGACCGTGCTCAGCGCCTTGGCCGCCAGGAACGGGTTGTGGTACGGCAGCACCAGCAGGTAGGTCATCAGCCGCAGCCGGCTGGTGACGGCGGCGCAGAACGCGAGGGCCGAGGTCTGGTCGAGCGACTCGTGGCCGCCGGCGTTGAGCCACTTGTGCGAGGGGGCGGGGTGCTCGCTGAACGAGATGGCGTCGTAGCCGCACTCCTCGGCCGCCTGGGCGATCCGGGTCATCCCGGCCGCGGCGACCAGGGCCGGGTCGTAGCCGACGGTGACGATCGGGTAGTCGACGGTGAACTTCAAGCTGCTCCTTCCAACAATGCCAGGCTGGCCAGCGCGTAGCGCTGGCCGCGGCGTTCGCTGACCATGAAGGACGGCGGGGCGAGGTAGGCGACGTCGCGGGGCAGCGAGTCGCCCCGGCGGGCCAGCGCGGCCCGCGCGTCGGCGGTGCTGCCGCAGACCGCGATCGCCTCAAGCATGTCGTCGGTGACCGCCCGGCCCATGGCGCCGGTGTCCCGCGCGGCGAAGGCCTCGCGGATGGCGGCGGTCTGGGCGGTCCAGCCGTGATGCTCGACGTAGGGGTCGTAGGTCTTCACGGTCAGGTAGAAGGCGATCATCCGGCGGGCGTCCATGATCGCGCGCTCGGGGTCCTCGTCGTCGACGGCGGTGATCACCCAGCCGTGCTCTCGGGGGACGCCCTCGTGCTCGCCCTGGCCGGCGCCCTTGGCCATCGCGGGGCGGACTACGTCCTCCCACCAGGTCCTGGTGAACAGGCCGTGACCGATGATCCCGTCGGCCGCCCGCCCGGCGGCCGACGCCATCAGCTTGTTGAACGCGCCGAGCAGGATCGGCGCGTCGATGCGCCCGAGCACCGGCGCGCCGACCACGGCGTCGACCCGGTAGAACTCCCCGTCGTAGCGGACGCGCTGCCCGTTCTCCGCCTGCAGCCAGGCCCGGACGGCGCCGACCAGATCGGCCATGCGGGCGACCGGCCGGTCGGCGGCGACGCCGAACCAGTCCCGGTTGATCTTGTACGCCCCGGAGCCCAGGCCGAGGAAGACGCGTCCTGGTGCGTGCCGCCAGGCACCGCGAATTCCGGCCGCGTGCGCGTAGGGGGTGCGGGCGAAGGCGTAGGCGATGCCCGGTCCGACCAGCGACCGCTCCGTGTGCAGAGCCATCTCCGCGAGGGTCGAATACGCCTCGTGGTCGACGAACTCACCGCTGCAGAACGCGGTGACGCCGGCTGCCTCGGCGGCGCGGGCCACCTCCGCTCCGCGCCAGGGCAGACCATACCGGCGGCCGGTGGAGGTCATCGCTTCTCCCTGGGGAGGCCGAGCGCGCGCTCGGCGACCACGGTCTTGAGCACCTCGTTGGCCCCGCCCGCGATCGTGTAGGCCCGCGCGTACAGGAAGGCGTCCTGCCACCAGCCGTCGGCGTAGCCGCCGCCGTCGCCCTCGACCGCCAGGCCGTCGATGCCTTGCAAGCCGACGGCGAACTCGGTCACGGCCAGGTTGACCTCGCTGTAGAAGATCTTGGCGAGCGTCCCGTCGGCGGCGTCCTCGGTGCCGTTGACGATGCGGGACTGCACGGCCTTGCTCATCACGTCGGTGACGTGCGCGAGGGCGGCGAGCCGGCCGAGGCGCTGCCGGGTGGCGCTGTCGGCCAGGGCCGGCCGGCCGCCGACGCTGACCGTCGCCGCCAGCGCGAACAGGTCGTCGAGCTGGGCGTGGAGCTCGACCGCGCGGGCCCCCACCCCGCTGCGCTCATGGCCGAGGCTGGCGTTGGCGACCCGCCAGCCGTTGTTGACCTCGCCGATCACCTGATCAGCGGGAACGCGCACGTTGTCGAGGAAGACCTCGTTGAAGTCGTTGGTCCCGGTGATCTCGCGCAGCGGGCGCACCTCGACGCCCGGGGTCCGCATGTCGAGGGCGAACGCGGTGATGCCCGCCTGCTTGGCCGCGTCCGGGTCGGTGCGGGCGAGCAGGTAGCCGACGTCGGCGTGGTGCCCGTTGGTCGTCCACACCTTCTGCCCGGTGACGACGAAGTGATCGCCGTCGGGGACCGCGCGGGTCCTCAGGCTGGCCAGGTCGCTGCCCGCGTTCGGCTCGCTGAACAGCTGGCACCACAGGTCCTCGCCGGACCGAATGCGCGGCAGGTAGTGACGCCGCTGCTGCTCGCTGCCGAAGGCCAGGACGGCTCCCGCCGCCAGCGTCCCGGCGCCGATCTCGCCCCAGGTCCTGGCCCGGGCGATCTCCTCGGCGACGATGAACGCGTGCTGGACGGAGGCACCGGGCCGCCCGCCGTACTCGACCGGCCACGCCTGCCCGAGGTAGCCGGCCGCGTACAGCCGGGCCACCCAGGCGCGCAGCGCCGGCACCTGCTCGGGTTCCGGCGCGCGCACCCCTACGTGCTTGCGCGGTCCCGGCCCGTACCGGGCGATGAAGTCCCGGACCTCGGCCCGGTAGTCCTCCGGTTC
>DATCGA010000256.1:0-15754 GCA_036509215.1 Trebonia sp.
CGCGCCCCGTCCGGGCCGCGGCCGCGTGCGGCCGCCCGGCGGGAACGGCGTCGGGTCTTCCGGCCTGCCCCACGGCCGGCTCGCGGCGCTCGCGTCGCGCGGTGCCTGGCGAGGCGATCCGGGCGGGAAACCCGGTCGTGGCGGCATGCCTCGGTCCGGGCGGCTGCGGGAGGGGCCTGGTGGCATGTCGGCCGGCCGGGGCCGGTCGCTGGTGCGGCCGCGGTAACCGGGATCGACCGGGTAGGCGCCTGCGTCCAGGGTGGCGTCGAGCAGCTGGGCGTCCGGCGGGTAGCCATCGCCGTAGGCGGTCTCCGCAGCCCAGCCACGCGCGTCACGGCCAGGCCCGCCCTGACGATTCACCCGCTACCTCCAGACCCAGAGCGTGTTAGCCGCGCGCAGTGTCCGGCCAGCGTTGCGGCACTCGCCTCCAGTCGAGTGTAGGGCGGGCGGCCCGCCGCGGCATGGCCGAACGTCAATTGGTCTGATTCGACACTTTTTTATTACGGCGGGCAGCGGCCCTGGCCGCGGGTGTTCTGCGCGCGTTTGACGGGTTACCCTGAGTTTAAGAGCACGAGCACTTCTGCCCGCGCCCACGGCTTACTGCGTCACGGCGCAGGAGCGGATCGCAACGCCTGCGGAGCGGCCATCGTGGCATGGATCGTCTGGCTGATCGTGGCGGCGGTGCTAGGCGTCGCCGAGCTAGCCACTACCACGTTCGCGCTCGGCATCATCGCGGTCGGAGCGCTGGTCGCCGCCGCGGTCGGCGCGACCGACCTGGGCTTGCCCTTCCAGCTCCTAGCGTTCGTCATCGCCTCGGCGGCGGGCCTCGGTTTCGTGCTCCCGATCGCCCGGCGGCACCTAAAGCAGCCGCCGGTGCTGCGAACCGGCATGGCCGCACTGGTCGGCCGGCGAGCCCAAGTACTCGAAGAGGTCACCGAGCACGGCGGCCGGGTCCGCATCGGCGGCGAGGTGTGGTCGGCCCGCTCCTACGACGAGACGCTGGTCATCCCGGCCGGATCCGCCGTCGACGTCATGCAGATCGAGGGCGCTACCGCCCTCGTTTACCCTCGGGAGTAGCCATGGTCATTGCGGAGCTCATCATCGCGGTGGTGATTGTCATCGCCGTCCTGCTGACGGTGGTCCGCTCGGTGCGGATCATCCCGCAGGCGCGGGCCCGCAACGTCGAGCGGTTCGGCCGGTACCGCAAGACCCTGGAGCCGGGGATGAACTTCATCATCCCGTTCGTCGACCGGGTGAAGGCCCAGATCGACCTGCGCGAACAGGTCGTCGCGTTCACCGGCCAGCCGGTCATCACCGAGGACAACCTGGTGGTGCTCATCGACACCGTGCTGTTCTTCCAGGTGACCGACGCGAAGGCGGCGGACTACGAGATCGTCGACTACATCGGGGCGATCGAGCAGCTGACCGCGACCATGCTCAGGTCGGTCATCGGGTCGATGGACCTGGAGCAGACGCTGACCTCACGCGACAGGATCAACACGGCGCTGCGCGGCGTGCTCGACGATGCCTCGGGCAAGTGGGGCATCCGCGTCACCCGGGTGGAGATCAAGGCGATCGACCCGCCCAAGTCCGTCAAGGAGGCGATGGAGAAGCAGATGAAGGCCGAGCGGGAGAAGCGCGCCGCGATTCTCACCGCCGAGGGCGTCCGCCAGTCGAAGATCCTGACCGCCGAGGGCGACAAGCAGAGCGAGATCCTGCGAGCCGAGGGCGACAGGACCGGCGCGATCTTGCGCTCCGAGGGCGAGGCAGCGGCGATCGCGACGGTCTTCCAGGCGATCCACACCAACGACCCCGACCCGAAGCTGCTCGCCTACCAGTACCTGCAGACGCTGCCGCAGATCGCAGCCGGCCCCGGCAACACGTTCTGGGTCATCCCGGGCGAGCTGACCTCTGCCCTCAAGGCCGTGACCTCTGCCTTCACCGGCGACGGGGCTCCTGTCGAGGGCTTCCCTTCGAGCCCGGTCGGCCAGCAGAAGGCCGACGGCGCGACCCCGGCCGTCGCGATGAACAGCGGCAGCGCGGACGCCGCCGCCCTCGCGGCCGTGCCCTCGGCCGCGGCCGCCGCCCTGGCCGCGCTCGCCCCGATGGCGATCCCGCCCCAGCAGGAGCCGTCCCACGACGACACCCCCGGCGTCGTCGCCACGGCCGACATCGCGGCCGCCGACGCTCCCACAACGAACGGAACCACGCCCAACGGCGCCGGCCCGAAGACCACCTAGCCCAGCCGGAAGGAACCGAATTAACCCGAGGACCGCCCGCCATCGCGGGCGGCGCTCTGGGATCGTCTACAAGTAGACATACCATGGATGGCATGAGCGTCGTAGCATCGCCTATCCAGGGGCGACGGGTGGTTGACGTCAGCTTCCTGCTCGCGCACACCTCGCACGTGCTGGCCACCCGGATGACGGCGGCCTTCGCCGAGATCGGGATCACGCCGCGGGAGTACTGCGTGCTGGCCCACGCGATGCGCGGGCAGTACACGCAGATTGAGCTGGCGACCATCGCCGACTTGGACAAGACGACGATGCTCAACAGCATGGACTACCTCGAGCGGGCGGGATACGCCGAGCGCACGCCTTCGCCGTCGGACCGGCGGGCGCGGATCATCACGGTCACCGCGGCCGGCGCCAAGCTTGTCGCCGCGGGCCACCAGATCGCCGACCGGGTCCACGGCGAGGTCCTCCAGGCGCTGCCGGCGGACCAGCGCGAGCTCCTTACCGGCGCACTGACCACGCTGGCGACCGGCGTGCTGGCCGAGCCGGTCACGTCCGCGAAGCCGGTGCGCAGGCCACGATCCAATGCCGTCCACTAAAAGATTGTCTACATTTAGATTATCTGTTAGTGTCCCGACCATGGCACAAGGAAATCGCCGGCTCGCGCTCGTCATCCTGTGCGCGGCATCGCTCATGATCATCCTGGACGGCACGATCGTGACCGTCGCACTGCCCACGATCCAGGCTGACCTCGGCTTCTCCGCCGCCAGCCTTAGCTGGGTAATGACCTCCTACCTGATCGCCTTCGGGGGATTGCTGCTGCTCGGCGGCAGGCTCGGCGACCTGCTCGGCCGCAAGCGGATGTTCCTGGCCGGCCTGGCGGTGTTCACCGTCGCCTCGGCGGCGTGCGGGCTCGCCACCGGCCCCTGGATGCTGATCGCGGCCCGGTTCGTCCAGGGTTCCGGTGCCGCTCTGGTGTCAGCGGTCTCGCTCGGCATGATCGTCCGGCTGTTCACCGACCCCAGGCAGCAGGCGCGGGCCATCGGCGCGTTCGCCTTCACCGGCGCGGTCGGGGCCTCGGCCGGGCTGATCGCCGGCGGCCTGCTCGTCCAGTACGCGAGCTGGCACTGGATCTTCTTCGTGAACCTTCCCATCGGCCTGCTGGCCGGCCTCGCCGCCGCCAGGATGCTGAACCGCGACCAGGGCCTCGGCCTCGGCCAGGGCGCGGACGGGCCAGGCGCGCTGCTGGCGACGGCCGGGGTCATGTCGGGAGTGTTCGCCATCGCCGAGCCTGCCGACTGGTGGATCGGCCTGGTCGCGGTCGCCCTCCTCGCGGGGTTCACCGGCAGGCAGGCCAGGCTGCAGGCGACCGGGCGGGCTCCCCTGCTGCCGCTGCGCATCCTCGCCTCCCGCAACGTCGCCGGCGCCAACCTCGCCCAGCTGCTCATCATCGGCGCGGCGATGGGTTTCCAGGTGATCGTGACCCTGTTCATGCAGCGCGTCCTCGGCTACGGCCCGGCCAAGGCGGGCCTCGGGCTGTTCCCCACCGCGGCCGTCATCGCCGTCGTGTCGCTCGGCCTGTCGGCCCGGCTGACCGGCCGCTTCGGCGCCCGGCGGCTGCTGCTGGCCGGCCTGGTCATGATCACGGCGGCGCTGGCTCTGCTCACCCAGGTTCCCGCGGATGCGGCCTACGCCTCTCGGCTGCTGCCGCTGCTCGCGCTGTTCGGCCTGGGCGGCGGACTGACGCTGCCCGCCGTGACATCCCTGGGCATGTCGAGCGCCACCGACGCCGACGCGGGCGCTCTGTCCGGGGTGTTCAACACCGCGCAGCAGGTCGGCGGGGCCATGGGCCTGGCTGTGCTGACCACGCTTGCGGCCTCACGGACCGGCGCCGCCCAGACCCCGCAAGCGCTCACCGCGGGCTACCACCTGGCGTGGATGGCGGGCGCCATCCTGGGCGGCGCCTCCCTCGTGGTGGCCGCGATCGTCTTCCGCCGGCCCGGCGCCCCCGGTCGCCGTCAGCAGAGCGATCGGCCGGCCGGCCACCAGGCGGGGGCGCGACCGACCGTCTCGCGCTAGGGCGAGACCCGCGATTGGCCGCCGGTCCGCGCCCGCCCCGGCACCACGCCCGGAGACCTGCCGCAACCCGCGAAGCCACCCTCCGGCCTCACCGCCATCGCCGGCCCATGACAGCAGACCGCGACCCGCGACGCCACCTGCGGCATCACCACCATCGCCGGCCCATGACAGCAGACCGTAACCGTCCTCACCGACCGGGCCAGCCGCCAGCGGCATATGCATTCGGGCCGGCAACACGCGTCCCTCAGGCCTCTTTGGCACCGGCCGGCGGCCCGTCGGGCCTCAACGTGTGCCGGACGGGTCGTATAGAGCCCCCAACGGAACACAATGACGGCCAGCGCCCCAGAACGACGCCCCAAACGGAACACGATGATGACGATCACCGCTCCGCGAGGCCGCTGACCGGACTAGGCGCGGCTCAGACAGGGCCGCCGGCACACCTCAGGCGAGGACGGCCAGCAGTGCGACGAGCACGCAGACCGCGATCGCGATCAGCGCCACGACCGTGGTTCGCGACAGCCCCCGCGCTCGCCAGCCGACCATGATCGAACCTGCGGCTGCCGTTGACGCGGCGCCCGCGCCGACGGCCGGCTTGGTCGCCGCCGACTGACCAGACCCGCCCGCTCCGGCGGATCCAAAGCCCCCGACGGCCCCGCCGCCCGTCTGCGCCTTCCCCAAGGTCGCAGCCGAGTACCCGGCCGCGACCGGGCGCGCCGCCGTCGTTCCGGCTCCGCCCGCTGTCGTTCCGCCCCCGGCGCCGGCCCCGTCTGGTGCCGTTCCGGCTCCAGCCCCGGTCCCGGTCCCGCCTGGTGCCGTTCCGGCCGCGGCCGGGGTCCCGGTCCCCGCCGCCGTCGTACCCGCTCCAGCCGCAGTCGCCGTCCCGCCGACGCCAACCCCCTGGCCGGCCTCCCGTGCGCCCTGCCCGGCCGCCGTGCTCCAGGCCGTCCGCATCGTGGTGGTCTCCCACGCCGTGACCTTGCCCGTCGCCGCCTTGCCGCCAGCCGATTTCGTGGCCGTGGAAGCCGTGGAAGCCGTGGAAGCCGTGGACACGGTGGACGCCGTAGACGTCGCGGCCACGGCGGGCGGCAGGACGGGGATGGCCGGACGCTGCTCGATCGTCGACACCCCGGCCCGGGACGGGAGCGGGGCGGGCGTGCTGACCGCCATCTCCTCGGCGACGCGGTCGAGCGCCGCCAGGATGACCGAAGGGTCCGGGGTGTCCGCCACCGGGCTGATCGAGCCGATCCGAGCCCCGGCCGAAGCAGCGGTCGAGCACCCGGCCGGCCGCGCGTCGAGCAGCGGCAGGGTAGGCGCGCTGGTCAGCGACCGCCACCGCTCCTCCCACTCCTCGATCGTGCCGCCGCATCCACGGACGTAGGCCGAGAGCACCGGCAGGTCGGGCAGCGTCGGCCCGACCTCGGCCGCCTTGATGCGGTCAAAGGGGTAATGCGCGCGCGCCGCCAGCTCGGCGGGCCCGAGCCCGGCCCCGTCTCTGAGCTGGCGCAGCTCCCGCAGGAACCGCGTCGGGTCGTCGCCTGACCCCCGGTACGGCGTTGCTGGCCGGTCTTCTACCTGACGATGCTCCACCCAGGCATCCCTCCCCTGAATCCATCAGAACGGCTGGACTTGTTGGGTCGCGGCTGTCACGTCACCCTCGCGGGCCGCCCCTGTATCCCCAACCCGGGATTCCATCGCAGGTTATCGCGTATCTCGGATTCGAAACTGGCAACGCCATAATTTTTGGATGTCTTGACTTTTCAGTGGAGTTAGTTGTTGCAGTTGTCTGTCCGATAACGTCCGAATAACAACGGTGAATAGCAAATCAACCGTGAATGGCGAGACCTATGGTGAATACGAGACCGAAGGCGAGTTGCAGCCGCCCGGTCTGCCCCAGCGTCGCGATCAGGCCCGGCCCGGACACCCCGCCCCGCACCGCCCGAACCGGCGGCACCGCCAGCGGCAGCGCGACGAGCGCGAGCAGCGAGAACGGCCGGTAGAACCCGATCAGCGCCGCCAGCGCGAACGGCGCCAGCAGGAACACCAGGTACGTCACCCGGGCCCGGGCGTCCCCGACCCGCACCGCCAGCGTTCGCTTACCCGACGACGCGTCGGACGTTATGTCCCGCAGGTTGTTGATCATTAGCAGGGCGCACGACAGCAGCCCGGCCGGGACCGACGCGGCCAGCCCGAGCCACGACAGCCGGCCCATCTGCACGAACGCGGTGCCGGCGACGGCGGCGACGCCGAAGAAGACAAACACCGACACCTCACCCAGGCCCCGGTACCCGTACGGGCGCGGCCCGCCGGTGTAGAACCAGGCCGCCAGCACGCACAGCGCGCCGCCGGCCACGATCCACCACGAGGTGAACGCGGCCAGCACCAGCCCCAGGCCGCAGGCGACGAGAAAACACGAGAAGGCGGCGTACTTCACGGCCTTGGGCGATGCGACGCCCGACCCGACCAGCCGCATCGGCCCGGCCCGGCGGCCGGCCGCGTCGGTGCCGCGCACGCCGTCGCTGTAGTCGTTGGCGAAGTTCACCCCGATCTGGAGCGCGAGCGCGACCAGCAGCGCGAGCACCGCCCGCCAGGCCGAGAACCGCCCGTACCCGAACGCCACGCCCGACCCGATCAGCACCGGGACGACGGCCGCCGGCAGCGTCCTTACCCGTGTCCCCGCCACCCATTCACGCGCACTAGCCACCGGCAGATCCTACGCGGGAGGGGGAGCGAGCTGGGTGTGCAGCCGCAGCACCGGCACCTTGACGCCCATGTCGAGGTTGGAACGGCTGCCGTCCGGCGCCCAGCCCGCCGAGGACAGGAACGCGATCCTGGACTCGTCCCCCGACAGCGTCCAGGTGTAGGCGGTGCGAAAGCCGTCCTCCGCGAACGCGTCCGCGACCGCGTGCAGCAGACGGCTGTCGTGCCCCACCGGCTCGTCGGCGGCCGAGGCGGCGGCCGCGGCGGCGGGGGCCGCCGGGACCAGCTCAGGCAGCACGTGCAGCTCGTACAGCTCGGCGTCGGTGCCCGCCCACAGGTCCTCGTCGGTCGCGGGCCCGGCGGCGGCGAACCCGGCCACCTCGGCCGACCCCGGCTCGGCGACCGCGACGTGCACCCGGTGCCTCGACGTGGGCGGGCTGACGATCGCCTCGAGCCAGCGCTCGGCGAACTGGTCAAGCGCGGCCGGGCTGGTCAGCTCGGCCAGCACCTCGTCCGGCACCAGCTCGGCCAGCGTCGCGCTCCAGCTCGAGGCCTGCACGCGCGCCAGCCCGGCCGCGTCCGAGGCGCGCGCGGCCCGGACGAACCCGCCGGTCACGACGTCTCCGGCGCCAGCCGCGCGAGGGCCGAGATGTCGCGCGACGCGCCCGTCGAGGCCGACGTCGCCAGCGCCGCGTAGACCTGCAGGGCCGCGCTCACCGAGCGCTGCCGGTCGACCGGCCGGTACGAGCCGAGCGAGGCCAGCAGCGCCGCCCGCCGCTCCGCGAGCTCGATGTCCGGCACGTCAAGCCGAAGTTCCCGCCGGGGGATGTCGATCACCACGGTGTCCCCCTCGTGGACCAGCGCGATGGCGCCGCCGCTCCCCGCCTCGGGGGAGATGTGCCCGATCGACAGCCCGGAGGTCCCGCCAGAGAACCGCCCGTCGGTGACCAGCGCGCAGGCCCGGCCGAGCCCCTTGCCCTTCAGGAAGCTGGTCGGGTACAGCATCTCCTGCATCCCCGGCCCGCCTCGCGGCCCCTCGTAGCGGATCACCACGACGTCCCCGGCGACCACGCCGCCGCCGAGGATCCCGGACACGGCGTCCTCCTGCGACTCGAACACCTTGGCCGGCCCGGAGAACGTCCACAGCTCCTCGGGCACGCCGGCGGTCTTCACCACCGCGCCGTCCGGGGCCAGGTTCCCGTACAGCATGCAGAGCCCGCCGTCGGCCGTGTAGGCGTGCGCGACGTCGCGAATGCAGCCGCCCGCCGCGTCGCGGTCCAGCGACTCCCAGGAGGCCGACTGCGAGTACCCTTTGACCGTCCGCACCCCGCCCGGGGCCGCGTGGTACAGCGCCACCGCCTCCGGCCGCACCGACTCGGAGCGAAGGTCCCAGGCAGAGATCGGGTCCCCGTGGACGGTGGTCACGGACCGGTTCAGCAGCCCGGCCCGGTCAAGCTCGCCCAGGATCGTGTAGATGCCGCCCGCCCGGTGCACGTCCTCGACGTGGTACGACCCGCTCGGCGCGACCTTGCAGATGCACGGCACCCGGCGCGACAGCTCGTCGATCTCCTTGAGCCCGAAGTCGACCCCCGCCTCGCGCGCGGCCGCGAGCAGGTGCAGCACCGTGTTGGTGGACCCGCCCATCGCCACGTCGAGCGCCATCGCGTTCTCGAACGCCTCACGGGAGGCGATCGACCGCGGCAGCACCGACTCGTCGTCGGAGTCGTAGTAGCGCGTGGTGATCTCCACCGCGACCGTGGCCGCGCGCTCGAACAGCTCGCGCCGGGCCGTGTGCGTCGCCAGCGTCGTTCCGTTGCCCGGCAGCGCCAGCCCCATCGCCTCGGTCAGGCAGTTCATCGAGTTGGCGGTGAACATCCCCGAGCAAGAGCCGCAGGTCGGGCAGGCCGCCTCCTCCAGCGAGAGCAGGTCCGACTCCGACACCGACGGATCGGCCGCCGCGACCATCGAGTCGATCAGGTCCAGCTTGCGGACGCCGGAAGACCCGTCGACCGTCGCGATGACCTTCCCGGCCTCCATCGGGCCGCCCGACACGAACACCGTGGGGATGTTCAGCCGCATCGCCGCGATCAGCATCCCGGGCGTGATCTTGTCGCAGTTGGAGACGCAGATCAGCGCGTCCGCGCAGTGCGCGTTGACCATGTACTCGACCGAGTCGGCGATGAGCTCGCGGGACGGCAGCGAGTAGAGCATGCCGCCGTGGCCCATCGCGATGCCGTCGTCGACCGCGATCGTGTTGAACTCGCGCGGGATCGCCCCGGCCGCCCGCACCGCGTCCTGAATGACCCGGCCCACGTCGGCCAGGTGGACGTGGCCGGGGACGAATTCGGTGAAGCTGTTCGCCACCGCGATGATCGGCTTGCCGAAGTCCTCGGACGCTACGCCGGTCGCGCGCAGCAGCGCGCGCGCTCCCGCCATGTTCCGACCGTGCGTGACCGTGCGTGACCTCAGCGGCGGCATGCCGAACTCCCCTCACCATAAAGACATGGGAAGTTCAGCCTACAGGCGCCACCGTCCTCGTCGGCGCGACGTCCGGCAGCATCCGCGCCGCCGTGTCGTAGATCGTGCGGACTTCCTCGCGGGTGAGCTTCGGCGCGCCTTCGCGCTGGCGGGCGCGCCGCCGCAGGTACTTGCGCAGCGTGGGCCCGCTGAACACGTCGACGTTCCTGATCGTGGCGATGTCCCACGGGATCCTCGGCCCGTAGATGGCCAGCGTCGGCCGGACGACGATCTCGGTCCCGAGCGCCTCGGAGAGGATCTCGCTGGCCTTCGCCGCCTCCCAGGCAGCGTGCTCAAGCCGCTCCTTCTGAGACTCAGGACCGCGGTAGAGCCGCTTGCCGTTCAAGGTGCGGACCGGGACCTTGGAATCCCATTTCTCCGAGTCGATCGCGTAGACGCCGGTCGGGCCGACGACGAGGTGGTCGATGACCTCCCGGCTGCCGGGGATCGGCCGCGCGTCGAGGGCGAAGTACCCGTCGCGCCGCATCCGTTTCAACTGCCTGCGGGTGCGCTTCTGGGCGCCGGCCTGGCTCGCGCCGTTCTGGTAGTTGGCGGCGTTCCGCGACCGGTAGAGGGTGTCGACGATCCCGGCCAGAATGGCCAGGGTAAGGCCGATCATCCAGTTCCTGGTCAAAATTCCGAATAGCAGTCCGACGACGATCATGATGATTCCGCGGGTCCGCCAGAATCGAACCTGCACATCGGGGGGAAGATCGCGAACGCTGACCCGGGGCTGGCCGTCGCGGGCCGGCCCGGCAGGCCGACGGCCGCCACCCCTTATCCCGAACGGTCCCGGCTTGCTCTCCGGCGGCTCGGGCTCGACCGGCCGGACGGTCGACGTCACCGGCCGGTTCCACGACCCGCCGACCGGGATCGGGTCGGCCGCCCCGGCCGTGGCCGCCGCCGTGCCCCCGGCCGCCGGGCCGTCGGCCGGAGGGTGGTGCAGCCTGCGGAAGTCCAGCGTCGGCTCCGGCTCGTCGGGCACCTCGCTGGTGGCCATGTCGCCGAAGATGGAGATGCCGTCGTCGGCCGGCTCCGCGCTCGGCGCGGGCTCGGGCGCCTGGACCTCCTGCGCCTCGTCGGTCGGCCGCGCGTCATCGACGCCGGAGTGCGCGTACCTGATCGGGCCGAGCCGCCGGCTGGCGCTCCGGTCGTGCCGGGGGGACCGGGCGTCCTGGCTCGGGGTCTCGGCGACGGCGTACGTGGTGCCGACAACGCCAGTGTTGTGGCTGCTGCGGGGGGGCGGGTCAGCGTCAGCGGCCGGAGTCACTGTTGCCTGCACGCCCTCGTGCGGCTGCGTCCCTGGCTGCGCTGATGACCTGGAGTTCTTGATTCGGGGCCAAGCCATCCATCTCACCATCTCAGCGTACCGATTTCGCCGCCTCTAATGCGGCGCTCTTTAATCCATGTGCCCAGCGTATGGTTGTTTAAATCGGACATTCATCACTGTTAATTGCACTGTAAATCGCGATGGGCAGCCCGGCCAACGCCAATGCCGTCCGCGGTGACGCTGGGCCGGCGATAGAATCCGGCCAAGACATGACGGTCCAAGACTTGACAAGGCGGAGCTCACGTGCGCTGGTCGACCATGCACATCCCGACGTTGCGGGATGACCCTGCGGAGGCGGGCGCGCCCAGCCACCGGCTGCTGCTGCGGGCCGGATACGTCCGCCAGCTGATGGCGGGCCACTACTCGCTGCTACCGCTGGCGGTCCGGGTCAGGCTCAAGGTCATCGGCATCATCCGCGACGAGATGAACTCCATCGGCGCCCAGGAGATCCTGATGCCGATCATGCACCCGGCCGAGATCTGGCACCGGAGCGGCCGCTGGGACGTGATGGGCGACGAGATGTTCCGGCTCAAGGACCGCAAGGGCGCCGACATCGCGCTCGGCATGACGCACGAGGAGATCGTCACCACCCTCGGCACCGAGCTGAGCTCCTACCGCGAGCTGCCGCAAATGTGGTACCAGTTCCAGACCAAGCTGCGCGACGAGCCGAGGCCGAAGGCCGGGCTGATGCGGACCCGCGAGTTCACCATGAAGGACTCCTACAGCTTCGACCTCGACGCCGACGGCCTCGACAAGTCGTTCGAGGCGCACCGCGCCGCCTACGTCCGCGCCTTCGAGCGCATCGGCATCCCCGCGATCCTGGTCGAGGCGTCGAACGGGTCCATGGGCGGCTCAGGCTCGACCGAGTTCATCTGCCCGTCGGACGCCGGCGAGGACGACATCATCTACTGCCCGCAGTGCCAGTACGCGGCGAACATCGAGGCCGCCGTGTCGGTCGTCGAGGCCGTCGACCGCGCACTCGACGCGGCGGTCGCGCTGGACGCGCCGGAGCGGTTCGACACGCCCGGGGTGCGGACGATCGAGGACCTGGCGAACGGCCACGACGCGCCGGGCGACCGCCAGATCAAGACGCTCATCTACGTCCTCGACGGCCAGCTCACGCTGGTGCTGCTCCGCGGCGACCACGCGCTCGAGGAGCAGAAGCTGATCGACGCCACCGGCGCCGTCACGGTCCGTCCGGCCGAGGCGGACGAGATCTTCGCCGCGCTCGGCGCGCACCCGGGCTCGCTCGGCTCGGTCGGGGTGGCGGACCTGCCGATCATCGCCGACCTGGTGCTGCGGGACCGGGCCGGCATGGTGACCGGCGCCAACACCGACAACGTGCACCTGCGCGGGGTCGACGTGGCCAGGGACGTCAGCGTCGGCCGCTGGGCCGATCTGCGGGCGGCCGAGGCGGGGGAGTCGTGCGCCCGCTGCGGCGGCCCGCTCGAGGTCATCAAGGGCATCGAGGTCGGCCACATCTTCAAGCTCGGCTACAAGTACACCGACGCGCTGAACGTGACCGTCGCCGGCCCGGACGGCAAGCAGGTCAAGCCGATCATGGGCTCCTACGGCATCGGCGTCGAGCGGGCGATGGCGGCCTGCATCGAGGTCCACCACGACGCCAAGGGGATCGTCTGGCCGGTCGCGGTCGCCCCGTTCGAGGCCGTGGTCGTGGTCGCCCAGTCGGACGACGCGGCCGTGTCCGGCGCGGGCGAGCAGGTCTACCAGGGGCTGCTGGCCGAGGGCGTGGACGTGATCATCGACGACCGCTCGGTCCGGGCCGGCGTCAAGTTCAGCGACGCCGAGCTCGTCGGCATCCCGTTCCGCATCACGATCGGCAAGCGCGGCGTCGCCGCAGGCACCGCCGAGCTAACCGACCGCGCCACCGGCGAAACCACGGTGATCCCCCTCGACGACGTGGCCAAGCACGTCCGCGAGGCCATCGCCGCCGCCCTCGCCGCCCAGCGCTAACCCGCCAAGATCAGCGCGGCCCACCGCGCACCCCACCACCCACCACACCGCGCGCATGGCGTTTCGGTCGTCCTGGTGACCGAAACGCCATGCGCGTCGCTAGCTGATCTACTCCGCGGCGGCCGCCTCGCGGTCGCGCTCCTGGTTCCGGAGCGCCCGCAGCACCTCGTCCCTGCCCTCGTTGAGCAGCCGGCGGAGCGCGGTCGGCTGCTCGGGGTCCGACGCCAGGTAGGCGTCGGTGGCCTCGATCGTCGCCTGGTCGACGGCGCAGACCGTGTAGCCGCCCTCGACGAAGTCCTGCGCGATGGCCGACGACCACTCCCGCCAGACCTCGCCGACCGCGGCGAAGTACTCCGGCCGGTACGGCTCGACCAGCGCCCGCTGATCGGGGTCGGCGAACCCGGCCAGCGTGGACCGGAACATCGCGATCGTCAGCTTCCCGCCGGTCAGCGTCTCCCAGGTCTCCCGCTTGCCGGCGACCGACGGCACCGCCGCCCGGCACGCCGCCGCCTGCCGCTCGCCCGCGTCGGTGGCGTCGGACGAGAGCTCGGCGTCGATCGCCTCCTCGCCCAGCACCTTCCGGCTGACCAGGCGGCGCAGCAGCGTCCAGCGCAGGTCGGTGTCGACCGCGAGCCCGTCGAGCACGACGGACCCGTCGAGCAGCCCGGCCAGGAACGACAGGTCGTCGGCCGACGTGGCCACCCCGGTGAGGGAGCGCACGTAGGCGAGCTGGTGATCGGACCCGGCCGGGGCCGAGCCGAGCAGCGACCGCAGCGATGACGCCATCAGCGCGAGGCCCTCCTCGCGCCAGGACGGCTCGGCGTAGTGCCGCACCGCCAGCGCCGCCTGCCGCAGCAGCGTCTGCACCACGCTGATGTCGCGCACCGAGTCCACGCCGCCGAGCACCAGCCGGACGTAGTCCCGGGCGGCCATCTCCCCGTCCCGGCACATGTCCCAGCCCGCCGCCCAGACCAGCGCGGCCGGCAGCGAGGAGGTGAACGAGCCGATCGAGGCGACCGCGGTGCGCAGCGAGTGGTCGTCGAGCCGGATCTTGGCGTAGGTGAGGTCCTCGTCGTTGACCAGCACGAGGTCGGGCCGGGCCTGCCCGACCAGGGCGGGCACGTCGGTCGAGGCGCCCGACACGTCGGTCTCGATGACCGAGCTCTGGGTGAGGCCGCCGTCGGTCAGCGAGTACAGGCCGATCGCGATGCGGTGCGAGCGCAGCGCCGGGTGCGACTCCGCCGCCTCCTGCAGCACGGAGAAGGAGGTGAAGCGGCCGGCCGCGTCGACCGTGTACGACGGCCGGAGCGTGTTCACCCCGGCGGTCTCCAGCCACTCCCGTGACCAGGCCGCCAGGTCGCGGCCGGACACGTCCTCGAGCGCGGAGAGCAGGTCGGCCAGGCTCGCGTTGCCGTAGGAGTGCGCGCCGAAGTACTTCCGCACCCCGGCCAGGAAGTTCTCCCGGCCGACGTACGCCACGAGCTGCTTGAGCACGGCCGCGCCCTTGGCGTAGGTGATCCCGTCGAAGTTCACCTCGACCGCGTGGATGTCGGGGATGTCGGCCGCGATCGGGTGCGTGGAGGGGAGCTGGTCCTGCTTGTACGCCCAGGCCTTCCACGCGGTGGTGAACGTGGTCCACGCCTGCGTCCAGCGGGTGGCCTCGGCCTGCGCGGCGGTGCCCGCCCAGGTCGCGAACGACTCGTTCAGCCACAGGTCGTCCCACCAGCGCATGGTGACCAGGTCGCCGAACCACATGTGCGCCATCTCGTGCAGGATCGTCTCGCCGCGGGCCTCGCGCGAGAAGTCGGTCACCCGCGACCTGAAGACGTAATCCTCGAGGAAGGTGACCGCGCCCGCGTTCTCCATCGCGCCTTCCTTGAACTCGGGCACGAAGAGCTGGTCGTACTTGCCGAACGGGTACTTGATCCCGAACGCCTGATGGAAGAAGTCGAAGCCCTGCCGGGTGACCTCGAAGATCTCGTCCGGGTCGAGGTAGCGGGCGAGCGACTGGCGGCAGAAGATGCCCAGCGGGATGCCATCGTGCTCGGAGCGCACGATGTGCCACGGGCCGGCCGACACGTGCGTGATGTAGGTGGCCATCAGCGGCGTGGGCGGGAAGTGCCAGCGCCGGACCCCGGCGCCGTCGGGCGACCCGCCCTCGGCGTCGGCCGCCAGGTTGGACACGACCGCCCACTCCTGCGGCGCGCGCACCGTGAACTCGAAGTGCGCCTTCATGTCGGGCTGGTCGAAGCACGCGTAGACCCGGTTCGCGTCGAACGTCTCCAGGTCGGAGTACATGTAGACGTTGCCGTCGGCCGGGTCGGCGAACCGGTGCAGGCCCTCGCCGCTGCGCGAGTAGGCGCACTCGGCGTCGACTACCAGCGTGTTCTCGGCCGCGAGGCCCTCAAGGGTGATCCGGTCGCCGTCGAACGCGCTGGCCGGGACCGCGGCGCCGTTGAGGGTCATCGCGTGCACAAGCGGCGCCGTCAGGTTGAGGAAGGTCCCCTCGCCGGGCCGCGCGCAGCCGAACTCAATCGTCGATACCGAACGGAAGGTCGTGTCCCCGCCGGTCAGGTCGAGCTCTATCTGGTAGGAGCCGACGGTGATCAACTCGGCACGGGCACGCGCCTCGTCACGGGTGAGGTTAGCTGTCACCAGGTGACCCTTTCGCAATCGACTTGTGTTCGATATGGATCTTCCACGCTTGTGGCTAGGCCATGCTACCCACCCGCCCCAGATGCTTTCCCGTCATTATTACACGCAGTGTCCGAATAGTCATTAGACGTGACGGCGGTGCTAGTCCCCGGGGGCAAAGCCCCCCAGGGACCCCCCCAACGCCTATCTCCCCCGGGGGCCGAGCCCCCAGGAACCCCCCGACTCCATGGGGGCTGCCCGCCCCCCATGCCCCCCGGGGGGTGTCCCG
>DATCGA010000257.1:0-3468 GCA_036509215.1 Trebonia sp.
CCCGCCTGCGCCGCCTGCACGTGGCGCTGCTGGGCGACGCGACCGCGCTGCGCCGCGACGAGCTGCTGGCCGGCGTAGTGCTGGCCGCGGCCCGGCAGTCCGGAACGTCGGCGCGGACGGCGGGACTTACGGCGGTTCTGGCGGCGGAGGCCGGGTCGGTGCACCGGCGCCCGGCCGACGCCCGGCGGGTCGCCGGCCGCGCCCGCGACCTGATCGCCGGCCGCTACCGCGACGACATCACCGCCGACGACCTGGCCACGGTCACCGGCCGCAGCCGGTTCGCGGTGCACCGCGCGTTCACCCACGTCTACGGGATGCCGCCCAGCGACTACCAGCGCCAGCTCCGGCTGCGCGAGGCCCGGGCGCTGATCGCGGCCGGAACGCCGATCAGCGACGCCGCCGCCCTGGCCGGTTTCGCCGACCAGAGCCACCTGTCCCGCTGGTTCGTCCGCTACTACGGCGTCACCCCGGGCCGCTACCAGCACGCCGCCGCCCCAGCCGGCGCAGCAACGCAGGATTGGGTGTACTTAGCGGCAAATAGCGCCGGTAACTACGCCCATTAAAGTCAGCTAACAGAAATAGGCCTATATCGGCACGTGAGCCGACTAAGCGACCGGAGACACGGCAGGGTTAGCCGAATCGTGACGAGGGAATATGCCCGACGGGCTGCCCGAGGAAGCTGCCGGCCAGGACAGGCGCGCGACCGCGGTAAAGCTGCCCGCATGAAGCGCGGTCAACGGTTAAGGATACCCAATGACTACGGCTATGGCTCTAGCATCCGCGAGCGGGGACATTAATTTCCCTGAATTCTGGCTGGCATTTATGCTCGGCATTATTGCGGGTATGGTTGTCATGGCGTGGATGAGAAAATTATCCCAGGCGTGCGTTACTAGCCGCTGCGCCACGAGCGGCGTACCATCCGGCTATGAGGTCCCGGTACCTTGTCGCGCTAGCGGCGGTGGCGGTCTCGCTCCTGTCGGCGGCATGCAGCGGTAATCCCCAGCAGCAGACGCCGCGAGTGCCATCGTCAGCGCAGTCGCCCCTGGCGCAGATTTCCCCCGCGAGCGCCGACGGCTGCGTGGGGCAGCCGCCCGTCGGCCCGCTTCCGGTCTGGGCGCGGTCCGGATTCACTCCGCCAGATCTTCCCATGCCGCACGTAATCGGCACGGCGGGAAACATCGTCGCCATCCTCTGGGCGACGCCCGACGCGCTGCATGCGCCGGCACTGCCGAACAGAGCCAACAAGATCCTGTGGGTGTCGCGGGTCTCGTCCGGGGCGATGACCATCCGGGCCATGCTGGCCGGCAGCGCGCGCACCGCCACCGTGCGCCTGCCTGACGGCCCGGGACCGTCGTACGTTGACATGCCCGCGCCGGGCTGCTGGACACTGCACCTGAGCTGGGCAGGGCACACCGACCAGCTCAGTCTGCGCTACGTGCGCTGACCTCATCCTTTAACGTTGCGAGTCACCAAGGTCCCGCTATCGCCGCAGGAGCCCGGGGTTATATTGACGGCGTGAACGCGACACCGGGCGGGTGGGAGACCTGGAGCTGGGACGAGTCCCTGTTCGCAGGGGCCGCCGGGTACTACGAGCAAGGTCGGTTGCCGTACGCGCCTGGCCTGGCCGACGTCTTCGCCCGCAGCCTGGGCCTGGACGGGCGGGGGAGACTACTCGACGTCGGCTGCGGGCCGGGAACGGTCACCCTGCAGCTGGCGCCGCTGTTCGAGGCGGTCGTCGGCCTCGACCCCGATGCGGAGATGCTGTCGCAGGCATCCGAGGCCGCAGCGAGGCGGGGCGTCGGCAACGCCGCCTGGGTGCGCGGCCGGGCCGAGGACCTGCCGGCCGGCCTTGGCGCCTTCCGGGCGGTGACCTTCGCCGCGTCGTTTCACTGGATGGACCGGCCCCGGGTGGCGTCGGCGGTCGCGACGATGCTCGACCCGGGCGCGGCGGTGGTGCAGGTGGACGCGCCCGCCTACCGGGCCGGCGAGCGGGCGGCCGAGAGCGGGCGGGGCGCGCTTGCGTTCCCGCCGCCGCCCGGCGACGCCCTCGACCAGCTCCGCCGCCGGTACCTGGGCGATGACCGGAGGGCCGGGCGCGGCATCCGCAACACCTCGCCCGACGGTGAGGACGCGGTGTTCCGCCAGGCCGGATTCTTGCCCGCCGAGACGGTGACGGTGCCCGACCAGCGCGCCGTCGAGCAGACCGCCGATGACCTGGTCGCCTGGGTGTTTTCGTCCTCCTCGACCGCGCCGCACCTGTTCGGCGACAGCCGCGACGCCTTCGAGGCTGACGTGCGGGAGATCCTCGCGCTGGCCTCTCCTGCCGGGCGCTTCTCGGTGTGGCTCCCGGACAACGTCCTGCGCATCTGGCGGCTGCCCGCCTGACTTCGGTGGTCGGACGTCAAGACGAATGGCGCTTCAGCCGGCCGACGCGGCCGGAGGCTTGGATTTCAGGCCGCTGCCGCAGAGCGGCGCGATCGCGCTCGGTCCGCCGTCCGGTCGGAGGCTGGTGTCGATCAGGCCGGCTTGCAGTGCCGCCCAGCACGCCGCGGCGGTCGGCTCGACGTAGAGGCCGGCGCGGGCGAGGGCGGCGTGGGCGGCGTTGACCTGGTCGTCGGTGACGGTCACGATCGTGCCTCCGCTGTCGCGGACGGCGGCCAGGATCTGCGCGCCGCGCGCCGGGCGGGCGATCGCGATGCCCTCGGCGATCGTTGGCTGGCCGACGATCTCGGCGGGCGCGGCCTGGCCGTCCCTGAACGCCCGCGCCAGCGGCGCGCAGGCGGCCGCTTGCACCGCGACGATCTGCGGCATGCGGCCGATCAGGCCCTGGGCGAGAAGATCACGGCAGCCCAGGTAGGCGCCGAGGACCAGGGTGCCGTTGCCGACCGGCAGCACCAGCGTCGCCGGCAGGCGGCCGCCCAGCTGCTCCCACAGCTCGAAGGCGTAGGTCTTCATGCCCTGCAGGAAGAACGGGTGGTACACGTGGCTGGCGTAGAAGGTCCCCGGACGGTCGGCGGCGTACGCGGCGGCGTCGGCGGTGTCCTCCCTCGAGCCGGGAATCTGGCGGACGGTGGCGCCGTACGCGCGCAGCTGGGCGACCTTGCCCGCCGAGGTGGCGGCCGGGACGTACACCTCGCAGGCAATCCCGGCCCTAGCGGCGTAGGCGGCGACCGCGGTGCCCGCGTTCCCGCTGCTGTCGGCCACCATCCGGGGCACGCCCAGCCGGCGGGCAAGCGCCGCCAGCAGCACCGCGCCCCGGTCCTTGAACGACCCGCTCGGCATCAGGTAGTCGACCTTGAGCAGCACGCCGGGACCGTCGGGCGCGGTCACCAGCGGCGTCAGGCCCTCGCCGAGGCTGATGTCGGCCGACTCGTCGATCGGCAGCGCCTCGGCGTACCGCCACAGCGTCGGCCGTCGCTGCGCGATGACCGACAGCGGCGGCAGCGCCGGGGCGAACCCGGCAAGGTC
>DATCGA010000258.1:0-12779 GCA_036509215.1 Trebonia sp.
GGCTGCCGGGGGTTCGCCGCCGGGCGGCCAGGCGAATCGCGGCCGCCGCGGCGCAGATGAGGGAGTCGGTCGCCGGCGGCACCCGCGTTCGCATCGACCCGGACGCGCGAACCCCCGAGCAGAGCGCGCTGGTGGCCGCGCTGCGCCGTTACGAGCGCTCCCGGTCCGCCCTCAAGGGCCCCGACCTGAGCCCGCTGGCGAGCGAGATCGAGCGCCGCCTGGACGGGGCCGCTCGCGGCGCGAGCCGGCCGAGGATGCTCTTCACGTTCTCCGGGCAGAAGAAGCAGGAAGCCCGCGACGCCCTGGCCGAGCTGGACGCCCTCCTCGGCTCCAAGCCCGTCGCCACCGCGCGCAAGCGGCTGGCGAGGGCCGACGCCGAACTGGAGAAGGCCGGCAAGGAGCAGCGGGCCGCCCGGCTGTGGAACGACTACCTCGCCCGCCCGGTCACCTACAACGGGCTGCTGATCGATGTCGCCGAGCTCGACCCCGCGCGGGAGGCGAGCCAGGGGTTCCTCCCGGCCGACATCGCCGAGCAGGTCCGCGTGCTGCCCCTCGACCGGTCCCTGCTCAAGACGTCACTGCGCGGCTATCAGACCTTCGGCGCGAAGTTCGCGCTGGTCCAGGAGCGGGTGATCATCGGCGACGAGATGGGCCTGGGCAAGACGGTGCAGTCACTCGCGGCCATGTGCCATCTGGCGGCCGAGGGCGCGACCCATTTCCTGGTCGTCTGCCCGGCCAGCGTGGTCATCAACTGGACCCGCGAGGTGGAGCGGCACACGCTGCTCGAGGCCCGCCGGCTCCACCTGCCGGGCGCCAAACGGCAGGCGGCCGAGCAGGAGTGGGCGGCCAAGGGCGGCGTCGCGATCACCACGTTCGAGGCGCTGCGCGCCATGCCGGAAGACCTGGACGTCCCGATCGCGATGATGGTCGTCGACGAGGCGCACTACGCGAAGAACCCGAACGCGCTGCGCACCCAGGCGGTCAGCGAGTGGGCGAGCCGGAGCAGGCGGGCCCTGTTCCTGACCGGGACGCCGATGGAGAACAAGGTGGAGGAGTTCCGGGTTCTGGTCGGGCACCTGCGCCCGGATGTGGCCGAGAATCTGGACCTCGCGGATGAGGCGCTTGACGGGACCAGGTTCCGGGAGCGGGTAGCGCCGGTCTACCTCCGCCGGAACCAGGAAGACGTGCTCAGCGAGCTGCCGGACCGGCTGGAGACGGAAGAGTGGGTGGCGCTTGAGGGAGCGGCCATGCGCACCTACCGGAAGGCGGTCCAGGAGGGGAACTTCATGGCGATGCGCCGGGCCGCATTCGGCCCGGGGACGGTGAAGGGATCGCAGAAGCTCCGGCGTCTGGTGGAGATCGCAGGCGAGGCGGCCGACGGCGGGCGCAAGGTCATCGTGTTCTCGTACTTCCGCGACGTGCTTGAGACGGTGGCCGAGGCGCTGGCCGGGCGGGACGGCGTCCCCGGCATGCCCGTCATCGGGCCGCTGACCGGGGACATCCCGCCGACTGAGCGGCAGGCGATGGTGGACGAGCTGACCAACGCCAGCGGCCCGGCGGTGCTGGTCTCCCAGATCCAGGCGGGCGGCGTCGGCCTGAACATCCAGGCCGCCTCCGTGGTCATCATCGCCGAGCCGCAGCTGACGCCGTCGATCGAGGAGCAGGCGATCGCCCGCGCGCACCGGATGGGCCAGGTCCGCCCGGTTGACGTGCACCGGCTGCTGTGCGAGGACAGCGTGGACCAGCGAGTCCTCGAACTGCTGGCCGCCAAGCGGGAGGCGTTCGACGAGTACGCGCGCCGCAGCGACATGGCGAACGCGACGCCGGACGCGGTCGGCGCCGGCTCCGAGACCGAGCTGCGGAACACGATCGTGGCCACCGAACGCGCCCGACTCAAGGTGGCGTGACCTGGTGCCAACCCCAGCCGAACCGGAGGGCCGAATCCGTGAGTTATCCCGAAGACCGACTGCTGATCCGCGATCTGATCGAGAACTGGGCGCTGTACCGGGACAGCGGTGACTGGGAACGGTTCGCCTCGGTCTGGCATGACGACGCCCGGATGAACGCCACCTGGTTCCAGGGGCCGTACGAAGACTTCATCGAGGCCAGCCGCCAGGGCGCCGCCAACGGGGTGCAGATCAGCCACTTCCTGGGCGGCACGACGATCGACGTCCACCAGGCGCGGGCGGTCGCCCAGACCAAGATGACGATCAGCCAGCGTGCCCTCGTGCACGATGTGCTCGTCGACGTCGTCTGCGCCGGCCGGTTCTACGACTTCCTCGAGCGACGCGACGGCCGGTGGGGCATCGTGCGCCGCCAGCCGATCTACGAGATCGACCGGCTGGACCCGGTTGACCCGGCTGCCTCGCTGCGCCTGGACGCGGCCGTCCTCGACGCCTACCCGGAGGGCTACCGCCATCTGGCCTACCTGCAGCGCGGGCTCGGCTTCGACGTCAAGGCGGGCCTGCCCGGCCGCACCGGCGCGGCGGTGGACCAGCTCTACGCCGAGGGCCGGGCCTGGCTCGGCGGGCGCCCCTCCTGATAAAAATCAAGAGCCGGTCGATTCGAACGGTCCTGGGCGACTCCGGACCGTCAGCCAAGCCCGCCCAGCAGCAGGCCGACCCATCACGGTCCGCCGGCTCAGGGGATCACGACGATCTTCTTGCCGGGCGAAGAGACCTGGGCCTGCCACGCCCGCGCGGCCTCGTCCAGCGAGTAGGCGCTCGTCGGCAGCGTCAGCGAGCCCGCCACCGCCAGCGTCGCGACGTGCCGGTAGCTGGCTAGGACGTCGGCCGGCGCCGCGCGGGTGGCGCTGAAGCCGATGAGCGTCAGCTGTGCGGCCCGGAGCCATTCGACGTGGAATGCCGTCCCGTCGCCGCCGGCCGCGCCGACGTTCAGGTAGCGGCCGCCCGGCTTCAGGCAGGCGAGCGCGGACTGTGCCCACGGACCCCATACCGAGTCCACGACCAGGTCCACCGGACCACCGAGGGAAGCCAGCTGGTCGGGGAGCGGTTCATCGCCAAGCAGCGCCACCGGCGCCTTGGCGCGCGCTGAAGCGGTTCCTCGGGATCCAGTGAATCCGGAGTAGCCCCGCTGCCTACAGCGCCGCCTCGGCCAGCTGCGACTCCGGCTCCGGGGTTCGCCGGAGGATCGGAAGGAGGAGCGGCAGGCTGGCCAGAGCGCCGACGCCGGCGATGACGAAGGCGACGCGGGCGCCGGCCAGGGCGACCAGCGGGGCCGCGATCACCGCGGAGCCGATCAAGGCGAGCTGGTCGCCGCCGTAGACGATGCCGTAGGCGCGGCCCAGCATCTCCTGCGGGACGTGCTGCTGGATCATCGTGTCGGTGCCGACCAGGTCGGCGGTGTTACCGATGCCGCCGATGACCTGACCGACGCAGCCGACCGCGATGTCCGGGGCCAGGCCGGACAGAACCGCGCCGGCGCCCCCGGTGATGACGCCGCCGATCAGCCAGAGCGCGCCGGGCCGTCGGGCCGCGAAGACCGAGAGCGCGACCGAGGCCCCGATCATGCCGACGCCGAAGGTCGCGGCCACCAGGCCGTACTCGGTCGATGTCCCGTGCAGCGGCCCCCTGACCAGGAAGACCAGGGCGACGTTGTCGATGCCGGCGAACGTCACGAAGGCGAGCGTCCCGAGGGTCAGGCGGCGCACGGTTGCGTCACGGCGCACATACTGCAGGCCCGCCACCGTGTCGCCGATGAGCGTCGCGGCGCGTGGATCGGCGACCGGCGACAGCGGGCCGATCCGGGTGAGGAGCAGCGCGGAGATCGCGAACGAGGCCGCGTTCACGCCGAACGCGACCGAGACGCCGGACAGCCCAGCCAGCACCCCGCCCAGGGCCGGGCCGAGGATGATCTGCAGGTTCATCGCCAGCGAGAGCAGCGCGTTGGCCTGCGGCCGGGACTCCTCGGGGACCAGCCGCCGGACGGCGCCCTTGCCGGCCGGCGTGCCGAACGTCTGCAGCAGCGCGGCCAGGACCACCAGCGGCAGCAGGGCCGGCAGCGGCGGGCGGGCGATCGCCAGGGCCGCGTAGATGACGCCCTGCCCGGCCTCGGCGGCGGCCAGCAGCCTGCGCTGGTCGACGCGATCGGCGACCGCGCCCGCGAGCGGGCCGAGCAGCATCGGCAGCGCGGTCCCGGCGAGGACGAGCGCGACCGCGGTCGCGCCGGACGGGGCCACCATGAGCACGAGGGCGATCCGCCCGACCCCGGAGCCGATCGAGGAGATGGACTTGCTGAGCCAGATGCTGCGGAACTTCGGCTGGTCGCGGAGGATGCGGAGGGGGCTGGGCGCGGTCACGACCCAAGAATGCGGGCAGGTTACGATGCAACCAACTCTTCCGGTCTCAGCCGGAATGAAGGGGAGGCGATGGCGACCATCCTCCGCTTCCAGCCCGCGGACCTGCTGCAGTGCCGGTTCGCGGTGTCGCCGCTTGGCGAGGTCACCGACGCGCTGCGGTTCCTGGCCAGGGCGTCGCGGCGAGCCACGCCGGGGGAGGACGGCTACCACCTGCCGTGGCAGCGGCAGGTCCGGCCGCTGCTGGCGGACCTAGGCATCGGCCCGCTGCTGGCGGTGATGGGGATCGGCGGGTACCAGCCGGACTTCCTCAACCCCGTCCCTGACTCCCCGTTCGCCGAGATCGGCCCGGAGATCGACCGGGTGCGCGCGGCCGCGCCGAGCCGGGTCGCGGCGGAGCTGGCCAGGGCGCTGGCCCTGCCCGGCGCGCCCGGGTCGCGGGCGCGCGACGCGTGCCCGCGACCCGGCGCCGCCCGCGCGCTGGCGGACTACCCGTGGCTGGCCGACGACCCGGCCAGGGCGCGCGACACGCTCGCCGACATGCTCGAGGCCGCCTGGACCGCGCTGATCGAGCCCTGGTGGCCCCGACTGCGGGACGTGCTGGACGCCGACATCACCTACCGGGCGCGACGGATGGCGAACGCCGGGATCGCGGCGACGATCGGTGAGCTCAGCGAGCGCATATCCCTGTCTGCCGACGGAGTGCTCCGCTTCGACCCGCGCGGGGAACCCCTGGAGGTCGACCTGTCCGGCCGGGAGATTGTGCTGATCCCCAGCGTGTTCGCCTGGCCCGGGGCCGGCATGGGCTGGGATCCCCCGTCGGTCATCTACCCGGCCCGCGGCATCTTCGGCCTCTGGGAGCCGGGTGCCCGCTCTCCCGGCGACCTCGCGCGGCTCATCGGCAAGACGCGGGCCGAACTGCTAACCGCGCTCGCCGACCCCGCGTCCACCACCGGCCTCGCCGCCCGTACCGGGGTCCCGGTCAGCAGCGTCAGCGACCACCTGGCGGTGCTGCGCGCCACCGGCCTGGTCGCCACCACCCGCACCGGCCGGTCCCTCACCCATCAGCGCACCACCCTCGGCGCGACCCTGGCCGGGGAAGGCAGCGCCTAGACCGCGTCGACCTTGTCCGCCAGCTGGCCCAGCCAGTCGGCGAAGGCCTCGGTCCCGGCGAAGGTCTCGTCGGCCAGCTCGAGCAGGCGCGGGTCGGTCTCCGGGCCGTGGTCGATCACCAGCGCGTACCCGCCGTCGTCGCGGGCCGCCCGCAGCGCCGGGATGTCCCCGAGGTCATCTCCGGCGTAGGCGAACGAGGACAGATCCGGGTGCGCGGCCAGCAGCGCCGAGATCGCCGATCCCTTGTCCACGTCGATCGGCGGACGCAGTTCCTCGACCAGCTTCCCCGGCTCCAGCCGCAGGCCCAGCTCGTCGGCGATGCGCCCGGTGACCCGCCGGACGTCTTCCGCCGCGGCCGTGTGGTCGGGTGCCTGCCGCCAGTGCACCGCAACCGAGACTGACTTCTCTTCTACCCGGATGCCCGCCGACCCCGCGAGCTGCTCCCGTAGCGTCCGGCCCGCCTTCTGCACCTGGCCGAGCCACTTCGCTGCCTCCGGGTCGATCTGCCGGACGCCGTCCCTGGACTGCTCCATCCCGTACGACCCGAGCAGCGGCACGCCAGGCAGGCCAACCCGCTCGGCCAGAAACGCCACCGGCCGCCCCGAGATAATCGCCACCAGCCCGAGCCGCTCGGCCAGCCGCTCCAGGCTGGCGGCGGCCCGATCCGGGAGCGCGCTCGTGGTCGGGTCGGCCACGATCGGCGCCAGCACCCCGTCAAAGTCGAGCACCAGCCCGGACCGCCCCGGATCCGCCGCCAGCGCCTCAACCGCCATAGCCCGATCGCTCATCGCACCCCTTCGGACGTCTCGTCGGGTTATCCCGATGCACGTCTCGTCAGCTACCCAGATTCTCCCATCCCCACCGCGCCCGCCCCGAAGCATGATCCGCTGATGTCGGCGGAAGGTTCCGGCGACTGTCAGTGGGCGGCGTTACGGTCGGTGCATGGCTGACTTCTCTGCTGCGGATCTACGCGGAGCGCGGTTCGACCGCGCCGACCTGACCGGTGCCCAGTTCTTCGCCAGCGACCTCTCCGATGCCCGGTTCCGTGGGGCGGACATGACCCGGGTGACGATGAGCGGCGTCGAGCTGGTCGACGTCGACATCTCCGGCGAGATCATGAACGTCACCGTCAACGGGGTCGACATCGGCCCGCTGATCGAGGCCGAGCTCGACCGGCGGGAACCCGACCGGGTCAAGATGCGCCCCGAGGACCCGGCCGGGTTCCGCGAGGCGTGGCAGATCCTGGAACGGCTCTGGGGCGAGACCGTCGCGCGGGCGCGCCGACTGCCGCCGGAACTGCTGCACGAGTCCGTCGACGGCGAGTGGTCGTTCATCGAGACGCTCCGCCACCTGGTCTTCGCGACCGACGCCTGGGTCAGGCGGGCGATCGGCGGCGACCCGTCCCCATGGGACCCGCTCGGCCTTCCCTGGGACGAGGGGCCCGACATCCTGGGAGTGCCGCGCGACCGCGCCGCCCGCCCGTCCCTCGACGTCGTGCTCGAACTCCGCCGCGACCGCATGTCTGCCGTGGCGGCCGTGCTCGGCGACCTGACCGACCAGTCGCTCGACGCGCGCACCACGCCGGTCGAAGGCCCCGGCTGGCCGAGCCCGGGCAGCAGCTACCCGGTGCGCAAGTGCCTGCAGGTCGTCCTCAACGAAGAGTGGTGCCACCGCCAGTTCGCCGAGCGAGACCTGGCCGTCCTGGAAGCCCGCGCCGGCCAGCCGCAGCGCCCATGATCACGAAGGATCGTTGCAGTCATAGGAGTTTTTCCCTTCGTCAGGAAAAAGGTCTTCGTGATCATGGGCGTCGCGACCCCGCCGCACCGGCCCATACGCGGGTCAGCCGGCGTGCGGGAGCTTGAACGGCTGGGCGGCGCCGGCGTCGATCACCATCGTGGTTCCCGTGACGTAGCGGGATTCGTCGGAGGCAAGGTAGAGGACGGCGTTGCTGACGTCGACGGCGTCCACCCACGGAATGGGCAGCGCGTTAATCGCCCTCATGCCGACCGCCGCCTGCTCGCGGGTGACGTCCGGCAGGCCGCCCATGAAGAGCGAGTAGCCCGCGGGGTTGGCGATCATCGGGGTGTCGACCGTGGTGGGGTTGATCGAGTTGACCCGGATGTGGGCCGGGGCCAGTTCAATCGCCAGCGAACGCATCAGCCCGACGACGCCGTGCTTGGCCGCGGTGTAGTGCGCAAGAGCGGGGAAGGCGATGATCCCCGCGACTGAGCTGGTCAAGATGATCGACCCGCCCTGGCCCCGTTCCAGCATCGGCGGCACCGCCGCCTTCACGGTCTTCCAGAGCCCGGTCAGGTTGATGTCGATCATGTCCTGCCACATCTCTTCGGTCAGGTCCAATGCCGGCGCGAAGCTGGCGATCCCGGCGTTGGCGATCACGATGTCGATGTGCCCGAACTCGGAAAGCCCCGCGTCGACCGCCGCGTGCAGCGACGCCAGGTCGCGGACATCGGCCTGCTGGGCGACGATTCGCCGGTCAAGCGACTCGACCATCTTCACGGTCTCGTCCAGGTCTGCCGCCGTCGCCCCGTCGTACGGCACGGTGTCGATGCCGTGGCAGATGTCCACCCCGATGATGTCGGCGCCTTCCTGCGCCAGTCGGACGGCGTGCGAGCGGCCCTGCCCGCGGGCGGCCCCGGTAATGAAAGCGACCTTGCCTTCGACTCGGCCCATAATTTGCTCCCTCATCTACTCGATAACGAGTGTCCCGCTCTTATCGTCTAGGGCTGGAGCGAATTTAGCTAGTGGGCCGACGACGCGAAGCAACGGTCCGTTCGATATCGCCTTGATTTTGATCGGGAGAGTTTTTAGGAGTCTAGGCCGATAGAGCGGCGGAATTCGGGGACGCCTTCGACGGCGAGCGTGTGCTCGTAGCGGACAAGGTTGCCAGGTTCGAGTAGTAGCCGCTGCAGTGTTGCGGGCTCGCCCAGGCGATTGAATATCGACACGCCGTTCTTCTGGTACCCGCATTTTCTGCTCACTGCAAGAGAAGACTGGTTGTCGGCGTACGCGCCCGACGTGATGAGCTCAGCGTCCAGATGGTCGAAGATGAACGCGCAGATCACCTTCCGCATCGCGGTGCCAATGACGCGGCCGTGGAATTCGCGGCCGAGCCAGGACCCGGTCTCGCCGATGCGGGTGACGAGGAAGTCTTTGGTGCTGAACCCCTGGGATCCGACTAGCTCGCCGTCGAGCAAGACAGCCAGGTCCGTACCCCATTTGGCCGGGGAGAAGTTGGCCCGCTGCCCCCAGTGGAACTGCGCCACGCCCCTCGGCATCTCCGCGGCCGGAGCGATTGACCAGGGCGTGGAGAACGGCATGAAGTCGGGGTCGTGGATGCCCTTGATCGCGAGATCGGCCAGCGGACCGGGTCCCGGCATCAGCGCCGGCAGGCGAACGCCTCCGGCCTACCCGAACTTCGGCGGGCGGCGTTCCAGGAACGCGCGGACGCCCTCGGCGTAGTCGGGGAAGGCGAGGGCCGCGTCGCGCAGCGCCGCCTGCGCGTCGTCGTCGGCCGTGACGCCGTCGAGGACGCGGGCGACCGTCTGCTTGGCCGCGCGTTGGGTGACGCCGGAGCGGGAAGCCAGGATCTCGGTGAAGTCGCGGACGGCCGCGTCCACGTCGTCGTCGACCTCGTCGACGAGGCCGATCGCGGCGGCGCGGGCGGCGTCGATGTCCATCCCCGACATCAGGATGAACCTGGCCCGGGACGGTCCGACCGCGTCCACCAGGCGCTTGGTCGCGCGCAGCGGGTAGACGATGCCGAGCTTGGCCGGGGTGATCGCGAACCGGGCCCCGGACGAGGCGAACCGCAGGTCGCAGGCGAGCGCGAGGGCGCAGCCGCCGCCATAGCAGTGACCGTGGATGGCGGCGATCGTCGGCGCCGGGAACGTCGCCAGGGCCTCCTCGGCCGCCAGCACCGCGCCATCGTAGGCGGCCGCCTGCTGCGGCGTCGTCCGCGCGGTCTCGAACTCGGAGATGTCAGCGCCGGCCGAGAACGACTTGCGGCCGGCCCCGCGCAGCACCAGCACCCGGACGTCGCCGGCCGCCTCGGCCTCGGCCAGCAGCGCCGGCAGCCGGGAGAACATGGCGAACGTGACCGCGTTGAGCCGGTCGGGCCGGTTGATCGTCAGCGTCGCCACCGGGCCGTCGCGGTCCAGCAGGAGCGTTTCCGTCGTCGCCTCGCTCGGTGCCACGGGCTGCGTTGTGTGTTCCATCTCGACGATCATCTCGTGCGCCTCCTCGTGAGGGTCGGCCAGGGCCTTGTTGCCGCGGAGGACCGGCCCTCGCGGGGCTTGACCGTGCTGCGCGGCGGTGCCGCCGTCAGTCGGTCGGCTACCCTCGCCGTGTACGGATGCATGACAACCAGCTCGAGATCGCGCCCGCCGTCGTGCGGGCGCTGATCGACCGGCAGTTTCCGCAGTGGCGGTCGATGCCGGTCACGCCCGTCGCCGCCGACGGGACGGTCAACGCGATCTTCCGCATCGGGGACCGCTACGCGGCCCGGTTCCCGCTCGAAGCCGGGGTGCCTGGCACCTGTTCGAGGCGCGGCCGCGACGGGCGCTCCGGGAGGCGCTTGGCTCGGGTGACCTGGAGTGGGCGCGGGGAAAGGCGTGGGCGTTTCAGCAGTCAATGGGCCTGGTCTGGTACTACGCCGAGAGCAACCCGGTCATGGCCGCCATCGGACGGCACACCCTGGACCGCCTGATGACCGACGAGCGGCCGTTACCGGCCCGAGCGGCTGTTACCGCCCGCTCCGCCCGAGGCACCCGATCGCCCGCTCGAACGCCGCCGCGATCTGCTGGTAGCCGGTGGCGTTGGCGTGGATGTTGGGGCCGACCGGGGAGGGGGCGCACATCCAGGTCCAGCCGCAGATCCGCGCCACGTTGAGCGGTACCGTGCCGACGCCGGGCAGCGGGGCGGTGTCGGTGAAGTCGGTCGTGCTGAACGCGTCCTGCACGTCCGCCGTCCGGACGCCGAAGGCCTGGTAGCCGCCGTCGAGGAGCTGGTTAAGCGACTCGTCGAGGCTGACGCTGGCCGTCGCCAGGGCCTGCCCGGCCGCGCCGGTCAGGTAGTCGGCTAGGAACGGGTCGTACAGGTTCATGCCCGCGATCATGGTCCGGCCGCCTGCCGCCGCCCGCATCGCGCCGAGGATCAGCGGCAGGTTGCGGGTGACCGAGGCGAAGCCGGCCGCCGCGCAGGTCTGGTTGAGCGAGGTGACGGTGGCGCAGCCGTCGACGTCGTTCGCGCCGATGTCGATGGTGACCAGCGCGATCTGCGACCGGTGGGCGCGGATGAACGCGACCGCGGCCGCCAGCTGCGAGCCCTGCCGGTACGTGCACGGGGAGCCGACGCCGGTCAGCATCGACGTGGTCGTCTCGCCCGGGCAGCCGAGCTTCACCAGCGTGAGCGCGCCGCCGAACTGGCGCTGGTAGTGCGTGTAGAGATCGTTGGCGTAGCCGGCGTCGGTCTCGATGCTCTGCCCGAGGGTGACGCCCGCCGGCAGCGGCGGGGTCGCCGGCTGCACGCCCTGCGCGAGCGAATCCCCGAGGGCGACGTAGTAGACGCGTCGCGGGTGCGCGGGCCGGCCGGGCTTGGCCGCCTTCGCCTGAGCCGCTTTCGCGGGTGCGGCGCTGGCCGGGGTGAGCCCAAGGAGCAGGACGCCGACGGCGAGCAGGGCCGCCAGCAGGCCGCCCCGCACCAGCGGCACCCGCGCTGAACTGCCGCGCGCTGACCCAGTCGCACGGTGCGGCATCGTTGCCTCCCGAACACCCGTTATTGAGATTGAGAAGGCTTAGTATCTGCTGTCCGTCCAGGCCGGTCAAGGAAGATCAAAGGCGGGTCCTATCGAACGGTCCCGCCCTTCGCCTGGCTCCGCGCCGCCGGGCGCTTCACTCCGGTGACCGGCGGCGCGGCGTGGGCGCTACCAGGCGATGGTGACCGGAATCGTCGCGGTCGCCGGCGGGAGCGGCAGCGGCGTGTACCGGCGCGGTCCAGGACAGTGTGGTGTAGCCGCCCGACGTCGTGTTGAGCAGGCCCGACCACGACCGCAGCAGCGCCCCGGTGGCCACCGAGTAGATCCGCACCCACATGGTCAGCGGCGCCGGGTACGTCCCCTCGTGCGTGCCGAGGATGGCGACCTCCCTGTCATCGGGGGACAGGGACGTCGCCGCGATCCAGTCGTCTTTCCCCGGCCCCGGGATCCGCAGCTTTCGCTCGGTGGCGCGGAACGTGGCCCCCGGCGTGACGTGCACCAGGTACCACTCGGTGGCCGACGGAATCGCCGGGGGCTGCGGGTTCGGGTTGGCGCCGAGGACGAACGTCCGGTCGTCGGCCGCCGCCGAGACCGTGACGAACTTGTCGGTCCCGAACGCCCGGACGGTGAGCAGCCGCTTGCCGGTGAGCGTGTCGCCGACGACGGCCGTGCGGGAGCCCGGCACGTTGGCGAAGTTGTCTCCCCCCGGCAGGGTCAGGTAGTACTCGGGCAGACTCCGGGAGGCGGCGCGAGCCCCCACAGCCGCGCCGGCGCTCGGGGAGGCAGCGCTTGGGCCGGCGACACCGATCACCATGGCGGTGACGAGCGCGCCCACCGCCGCGACGGCCGTCATCGATGCGATCCGTCTTTTCACGTTCAACGCAACCTCCTTGTTGTGGTTACCACGCGACCGAGCCGATCAGGCTGCCGCCCCCGTACTGGTACGAGTTGCCGGAGATGGGGTAGGGCAGCGGCCGGAACGACCCGGCGCTGAACACGCCGAACTTCTCGCTGGTCTTGTCCCCGAAGATCATGTAGCCGATCACCACGCTGCCGGTTGCGTTGACCCACACGGGATAGTCGCTGACGGTGAAGCCGTGGCACCCCGTCCGATATCCGGACAGGATGCGGACCTTCCCCGTCGTCAGCGAGATCCCGGCGAACCCCAGCGTGTTCCAAGTCGGCTGCTTGAGGCAGTACGCCTTCGGCGGCCGGGCCGAGGACGTCGACCAACTGCTGGCCGCCCTGGCGTCGCTGCGAGCCCACGGCCCGGCCTGGACCTACGCCGCCCCGGAGGCCGAGTACCTCCCCGACCCAGACCTCCGCGCCCTGCCGGACTGGCTGGCCAGCTCCGCCGACGGCCCGGCGGCCCCGTGCGCAGGCTTAGTACCGGCCGTACTGCTGCTGCCAGAGGTAGTCCGCCTGCTCGCGGGCGAGCCGCTTGGCCTCGTGGCGGTTCAGGTGGCCGTAGCGGTCATCCTGGAAGTGCTTGTCGATCTCGGCCGCGGCGAAGCCGGCCAGCATCTCCTTGCCGAGCTCGTGGTGCTCGACGATGCCTTCGCGCTCGCGGTGGTGCTC
>DATCGA010000259.1:0-20617 GCA_036509215.1 Trebonia sp.
GCGTCGACGTGGCCGTCGCCCTTGCGGGTGAACCGCCAGCCGTCGCCGGTCCGCAGCTTGCTGGCGCCGATGGCGTGCGCGTCGAGGAGCGGGTCGGCGGGGTGGACGATGCGGGCGGCCTTGGCGAGGTCGGAGAGCTCCATGCAGACCTCGCTGACGGCGGCGCCGGTGAGCGCGCCGTGCTCGGGGATCTCGAGCTCGCCGCGCTTGCCGGGGTGCTTGTTGTACTTCAGCGCCAGGGGCCGGAGGGTGGTGGCGATGGCGGCGGCCGGGCCGGCGGAGTACCAGCCGAACGCCGCCGGCTTGATCCGGGCCAGGAGCGCGGGCAGCTCGGCGCGCATCGCCTCGGTGCTGTCCCACGCGGCGGCGAGCTCGAGGCGGACGCGCCCGTCGTCGAGCTTCGCGGCGAGCGCGAGGGTGGCGTGCTTGCCGTCGGGGGCGACGTCGAGGCACGCCGCGATGCGGCCGCGGTGCGCGTCGAGGTTCCCGACCGCGTCGGCGCAGTTCTCCCACGCCGTCCGGTCGATCGCGGCGTCGAGGTTGGCGACCCGCTGGCACAGCACCTCGGTGCGGAAGACCTCTGGCGGGTCGGTGGCGAGGTCGGACCGGATGGCGGCCTCGGACACGATGTGGCCGAGGCCGGGGTTGGCCTGCGCCCAGGCCTTCGGGTCGTCGAGCTCGCATCCTTCCTCGGCCGACCACTCGAGCAGGCAAAGGGTGGGATCCGTGCCGGCCTCCCCGGCGGACTGGAGCTGGTTGAGCACGACGGAGGTGTCGTCCCCGGCGTTGGACATGGCCCACAGCTGGCCGTTGCGGCGGGCGTTGATGGTCTTGGACAGCGAGCTCCAGGCTTTCCAGTCTTTCTGGGTGCGGAGCTCGTCGATGTTGACTTCGTCGTTGCTGCCGCCGCGGCCGGCCTTGTCGTTGGTGGCCTTGATGGCGTAGCAGGCGGTGCCGGCCCAGAACATCTCGTCGCCGTTGACGTTCCGGACGTCGCCCCATTCCTCCTCGAGGTCGGGGCAGCCGTGGATGGTCTTCTGGCACAAGAGCCACTGCTTGCGGGCGAGGGAGAGGTCCTGGGCGGCGCCGACGATGTCCTCCGCGCCGTCCATGTACATGCGCCAGAGGGTGACGATCCGCTTGAGGTTGCTCTTGCCGTTCTGCCTGGCCACCAGGATGAGGACCTTGCGGAAGCGGAAGTTGCCGTCGGGCAGCAGCTCGAGGGCGTGGATGGCGGCCCATTGCTGCCAGGGCAGGAGCGGCTCGCCGATCATCTCGGCGAACTCGATGACCTCGAATCCGCGGCTGGTCTTGCGGTTGAGCGGCCTTAGCGGCTTGGTGTAGACGCGGGCCTCGGTGCGGCCGAGGAGCTTCCTCCGCCCCGGCCCGCGGCCGGGCGGCCTAGCCGACGCGCCGGGCTTGCAGTCCTCGCAGCGCTTGCGGCCGGGAACGGCGAGCCTGCGGCACCCGGGGCCGGTGCAGCGGGTGCGGGGCTTACGCTTCGCGGGCGACGCGGAGCTGGGCGAGTCGGTTTGGCTTGCCATCGGCAGGCTTCGCGGGCTTCTTCATCGCGGCCCGGGCGGCGGGGGTGGCGCCGAGCTCGGCGAGCACCTTGAGCAGCTCGGGCCCGAGCCACCTGATCGCCGCGGCGTAGGCCTTCCCGGGCGGCGCCTCGTCGATCGTGCGCGCGTACTGGAGCGCCAGCTTGGCGGCGGCGGCGTCCTGGCCGTCAGGGTCGAGCTTGAGGACGGCGATTGTCTCACTGACGGAGGGCCATAGCAGCTGGCTAGCTTCCCGCAGCGCCACCTCGTAGACCTCCTACAAAGAACCTGTCTGGTCTGTCCTAGTCTCAGCGTGTCTCACCTGTAGACATCGAACAATCTGATGCTAGCCTGTGCTTGTCACGAGAGCCGGGAGCGGTGAGATTGCCCCTGGCTCTTTCGTGACGCCCGCTCCCGGCTCTCCCTGCTAAGGGGAGGGCTCGCATGGCCGCTGTTACCGCGCTGACGGGCCGTTCCCTCATCGGCAAGGTGGCGCTGGCGTTCGCCGCCCGCTCGAGGGCGCGGAACGGCCGCCCGTCGAAGGCGGCGGCGTTCCTGGCGGAGCACACGGGGACGATCACGGCGCTCGGCTTCGGTGACGCGGCCGCGTGGCACGCGGGCGCGACGTGGGGCCTGATCGCGACCGCGGCGTGCGTCTTCGTGGCCGAGTTCAAGGTCCGGGGCTGACGTGTTCCTCGGCCCTGTCGACGACGACCCTCAGACCGCCGAGGTCAAGCGCCTGTCGATCCGCCCGGGTGACCGGCTTGTCGTGAAGCTCGACCATGAAGCAAGCGACGGCGAGGCTGACCGGATCAAGGCGAGCGTTAAGCAGGCGTTCGCAAGCACGGGCTACGTCCCGCCGGTGCTGCTTCTGGGGCCCGGCGCGGAAATCGGCGTCATCGGCCCGGAGCCAGGGCTGTCGCGAAACCTGGCTGGCTTCGGCCCGATCGCGCGGATGTTCGTGCCGAAGGACGGCGCCTGATGCCGTCGCTGCTGGGGATGCTGCTCGCGCCGCGCAACCAGGCTGGCGGCCCGCCGGTGTCATTCGGCGGCAGCGGCGGCGGCCTGGTCGCGCCCGGCATGTCGGGCGGCGCGAACCTGGACCTCGCGCTGATCCGCTCGTACAAGCAGAACGGCACCGTCCACGCGAACGTGAGCCTGATGGCCCGGTCGGTGGCCAAGCAGAAGTGGAACCTGTACCGGTCGGCGCCGCCGACGGCGCGGTACACGACGGCTGACCGGGGCAGCGACCAGCGCAAGCAGGTCGCGGTGCACGCGGCGCTGAACGTGCTGAACAGCCCGGCGTCGATCCTCGTGCCGACGCCGCGCGGGCCGAGGCGCGTCCAGGTGTGGAGCCGCACCCAGCTTTTCCAGGTCAGCCAGATCTGGCTGAAGACGTGCGGGAAGAGCTACTGGGTCGTCGACACGGCCGAGGACGCGTCGCCGATCCCGCTGGGCCTGTGGCCGGTGCGGCCGGACCGCATCATCCCGGTGCCGGACCGCGACCGCTACCTGGCGGGGTACCTGTACCGCTCGCCGGACGGCCGGGAGATGATCCCGCTGCGGCCCGACGAGGTGATCGTCAACCGCTACGTGGACCCGGAGGACCCGGGGTACGGCGGCTGCGGGCCCGTCCAGGCGGTGATCAACGACATCCAGGCAGCCGACTACGCCGCGCAGTGGAACAAGAACTACTTCATCAACTCGGCTGAGCCGGGCGGCGTCATCCAGCTCGAGCAGGCGCTGTCGGATGAGGAATTCGACCAGTTCACGGCGCGCTGGCGGGAGTCGCACCGGGGCGTGGCGCGGGCGCACCGGATCGCGGTGCTCGAGGCCGGGGCGACGTGGGTTCAGAACGGTCACAGCGCCCGTGACATGGACTTCGTGAACCTCCGCAATTCCTCGCGTGACATCATCCGCGAGGCATTGGCGATGCACAAGGTGATGACGGGCGTCACCGAGGACGTGAACAGGGCGAATGCGCAGACCGGCGAGGAGGTTTTCTCCTCGTGGACGGTCGCGCCGGATCTTGAGCAGTGGCGCGACGACGTGATCAACACGCAGTTCCTGCCGCTCTTCGGGGCGACGGCGGAGGGCGTGGAATTCGACTTCGCCTACCCGACGCCGGCGAACCGCGAGCAGGACAACGCGGAGCTGACGGCCAAGGTGACGATGTTCGTCGCGCTGGTCGGCGCCGGGGTCGACCCCGACGACGCGGCCGCGACGGTCGGGCTGCCGGTGATGAAGGTGGCGGAGCGGGCGACGCAGGCGCCGGCGCTTCCGCCGGGCTGGGTGCCCGAGATGGCCCCCGGCGGCCCGGCCGCGGTCGCGGCGGCCGAGGCCGTGCTGCGCGCCGCGGCGGCCCGCGACCCCCGCGCGATGGCCGTTTACAACCAGCTGACGGGAGTGCGATGACGACGTACCCGATGCGGGCGCGGATCCGGAACGAGGGCAGCGGCCCGGCCCGGGTGGACATCTACGACGACATAGGCGCGGGCGGCTGGTTCTCGGAGGGGTACACGCCGGCGTCGTTCGCCGACGCGATCAAGGGCGTGTCGGGCCCGCTGGACGTGCACATCAACTCCGGCGGCGGCGACGTGTCGGACGGGATCGCGATCGCCAGCGCGATCCGCGCCTACCCGGGGAGGAAGCGGACCGTGGTCGACGGCATGGCCGCGTCCATCGCCTCGGTGATCGCCCAGGCGGGCGACGAGCGGATCGTCGAGCCGGGCGCGATGCTGATGATCCACGACCCGCTCACGGCCTGCATGGGCAACCAGGCGGACTTCCTGAAGGTCGCGGAGACGCTCGGCAAGCACGGCGACAACCTGGCGCAGCAGTACGCGGACCGGTCGGGGACGAAGTCGGCGGCCGAGTGGCGCGACGTCATGCGGCAGGAGGCGTGGTACACCGCCGACGAGGCGGTCGCGGCGGGCCTGGCCGACCGGGTGGGGACGGCCGAGGCTCGGCTGCCGCAGGGCGTCGACATCGAAATGCTGGCGGCGCACGCGCCGGCCCGGATCATGGCGGCGCTGCGGGCGCTGCCGAAGGCCGCCGCGGGCGATTCCTGCAAGACGTGCGGCGGCTCGGGGCGGCTGAAGCACCCCGGCAGCGGCAAGAACGGGATGAAGTGCCCCGGCTGCGGCGGGACCGGCGTCTACACCCCCGGCGACGACGATGACGGTGGCGGCCAGGGCGACGACGAGGGCATGGAGCTGGGCGCGCAGGACCGCCTGCGGAGCGCGGCGGCCAAGCCGTACGAGCCGCAGCCCTATCACCGCGACCCTGACGAGAACGTCGAGTGCCCGGTCTGCCACCTGTTCGACGACACGGACGCGAAGTTCTGCGACCAGTGCGGGGGGAAGCTGGAGGGCCGCGATGACGTCCGGGTGATCCCCGCGGCCGCCGCGGCCGCGTCCGGTACGCGGGTCCGGGGCGCGAGCGCCCCTGAGCAGCTCGGCAAGGGCTGGGTGCGCGACCCGGACGGGAAGGTGCGGTTCGACCCGGACGGCGACGGCGACGACGACAGCACGCCCGAGGGCGACACCGATCACGACTACTTCGACCCGGACGGCAGGGAGATCAAGCCGGTCCCGCCGTGCCCGGTGCCCCGCGACTCGCTCGACGGCCAGCTGTGGGCCTTCTACCGGCATGCCGTCAAGGACGCCGGCGGCAAGGTCGACAACAGCCCGTGGGACTCGTCGAAGGCGTGGGCGGCGGGCGCGGCCAGCGATGACCCGGCGAAGTTCTACGCGGGGATCTGCGCGGGGGAGAAGGCGGGCGACAAGTCGACGCAGGCGGCGTGGGCGCTGCCGTACAGGTACGCGCCCGGCGACCCGCCGAACGCGGCCGGGGTGCGCGCGGGGCTGGCCGCGCTCGGCGGGGCGCGGGGCGGCGTCGAGGGCCTCACCAACGAGGCCGAGGCGACCAGGACGCTGCAGGCGGCGATGAAGGTCGTCAACCCGGACTGGGAGCCGGAAGACAGCGCAGCGAACGCGTTCGGGGCGGACGCCCTGGAGCGGTACCGAGCGGCTCTGAAGGGAGCGCAATGAAGGGTCAGGTAGCGATCCCCGAAAGCAGCGAGGAGCTCGAGGAGCTGCTGCACGACGACGGGCGGATGGGCGAGATTCACGACAGCGGCCAGCTGGCGGAGTTCACCCAGAAGTACCAGGGCGCCTGGAAGGCGAAGAACGCGCTGACGATCCGCGAGATGGCGGAGAGGCAGCAGGTCGACATGCAGGCGTTCATGAAGGACCAGGCGGACAAGCACGGGGCGCGCGCCCCGGAGGGCTGGCACCCCGGGACGCAGGCAGCGGCTGGCTCGCGTCGCTCGAGGGCGCTTTCGCGCTCGCGGCTGCGGAACGCGGCGGCGCAGTTCGAGCGGCACCACCTGTTCGACCCGGCGGCCATCGGCGCCGAGCTGGAGGATGCCGGGTACCAGGACAGCCTGCGTCAGTTCATCTGGGCGACGCTGAAGGGCGAGGCGGTCGCGGCCCGGGACGGCGACTCCGAGCTCGCCGCGAAGCTGCTGGCGCTCAAGGGCAGCATCGCGAAGACGCTGCAGGTCCGCAACGCGGGCATGTCCGAGCGGATTCCGTCCGAGGGCGGCTTCCTGGTGCCGGAGACGCTCAGGTCGGAGCTCTTCGCGCTGATGCTGGAAGAGTCGGTGATCAGCGACCAGGTGACCACGATCCCGATGGACAGCCTGCGGGTGCCGCTGCCGACGATCGACGACACGACCCACGTGGGCAGTGTCTTCGGCGGCGTGTCGGGCGCGTGGACGGCTGAGGGCGCGGCGCTGGACGAGAGCGAGCCGAAGTTCAGCCGGCTTGTCCTGATCGCCAATAAGCTGACTGCTTACACCGAAATTCCGAACGAGCTTTTGCAGGACAGCATTACGGCGATGGACGTGTGGTTCAACACCTTCTTCCCGCAGGCGCTGGCGTTCTTCCGCGACCTGGCGTTCATCGCCGGCGACGGCGTCGACCAGCCGCTCGGCCTGGTCAACGCCCCCGGCGCGGTCACGGTGACGGACAGCACCTCCCAGACCGTCACCTACGCGGACGTCGTGAAGATGTTCTCGCGGATGTGGCCGGGCAGCCTGAAGAACGCCGTCTGGCTGGCCGCGCCGGACGCCATCCCGCAGCTGGCGGAGATGGCGGTTACCAGCGGATCGACCACGGTGGCACCCCCGGTGTTCCTGCCGGGCAACTCGGCGATGAACGCGCCGGGCGGCCTGGACGACGGCCGGAACTTCACCCTGTTCGGGCGGCCGGGAATCGTGTCCGAGAAGGCGCCCACCTGGGGGAAGGCCGGCACGCTCGGGTTCTACGACCTGTCCAAGTACCTGGTGGGCGACCGGCAGGCCATGCAGATCGCGTCGAGCGCCGAGTACAAGTTCGGCAACGACAAGGTCGCCTACCGCGTCATCGAGCGGCTTGACGGCCGCCCGTGGGTCCAATCGGCGATCACCCCGGCGAACGGCTCGGCCAACACGCTGTCCCCGTACGTCCTTCTTGAGACCACCGCCTGACGATGGACTTCCGGGACTCGCGGCACTACAGGGCGGACGCGCCGGGCGCGCGGCTGGACGGCCAGCCATGGGCCCGGTCGTGGCCGTCCTATCTTGCCGCGGTGTTCGGCGAGGACTCGTCGGCGCGGGTGTTCATCCGGAACGCCTGGACCGAGCGCGTCGGGTCCGAGGGCGGCTACCTCCTGCCGGAGAGCCTGCGCGCCCAGGTGATGAGCTACGTCACGCCGCCGGTGGTGCGCCCGCGGGCGATGGTGCTGCCGATGAGCACGTACCGGCTCGCGGTGCCGTACGTCGACAACCCGTCGCAGGCGAGCGGGAAGCAGGCGCTCGGCGGCCTGACGTTCAGCTTTGTCGAGGACGGGGCGCCGATCCCGGCGAGCAACCCGAAGTTCGGCCGGGCGCTGCTCGACGCCCGGAAGCTGGCCGCCCTCGTCGGGATCCCGAACGAGCTGGACTCGGACGCGGCGGGCGCGCTCGGCGACTTCATCGCCCGGGTCGCCGCCATCGGCTACCACTGGACCGAGGACGACGCGTTCATCGCGGGAAACGGGGCGAACGGCCCGCAGGGCATCCTGAATGCCCCGTGCGCCGTCACCGTGCCGCGCACCGGGACGTACGTCCAGGCGGCGGATGTCGCGAACATGCTGGCCGCGCTGCACCCGGCGGCGCTCGCGGCCGGGCTGACGCCGGGGATCACCGACGTGGGCTGGCTGGTCTCGGAGTCGCTGATCGCGGCGATCCTGCAGATGTACCTGGTGCCGGTCACTCCCCCGGCGACGGCGGGCGCTCCGGCGGCGCTGCCGTCCTGGCTGTCGCTAGGCGACGGGCACCAGATCGGGCCGAGCATCCTCGGCCTGCCGGCGTTCGTGACCGATCACCAGCCCGCCGCGGGGCAGCCGGGAGACCTGGCGCTAGCCGATCTCCGCAACTACCTGATCGGCGACCGCATGGAGCTGGCGATCGAGCGGTCGTCGGCCGGGCCCGGGTTCGCCGCGGACATCACCAACTACCGGGTCACGTCAAGAGTTGATGGCCGGTATCAGGTTCCGGGCGCCACTACTACCGAAGCTGGCCAGGCGGTAAGCCCTGTCGTTGTACTGGGGGCGGCAGCCTGATGCCTAAGTGTCAGCCAGGATGCACGTGCGGGCGGCATCGCATCGGCGCGCTTCCCATTCAGGAAGAACTTCCCCTCAACGTGACGCGCCTGCGTCGGAAAGAGAGTGCGTAATGGCTGGCATCGAGGCACTAGGGCGGCTGGTCGACTACAGCGTCGGCGTTGCGCCGGTGGACCTGTCGGGGGGCGCCCAGACGGGCAAGCGGGTGAGCCTGAAGAACGCGAGCGGCGTGCAGGTCGTGATCTTCAAGGGCGCCGCGTCGACGGGCACCGACCCGGCGTTCACGTTCAAGGAGGCGACCGCCGACACGTCCGGCACGTCGCAGGTGATGGCGACGCCGCCGGCCTACTTCTACAAGAAGTCCGCGACGGCGCTGGCAGGCACCGAGCAGTGGGCGCAGGTCGCGGCCACCTACAGCGCCGGCGTGATCACGCTAACCGGCGAGGAGGGCAACCAGGGCATCTACGTGTTCGACGTCCTGGCCGAGGACCTGTCGGCGGGCTTCGAGTACCTCGAGGTCGACTCCGGCGACGCCGGGTCGGTCGCCCAGCTGGGCGGCGTCCTGTTCATCGCGCACGACCTCCTGGTGCAGCGCGACCCGGCGCTCCTGGCCGCGCTGAGCAGCTGATGACCGGGCGGTGGGCGTGCGAGGCGTGCGGGAGCCCTTGGGCTCCCGGCGCCCCGTGCTGCCCGCAGTGCCGCTCGACGAACCACACCGAGGACGCGGAGGAGGACGGGATGCCGAAGATCGACCGGAACGGCCGCGTGTCGTACGAGGCTGACGCCAAGGCGTCCGCAGACTCCGCCGTGCTCGAGGAGAAGCTGGCGGAGGACGAGGCGGAGATCGCCGAGCTCGAGGCAGAGCAGGCCGCCCCCGCGCCTGTCGCCCCGACCGTCGTCATCGAGCACCCGGCCGATGGCACCACGTCCCCGCCCGTCAGCAACGCCGCGCCCGCCGCGGCCGCGCCCCGGCCGCCTCGCGTCCCACCGCGCCGCACGTCCCCGCCGGGTGGCGCCGGTGACTGAGCAGACGGGCGGCTGGTACGGGCTGCACTCGGTTTTCGAGCAGCAGCGGTCGGAGTTCGAGGCGTACGTCTCGGCCCCGCCGGTGGCGTGCCCGAATGACGGGGAGCCGCTGGTCAACGCGCCGTCCGCCAAGAGCGGATCGGGCATCGAGCTGTTCTGCAAGTACTGCTTCTGGCAGTATCCCCGCGACTGGCATCCGCCGATCCGGATGGACTCGGGCGGCCTGGAGAGCCCGCTGTGACCGCGAAGACCACGGCCACCGCCGGGAAGACGGTCAAGAGGAAGACCGTCGCCAGGAAGAGCAGCAAGGCCGGCAAGGCGACGTCGAGCAAGATGACCGCGGCGCAGAAGCACACCGCCCACGTCAAGCACGTGCAGCACCTGGCGCACCTGGCGCACCTGACCGCGATCGGGAAGGCGCCGAAGGTGGCGCTGGCCCGGGCGGGGGATCTCCTGCCGGTGTGCGCGTTCGAGGCGGTCGCGCAGTCGCTACGGCTGGCCGGCCAGTTCGTCCACGATGACGACGTGGCCGGCCTGTGGGACCTGGCGGGCGCGGATCCGCTCGGCGCGAGTCTGGCGGCGGCGCTGGACGCGGCGCGTCTGCACGGGCTCGCGGGGTGCCGTCCGCAGGGGGAACGGCTCGAACGGCTTGGACCAGTCCGCCTTGCGGATGAGTTCCGCCTGCCACGGCGTGATGATCCAGCCTTGCCGCTCGACCCATTCGAGCACTTCCCCGCCGGTGACGCTCATGCCCTGATCCTAGGCATCGACGTGCCGGGCCCGCACGCGGTGCTGGCGACCGCTGACGGCTGGTGGTCGTGGGGCGAGCTGCACGACCCATGGGAGTGCCGCGTAGGCCAGGCGTGGGCGGTGAGCTGGTCATGATCATCGCCTACGACACCGAGTTCCTCGAGGACGGGAAAACGATCGGGCTGATCTCGATCGGGATGGTGGCCGAGGACGGCCGCGAGTACTACGCGGTCAACAGCGACGCCCCGTGGGACCAGATCAGGAAGCACGACTGGCTGCTGCGCAACGTCGTGCCGTCGCTGCCGGTCACTAGCAGGAAGTCGCTCGACAGCTACGTCGCCAATCACCCCAACAGCTATCCGAGGCCGAGCGTCGGGTGCGTCGGCCCGGACCTCAATGACACGCGGGTCAAGCCGCACTGGGTGATAGCCAACGAGGTCCGCGACTTCATCCTCACCGAGCCGGACCCGCAGCTGTGGGCCTGGTACGCCGCCTACGACCACGTCGCGCTCTGCCAGCTGTGGGGCACGATGATGCAGCTGCCCAAGGGCGTCCCGATGTGGACGAACGACCTGAAGCAGGAAGCCGAGCGCCTCGGCAACCCGGAGCTTCCGCCGCTGCCGGGCGCGACCGAGCACAACGCACTGGACGACGCCCGCGAGGTCATGCAACGCCTGCGCTGGCTGCGAGAGCGCGGTGACGCGTGAGCATTTTTCGAACTTGCTATTGCAACAGGTACGAGCCGATGAGGGCGCTCGACTTCGCGCCGGGCGTCGATGTCATCGCCGCGGTCGACCGGGCGCTGACCGACGTGGCCGAGAACATCGACGGCAACCTTCACAGGGTGTTCTACCCGTCCGATGACACCCGCTACTTCGACTGGCCGACGCAGGGCATGAGCGGCGGCGGCCAGTACGCGGACCCGTGGCGGTACTGGCTCGACGAGAACGACCTGGCCTGTCTGACGTCGCTGGTCAGCGGCGGCGTGACGATCAGCCTCGACCAGGTGTTCGCGCGGCCGTGGGACAACCCGGCGAAGGGCCGCCCGTACTACACCGCGATCGAGCTGGACCGGGCGTACAGCGTGCAGTTCGGGAACAACGCGCAGACGCCCCAGTACTCGATCGCGATGGGCGGCACGTGGGGGTACGGGGCCGACGCGGACCCCGCCGGCACGCTCGCGGCCAACGTGCTCACCACCGACGACACGATCACCGTGACGAACGGGGCGAAGGCCGGCCCGGGCGACCTGGTCGTCCTCGGCTACGGGCGCGGCACGGCGCCGTTCCCGTCGAGCGCGCCGCACGCCGGGGCGATCGCGCCGTTCGTCGGGGAGCGGGTCCTGATCACCGACGTGGCCGCCGTCGCGACCGGGCTGACCCAGTCCGGGGCGGGCGTGACGTCGGACCTGGACAACGACCAGCAGCTCGAGTGGACCGGCACCGGGGCGCTGAACCCGGGCGAGGTCATCACCCTCGACGGCGAGGACATGCTCGTCGAGAAGATCATCGGCCCCGTCGCCACGGTCCGCAGGGCGTTCAACGGCTCGACGCTGGCCACCCACTCCGGCGCGGTGATCTACGCGTGGCGGCAGTGGAGTGTGCTCCGCGCGCAGCTCGGCACCACGGCGGTGACCGCCAGCGCGGGCGACGCGGTGAACAGGCACCGGGTGCCGCAGATGATCCGCGGCCTCGCGATCGCCGAAGTCGAGAACCAGCTGCTGCAGGAGGGCTCGGGCTACGCGCGGACCGTCGGCTCCGGGGACTCGGCGCACGCCGCGCCCGGCGTCGGCCTGGCCGACAAGTGGGCGGAGTGCCGCACCCGGCACGGCCGCAAGGCCCGGCAGAGGACGGTCTAGATGAGCATTCCCACGGGCCGCGCGTTCGCGAAGGCGCTCGAAGAGGCCGGGGTCGTCACCGACCTGAACACGGTCCAGCGGATCGTGATCGACATCAACGGGTGGGACGCCGTCCACGTCTACGTGGAGCGGATCGGCGACAGCCGGCTGCTGGACGCCTTCAAGGGCCCGCTCGGCATGATGCTCGCCGAGAACGCGCCGGAGCCTGAGCCGGTCCGCTACTGGGTGATGGTGGCTGACGAGCTGCTCGGCGACCCGGTCGCCGTGAAGGGCCTCGAGGAAGCCGGGCTGCGCATTGCCAGGGTCGGCGGCCGGGTCGACCGCTACTCGCAGAAGGTGCTCATCGAGGACCCGCAGGCGCCCCGGGAGCTGGACGGCCACGACGTCGAGCTGACCTTCCACCGGGAGGCCGACGGCCCGGTGACCGTCGAGCGGCGGGTGACCGCGTGAGCGGCTCGCTGAAGATCAAGGTCGACTGCCGCGTCTCCGGCCCACTGGCGAGCGGCGAGGCGGACAGGGCCGCGCAGGACTGGGCGACGAACACGACGCAGGCGATCGCCGATCAGGGCGTCGAGCTGCTGCGCACCTTTCCCGGCATGGACCGCACCGGCCGGGCGCGGGGCGGCTTCCAGCAGTTGCTGAGGGTCAAGCGGATCTCGCCGACCGAGACCCGCATCCCCGGCCCGCAGCAGCGGGGCGTCGCCTGGTCGCCGTGGCTCGAGGGCACGTCGAGCCGGAACGACAGCACCGGCTTCAAGGGCTACCACCTGTTCCGCAAGACCCGCGCCACGCTGGCCAAGATGGCCCCGGGCATCGCGGACGAGGAGCTGGACAAGGTCCTGCCACGGATGGGCGGTGGCGGCTGATGAGCCTCGTAAACCTGACCCTGTACCCGGTCGCCATCTACGGCAACCGCCCGGTTGAGGACGGCCCGGGCGAGGTGATCCCGCCGTCCGGCAAGGTCGCGCGGGTGGCGACGATCGAGCTGGGCACAGGCCTGTCCAATCACAGCGGCCGCTCGTACGAGCTGGTGGAGTACGGGCACGTCCACGACCTGCCGCAGCCTGAGCCCGGCACCGACTACATCGTGTCCCTAGTCGTCGCCCTCGCCTGTCATCGGGACGACCTGCTGGCCCCGTTCGTCGAGGTCCGGAATGAGCAGGGAACCATGATCGGCTGCCGCTACCTGCAAAGGGTCTGCTGATGGCCGGCACGTTCGACGGCGCCGCCATTGCCGACCTGATGGCCGCGGTCAAGTCGGTCCCGGCGTCGCTCGGCCCGTACCGGTCGTCGGTGCTCTTCCACGAGCCGAAGGCCGCCCCGACGGCCCTGCCGACGGTCGCCCTGTGGGCGGGCCCCATCGAGCCGATCGGGCAGGTGTCCGGCCTGTCCGAGGTGTCCGGCCGGGTGACCGTGATGGGCCGCATCTACGCCGCGAACGCGATGAACATCGACGACAAGGCCGAGGAGCTGCTGCTCAAGCTGACCAGCGACCTGCTGGGCGCGTTCGCCGGGGCGTTCACCCTCAACGGCTCGGCGATGTGCATGGACCTGCTAGGCGCCTACGGCCAGAAGCTGTCCGCCGTGCCCGGCTACCTGGCTCACGACGCGTCGTTCTTCCGAGTGTCGGAATGCACATTTCCGATCATCGTCGACCCATTGTGGACGGAGGCGCCGTGAGCGGCCCGGTGCTACGCGCGAGACTTCCGATCCTGCTGGTAGCAGGCGCCGCACATCCCCTTGGCCCGGTGCGGCCTGTCCGGGTGCCCGCAGTCGTTCACGCGGGGAACCACCTTCCCGGTCGAGTACTGGTTCGGCTGGTCGGGCATCGGGCGCCGGTTCTGCTGCTGCACGCTTCTCGACGCCCAGCGGCAGTTGGGCGGCCTGTTGTTGGCTCTGCACCAGTCGCAGTGCCCGCACCAGTAGCCCCCGTCGTTGTCGATGCGGTCGATGGTTGTGTCCGGCAGCCGCTCGCCCATGTCGGCGAGGAAGTTCTCGAACGTCAGCCAGCGAGGGCAGACCTCAATTCCACGGTCGACGTACCCCTGGGCCCTGCGACAGCGCGCCTTCATCGCGTTCCAGGACCTGTACGTCGGCGAGCGCCGAACTTCGCCGGTAGCCGGATCTGTAGACGCGTGGCCATGCCTGAGATTCGGCTGCCTGCCCGCGAGTTCGGGGCGCTTCTTGCCAGCCCAGAAACCCTGGTGCCGACCGCAGGTGCAGCCTTCGGGGCATGCCTGGTGCTCCTGGGCGGTCGCGGCAGCGGACAGCCTGGCCTTGACCTCCGGTCGCTGCATGGCGGCCTGCGTGGTCTCGCGAATCTTCGCGCGCTGCTCATCGGTCCACGGCTTGCGCTCGCGGGTGCGGGAAGCCTCCGCGATGCGCGCCCGGGCTTCCTCGCTGTGCTTGTAACCCTTAGACGACATAACCCTAATATACAAGCTGACTGCGCTGGAGGTGCTCTGTAGTGGCCAAAAGTACGGGGCTGGGGTCGCGCTTCCTGGTCGGAGGCTACGACATCAGCGGCGACGTCAACGCCCTGGACGCCATCACCGGCGCCCAGGCGCTGCTGGACTCGACCGACATCACCCAGTCGGCGCACTCCCGCATCGCCGGACTGCGCGACGGCAGCATGGGCTTCACCGTCTTCATGGACACCGCGAACGCCCACCCGGTCCTGAGCGCGCTGCCGACGGCGGACACGCTGATGAGCGCCATGCCCCCGCCCCAGGCAATCGGCACCCCGGCGGCGGCCCTGGTCGCGAAGCAGGTCAACTACGACCCCACGCGGGGCAGCGACGGCTCGCTGCTGATGAAGGTCGAAGGCCAGGGCAACGCGTTCGGGCTTGAGTGGGGCGTGCAGCTGACGCCCGGCGTCCGCACCGACACGACCGCGACCAACGGCGCCAGCCTCGACCAGGGGGCCGGGTTCAGCACGCCGAGCGTGCCGGCGTCGACCACGCCGGTCACGAACACGTCGCCGCTGCCCGCGACGGTGGTCATCTCCGGCGGCACGGTCAGCAACGTGTCCGTCAACGGGGTCACCGCGGGCGCCGGCGACGGCACCTACACCGTCCCGGCCGGCCAGACGATCGCGATCACCTACAGCGCCGCGCCGACGTGGACGTGGACCCTCCAGACGGCCAACGGGGCGCAGTGCTACCTGCAGGTGACCGGGTTCACCGGCACCAGCGTGACCGTGACCGTGCAGCAGGCGCCGGATAACGCGACCTGGACGACCCTGGCGGCGTTCACCGCGGCGACGGCCGCGCCCGCGTGGCAGCGGGTCGCGGCGGCGGGGACGGTGGCCCGGTACCTGCGGGTCATCAGCGCGGGCACGTTCACCAGCGCGAAGTTCGCCGTCGCGGCGAACGTCAACCTCTCGGCGACGGGATTCTGACATGGGCATCCCGCTGCGCATCGCGGAGGTCGTCGACGGCCGCTGGCAGAGGCACCTGCGCCGGTACCGGCGCGGCACGGCGAACGACTGCCCGCTTGGCGGCTACCACAACGCGATCACCCCGGTCGGCGAGGTCGCCGACCGGGCCGACGCCGTCGGCGACAACTGGCCGCACGACGATCCGCGCTGGCCGAGGGCGTGCGCCTGCGGTTACCAGTTCTCCGCTGATGACCATTGGTCGCGCAATGACTGCCGGATCGTGCGCCTGCCAGACGGCGCCGAAATCACGTGGTGGGGATCGTTCGGCTCGGTCGCGCCACCGGGCACGATGATCCGCGCCGACTGGTACGACGAGTTCTCGCAGCACCCAGACCGCGCTGAGTCGTGGCTCATCGCGTTGCCGGACGGCGGCGAGTGGATCACCAGCCAGCGGGCGGCAGGCGGCGGCTACTGGACCGTGGCCGGCACTGCGCCGTCGATCACCGCGTCACCGTCGGTCTGGCATAACTCGCCGAATGGCTGGCACGGCTGGGTCCGCAACGGAGAGCTGGTGGACGCCTGATGGGATTCGGCCAGCTTCCGCCGCCCGCGTGGGCGAACAAGGCCGCGCGCGTCTACCGGGTCCACATGCCGCACGACCTGCTGATCAAGGTCGCGTGCGAGGACGCCGGCTGCGACCAGTGGCGGTCCGGGTGGGAGACGGTCTGCGACGAGTCGACGAAGCAGGGCGCGCTGGTGGCGGCGTGGATCCGCTCCGGCCAGTCAGGCCGCACCTACCGCGAGCTCGCCGCCGTGCGCGGCCAGCCTTCCGTCTTCCGGTTCGACTCCGGCCAGCGGTGCTTCGCCGAGCACCGCACCCGGCCGGGGCGGCTGCTGGTCCACCAGGGCGGCCGTCCGGCCCGCGAGCACGCGTCCCTCGCCGACCTGGCGGAGGACTACACCGAGCACGTCGGCCGCGTGGCCGAGCAGCAAGAGAGAGGGTGACCCATGTCAACCGGACTGCGCCCTGGCCTCTTTCCAGTCGCGGAGGTAGCAGGCTTTGCACTTGCCGTGCGCCTCATGGGGGCGCTCGGGATGGCCGCACTCGTTCACCCTGGCCGGGGCCCTTGGAGTCGGCCGCGGCTTCTCCGGGCGGGAATTGCGGCGATTTCTGTTCTGCTCCGCTACGGTGGCCCACCGGCAGTTGCCCGGTTCGTAATCGCCGTCGTTGTCGACGCGGTCGATCGTCATGCCTTCGGGGCGGTCTCCCATGTCGGCGTAGAAGTTGTCAAAGATGAGCCAGCGCTCGCACACCGTGATTCCCCGCCCGCCGTAGACCGGGTACGAGGCGTTCCAGGAGTCGAAACAGCGGCTCATCATCCAGTGCCACGACCCGTGCGCCCCGGGATGGGTCTTTTGCGGGTTGTGATTGGCCACGTCGGGGAACTGCCGGCCCGCCTGCTCTCTGGCTTTCTGCGCAATCAGCTCCCGGGTTTCGTCGGTGTGGCTTTTGCCTTCGAACGGATGGGCGACGCGGGCGTTGTGGCCGGATACATAAAGGCCCGACCGGCCGCGCCGGGTGTCCCCGGAAGCGGTGCCCCCGCAGCCGCAGGCGCAGAGACGCGACGTGTCCACCTTGAGCACGCGCTTGTCGTGGTTCTTCAGGTACTTGTTGCCGGGGCGCGCCATCTCTCCGCAGCCGCAGGCGCACGCCTTCGGAACTGGCGGCGGCCCATTCCTGCCGTTGTGGCCGTGAACGAACCTATTCCCAGGTCGCGGCACTTGGCCACACCCGCAAGCGCACAAGGGTGAATCCATGAAGTCATCTTACTGTGAAAGGGGACATCAAGACTAATGAGCAAAATATCAGGGTTGGGCGCGACGATCAACGTCGCTGACGGCGGCGGCACGCCCCGCGCAATCTCGAATGACGTGACGGATTTCAGTCTCGCGACGCCGATCGCCCAGCAGGACACGACCGGCGTCAACAAGTTCGCTCACGAGCGGATCGCCCTGCTCAGCGACCTCACCTGCCAGCTGAAGGGCGTCGCGAACTTCGCGGCGAACATGAGCCACGCGGTGCTGTCGTCGGCGACGACCAGCGCGATCCCCCGCGCGTGCGCGGTGTTCCCGACGGCGAGCGGCACCACGCCGACGCTGCCGTTCAACGCCCTCATCGGGAGCTACGACGTGGCCCGGGGCAACGCCGGCGAACTCACGTTCAGCTCGGACCTGTCGCTCAGCGACGGCTCGATCCCGACGTGGGCCTGACATGGGCTACAAGCCGAAGAAGACGATCTACAAGCTGGACTTCTCCGACACCGAGCTCGCCGGCCTGGAGGCGGCCGTCCGCGCCGGGTCCATCGACCAGCTGCTGGGGCTGCAGGAGCTGGCGGACCACGAGGAGCTGTCCGCGCAGCAGGCGCGGGAGATGTTCGCCGGGTTCGCGGAGCTGCTCGTCTCGTGGAACGTGGAGACCGAGGACGACCGGCCGGTGCCCGTCACCTACGAGGGCGTCGCGTCGCAGGAGCCGGACTTCATCAAGGAGATCATCGCCGCCTTCTACGCGAACGTCGCCGCGGCGCCGCCCCCTTTGCCGGGCGCCTCGCCCTCTGGCGGGAGCTCGCCGGGGGAACTGACCGCGGCGGCCGCCCTGTCGTCAAGCCTGCCGAGCTCGTAACGGCGGAGACGGTCGTGGGCCTGTGCCGGCTGTTCGGCGCGCTGCCGTCGCAGGTGCTGGCCGAGGACGCGTCGGTGCTGCGGCTGCTGGACGTGTACACGCGCGGCCACCGCGAGGAAGACGAGGAAGACGAGGGAGGTGAGGACGGGTGAGGGAGAACTACGTTTCGATCAGGATCAAGGCGACCGACGGCGCCAAGCCCGACCTCGCCGGCCTGAAGGCGGACCTCGACGAGCTGGGCAGCAAGGTCGCGTCGGCGAAAGTCGACGTCGACGACAAGGACGGCACGGCGCGGCTGCTCGCGATGAACGCGAGGCTCGCCGCGCTGAACGCGAAGGTCGCGAACCCGAAGATCACCCTGGCGGGCGCGGCCCGGGCGGAGGCGGACATCGCCGCCCTGAAGGCCCAGATGGACGGCGCGGGCAAGAGCTCCGTCGGCCTGAAGTCGCGGCTGATGGCGCTCGGCGGCACCGCGACGACGGTCGCGGGCGTCGGCGACGTCTTCGGCCTGTTCAACAAGGACGCGGGCATGGCGAGCAAGGCCATGTCCGGGTTCTCGCTGGCGACCGGCCTGCTCGAGGCGCCGCTGTCGGGGCTGATCGTCGGCGTCGGCGGCCTGGCGGCGGGCCTGGTGGCGGCCGGCGCGGGGCTCGGCGTGTTCGGGCTGGTCGCGAAGTCGAACCTGACGGCGGCGTCGACGGCCGCGACCGCGGTGCAGACCGCGCAGACCGCCTACAACTCCGCGATCGCCACCGGCACGAAGCACTCGACCGCCTACGCCGCCGAGCAGAAGGCGATTCTCAGCGCGTACGCGCAGCTGTCCCCGGCGCAGGTCCAGCTGAGCAAGAACATCGGGAGCGCCCAGAACAGCTGGCAGTCGTTCGTGCAGTCGAACACGTCCGGCGTGAGCAAGATCCTCAGCCAGGGCATCGGGCTGCTGCCGAAGATATTCCAGTCGATGCAGCCGTTCATGGCCCCGGTGGAGAAGGCGCTGGGCGGCCTGGTCGGCCAGCTGGGGAAGGGGCTGGACTCCTCCGGCTTCAAGTCGTTCATCGCGATGCTGGCGGGCGGCGCGGGCCCGGCGATCACGAAACTCGGCCAGTCGGTAGGGCATATCGCGGTCGGGCTGGGCGGCGTCATCCGTGCTTTTATGCCGTTCGCGCAGGTCATGCTGTCCGGGCTGGACAAGGTCACGGCGAAGTTCGCGCAGTGGGGCACCACGCTGACCAGTCACAGCGGGTTCCAGTCGCTGACGTCGATGGCGCAGAAGGACATGCCGCTGGTCATCGAGATCGTGAAGAACCTCGGCGGCGCGGTCAAGAACGTGGCGTCGGCGATGGCCGGGCTGTCGACGGCCAGCAACAGCACGGGGCTGCTGAAGCTCGCCGCGCCCCTGTCGCAGATGGTGAACTGGCTGTCGCAGGCCAACCCGGAGCTGCTCAACATGGGCCTGTACGCGCTGGCGGCGGGCGGCGCGATCGGGAAGATGAAGCCCGTGTTCCAGGGGGTCAAGGCCGGCCTGGACGTGGTGAAGGGCGGCGCGTCGGCGTTCCAGGACCTGAGCGCCGGGTTCTCCAACTCGGCGGCCGCGGCGTCCAGCGCGACAGGGGTCTGGGGCACGGTCGGCGGGAAGATCTCGACGGCGGTCACCGCGATCAAGGGCTGGGGCATCTGGAGCAAGGTCGCCGCCGCGGCGACGAGGGTGTGGACCGGGATCCAGGCCGCGTTCGACGTGGTGATGGACGCCAACCCGATCGTGCTGATCGTGATCGCGATCGCCGCCCTGATCGCCGCCATCGTCCTGATCACGATGCACAGCAAGGCGTTCCGCGACTTCTGGAAGGCCGCCTGGCACGAAATAGCGTCGGTCTTCGACACGGTGCGCCACGCAATCGCGAAGGGTTTCGATTTCATCACGAGCGCGGCGAGCAAGGCGTTCGGCTGGGTCAAGGGCCACTGGCCGCTGCTGCTTGCGATCCTCACCGGCCCGATCGGCCTGGCGGTGCTGTTCATCGTGCGCCACTGGGATCAGATCCTGTCCGGCGCGCAGCACATGATCGGCTCCCTGGTCTCGTGGTTCGCCGGGCTGCCGGGGCGCATCCTGGCGGCGATCGGCGACCTCGGCTCGCTGCTGTACAAGGCCGGGGTCCAGGCGATCAAGGGACTGATCAGCGGCGCCGGGTCGATGATCGGCAGCGGCGTCAGCACCCTCGAGGGCTGGGGCCACGACCTGGCGAGCGCCATCACGAGCCCGTTCGGCATCCACCTTTCCGAGCCGTCAGAGGCCGCGATCATGATCAAGGCGGGCAAGAACATTCCGGCCGGCCTGGCGAAGGGCGTCCGGGCCGGGATGCCGGACATGTCGTCGACGATGGCGAAGGTGGCCGGCATGGTGACCGGCCGGGCGGGCGGCGCGGCCGGCTACGGGGGCGGCGCCGGGGGGCGGCAGCAGCTCGAGGTCCTGCTGACCATGAGCAACAACGCGCTGCTGAAGGCGATGCAGGTGACGGTGCGCGAGGCGGGCGGCGACCCGGTGATGTTCCAGAAGAAGGTGGCGTACCGGTGAGCGCGCAGGACGCCCCCGGGACAAGAGAGGAAGCAGGCAGCAGTGAGTTATCTCGTGCAGTGCAACCAGTGCAAGACGGCGGCGACCACCGAGTCGGCCGCCGACCCCGACAGCGCCGTGTCATGCGACTGCTGCCAGGAAGGCCACGACCACGCCGAGCACGTCCGCC
>DATCGA010000260.1:0-31609 GCA_036509215.1 Trebonia sp.
CCGGACTCGGCTGCGGCGAGGCGGAGAGCAACGGCCAGACCCGCGACTGCTGGCTCGTCATCGTGCCCCGTGGCACCTATGAGCCGAACGGCTTCAAGGCCAGCAACTCGGTGCCCCTGTTCACGTCGCCGCTGAGCGCGGGCAACTGGGCGCAGCGGATCCAGATCCACCTCGGCTACGATCCGCTCACCGCCGACTGCCCGCCCACCGTCGTCCCCGACGCGATGGTCGGCAGCCAGGTGGCCTACCGGGCCGTGACCTCGTGGCAGACGGCGCTGAACCTGGCCGCGAAGTGCTCGAAGGTGTACTCATACACGGCCACGACGGAGAACGAGGCCACGACCGACCTCAAGAACGCGATCAGCGGCACGTCGGTCGGGCTGGCGTTCACCACGATCCCCATCGGCAGCGAGGTCGCCAGAGACGGCGGGAAGGCGCCCGCCCTGCCGAAGATCCTCTACGCGCCGGTGGCGGTCACCGCCGTCGACTTCGGCTTCAACGTCAACACCGGCGTGTCCGGCCAGCTGAGCACTCCGGTGAATCTAACTCCCTCGCTGCTGGCCAAGGCGCTCAGCCAGGTTTACCTGCTGGACCTGCCCGACTTCGGCGGGGCGAACGGCCTGACGGGACCGCCTTGGGCGCAGAAGAACCCCGCCTCCTTGCTCGCCGACCAGGCGTTCCACGCGCTCAACTCGGAAATTCCGACCAGCCTGGGCGGCGCGCCGACGTTCCCGTTCATCACCGGGGACCACTCGGCCGACAACCAGCGGATCTGGCAGTGGATCCAGTCGGACCCGGCCACCGCATCCTGGCTCGAAGGCGGAACGGGTTCCACGAGCGACCCGGTGACCGCCGATCCCGACTACGTCAAGCTCAAGTTGGGCAAGTCGCCTGCGTCCGACCAGTTCGACGAGGCGTACACCGGCACGCTCACCTGCGCCGAGGCCGTCACCGACATTAACCAGTGCGGTGGTCCCCCGGACCTGAGTAAACCGACGTCAACGTCGTGCGACATCCCCGTCGGGGACACGCTCAACACCAGCTCAAAGGCGTGCACTTCACTCGACAGCGAGGCCCTGCTGCCGGTCGAGACCAACTTCGACCAGGCCGCGGCGGCGGTCCTGGCCGCCAGCGACTCGGGAAACACCAAGACCTGGGATCCCAGCGCGAAAGCATCGGACGGCACCTCGGGTTGGTTCGACACGATCGGCGCCGAGTTGCCCGGGGAGACGTTCATGTGGACGGTGAACGACATGCCCGATCTGGCGGCGTACGGGCTTCTCTCCGCCGCCCTCTGCAACCCGGCCGGCGCCGGCTGCGTCCAGCCGAGCACCGGCAACGTGACCGCGGCGCTGAAATCCGCCACCGCCGACAGCGCCGGCTTGCTCCAGGTCAACCCGGCCAAGGTTCCGGCCGGTGCGTACCCGCTGGTCGATGTCGTCTACGCGGCCGTGCCGACCAACCAGACGGCCTCGCTCCTGACCGACTACGCGAACTTCATCTCCTACGCCGCCGGGAAGGGGCAGACCGCCGGGACCGCCCCCGGTGACCTGCCGCCCGGTTACCTCCCGCTGACCTCGAGCCTGCAGGCTCAGGCCCGGTCGGTCGTGACCAAGCTGAAGACGCTGGCCGCCGCGGCCGGGAAGCCTTCCGGGAGCCCGACCACCTCGGCCAGGGCGACGTCTTCGTCGGGCGGTAGCTCGACGAGGACGACGGGCGGGAGCACGACGACCGGCGGCGGGAGCACGACGACCGGCGGCGGGAGCACGACCGCTGGGGGCGGCACGACGCCGACGACCGGATCGGCGGCTGCCGCAACCTGCGCTGCGGCCCCGGCGACATCTCCGGCCGCGTCCACCTTCCCGTCGGCGTCCACTTCTCCGGTCGCGTCGACGTCCCCGTCAGCATCTACGTCCTCGGCCGCAGCCGGCACCGTGGCCGCGGGGAGCACGGCCTGCGCCTCAAGTTCGGCTACGCCGCAGCCCTTCAGCGTCTTGCCGCCTGCGGCGCAGGCCGCGTCCGGCACCACGCAGTCCACCCCGGTGGGCTCGATCCGGATCGTTCTCATCATCGTGCTGATCGTCGGCGCCTCGGGCGCCGTGCCCGGCATCGTGCTCCGCTACGGCCGCATCCCCAGACGCGGCCGGCGCTTCCGTAAAAGGCCGCGCAGTACATGACGAGGGACGGGCGTCTGTACCGGCCGGCTGGTCCGCTTCTGCTCCCGGATCCCGCCCCCACAAGGCTTGGCCGGCGAATTGTAGGTTCGCCGGCCAAGGAACACCCAGCCCAGCCAGTACCACACTGCGGGCAACACCCGGGCGTCGCCTTCAGGCTACGTCCTAAGGCAAGGATGAGGGGAAACCTCTATGCGATTCAAACCCCCCACGATGCTGCGGAAGCGCAGCGTCCGCAGCCTTCTCGCTGCGGGCGCGGTGGTCGCGGCCGTCGGCGGCATGGCGCTCGCGCAGTCCGCCCCGGCCCTGGCAGACTCGCAGCCGACCCTGGTCGCGGTCGGTTCTGACACGATCCAGGACGTGTGGAACGCGTTCACCAACGGCACCCCCGCCGACTCCGCGGCCGGGATAGCCGCGGTGTCCGCCCCGCTCGCCCCTGGCTTCGTGGCTTCTTACAACGCGACGAACCCGGCGACCGGTGCGATCAACGAGAACATCACGCCGCAAGACGGCTGGGCGGTGCAGAACGGCACCGTTCCCAACCCCACCGCCAACTTCCCGCTGGCCCCCGGCGACTGCAGCTTCGCCCGCCCGAACGGCTCCGGCCAGGGCGTCGCGGCGCTGCGGCTCGCGCTCAACGCGGCCAGCACCCACGCCAGCAAGGCCATCGCCCCGTTCCCGGGCCTCGGCTGCGTTGACATCGCCCGCTCGTCGAGCAGCGTGGACGTCACCGACAACAACCCGGCCGTGGACGTTCAGTTCGTCCCGTTCGCGATCGACGCGGTGACCGGCGCGACTGGCCCGTCCAGCTGCACGCCGTCCACCAACTGCCCGGGCTTCACCGCCGACCTCGGCAACGGCACCACCAAGGCCGTCACCACGGTGGCGAGCAACCTCGGCTCGGACATCGGCACCGCCTCGCTGGCCCAGGTCAGCGCCCTTTACAACTGCACGACGACCAAGATCGGCGGCACCACCTACTGGCCGCAGGAGCCGGGCCAGACCGCGCCGGCCGGCGACACGGCGATCGACCTGTACGTGCCGCAGCCTGGTTCGGGCACCCGGTCCTTCTGGGAGGGCACTTCCGCCGCCAACTTCCCCGACAGCGAGGTGGACTCCACCTGCGTCAACGACCACATCATCAACGGCGCGCTGGCATCGGCCAATGACGGTGGCGTCAGCGTTCCGGTCGAGGAGCACGACGGTACCGCCGTGTCCACCGACCCGGTCGGCTACGGGCCGTTCTCCATCGCCCAGTACATCTCGCAGCAGAACCCGACCCACAACCCGCGCTTCCACGGTGCGGTCCTGCGGGAGATCAACGGTGTCTCTCCGTTCGTCACTGCGGGGACGCCCTCCAGCGGGCTGAACACCGCCTTCCCCGTCCTCCGTAACGTCTACGACGTGGTGAAGCTGTCCCGGCTGACCACCGCCAGCGACCCGATCGACGGCCTGTTCAACGGCGTGGGCTCGACGATCTGCAGCCAGCGGTCCATCATCAGGTCCTTCGGCTTCGGCCTGATGAGCGCCACGGTCTTCAACGACCTGACCTGCGGCGCAATCTCCACCAGCCTGGAGGGCGCGCCGTAAACAGTTAGCCCGACTCGCCGGCTAACTCCCTAGCGTCCTGGGGCCTGCCCGGACTCGCAGTGTCCGGGCAGGCATCCAGGGCTCTGCCCCGCACGGGATCTCCGTCCCGCGCGGGGCAACCCGCCAACCGGGCACGCCAGTAGGCGTGCCGATATCACGAGGAAGTGGAAAGGAACCCTTCCATGAAAGGTATACCGAGCTTGCAGCGGCTCAAACGGTGCGCCGCTGTCGCCGGTGTTGGTGCGCTTGTCGCGGGTGGCGCCGTGCTTGGCACTACGCAGGCAGACGCAGCCACGACCCAGTTCGGGACCGGCACCGGGCTGACCATCAGCCCGGCGACGGGAACGGCTGCCAGCAGCACCCCGACGTACACCTCGGCGGCCTGCCCCACGGGCTTCAACGGTTCGGCGATCGCTAAGGCCATCGACCCGACGACGCCCGCCGGCACGACCGTCCAGAACATCCCCGCCGAACAGCTCGGGGCCCCCGACCTCAGCGTTACGACGCCGTTCACCAGTGGCTTCGGCGAGACCGTCGGAAACCTGGAAAGTGACGGCATCGACATCGCCCCCGGGGTGCAGTTCGAAGTTGCGATCTACTGCTTCACGGGAACGCAGGCGAGCGGTGTCGGCGAGTGGGGTCCGAGCACCTTCATGACGATCAACGCCGACGGCTCGTTCACCGCCAACCAGGCGCTGTCCGGACCGCCGCAGGCCGTCAACCTCACCCTGACCGCCAACCCGAACCCGGCCACCAGCGGCGCGACGGTCACCCTGACCGCCACTGCCTCGGTGGCGGGCGCGACCGGCACGGTCCAGTTCGAGAACAACGGGACCAACATCAACACCACTCCCGCCCAGGTCTCGGGCGGCGTGGCCACCACCACCCTGACGGCCCCGACCGTCACCACCGCGACCACGGAGAGCCTGACGGCGGTTTACACCCCGTCCGGCAGCTTCACCGCGGGAACCGCCGGCGCGCTGTCGCTGCCGGTCAACCCGGCTTCGGCCAACTCCGGAACCATCCCCCTCGCCGTGAGCGTTCCCCAGTCGGGTAGCTTCACGCTCACGGTGGACACCACCGACCTGGTCAGCCTGACCGCGGCCGGCCTCACCGCTACGGGCGTGACGACTCCCATCGTGGTCGCCGACACCCGTAACACCTACCCCGGCTGGTCGGTCTCGGGCCAGAACGCGGCCTGGACCGGCACCGGCACGGCCGCCGGCGGCACCTTCCCGGGCTCCCAGCTCGGGTGGCAGCCGACCGACACCGCGCTGGCTCCGGCCGTCACCCTGGGTGCCCTGGTTAACCCGGTCACCCCCGGCCTCGCTACCGCTGCCCCGCTGGCCTCGGTTCACGCGGGTCTGGGCAATGGGTACGGCACCAGCACGCTCGGCGCCGACCTCACGCTGACGATCCCGGCGACGGCGCCCGCTGGTCCTTACACCAGCGGTCTGACCATCTCCGCGGTCACCAGCAACCCGTAACAAGGTTGACAACTTAACAAGCTGAACAACTGAACAGTCTCAAGGCGCGTGCCGGGGACGGGATCCGGCGGGTACCCGTCCCCGGCACAGCCGCCCCTCCCATGCCCCCCGTTCACCAGTCTTTCGCAAACTAGCCGACTTGCCGTCTGCTGCCGGTAATTCCTCTCGTGATTGACTGCATTTCCGCTGCCAGTTCCGAACCCTCATGTGCCCGTTGCCCTATACGCCCCGGAGTCTGCGCGATGAGAATTCTCCCAACTCCCAGCCGAGCCCATAGTCGGATCTGGGCCGGCTGCCTGGTCTTGGCCGGAGCCGTCGGCGCGCTGGCGGCCGGGCCGGCCGCCGTCGCCGCGCCGGCGTCGCCGACGGCGGCGGGCGCCAGGACGCAGCTCGCCGCCAGCACTGCGGGAACACCGTTCGGCCAGGTCACCTGGTCCGTGGTGCCCGCTACGAGCACCGGACCCGACCCGAACCGGCTCGAGTTCAGCTACGGCGTGGTCAAGGCGGGCTCGACGATCGCGGACCACGTGGAGATCGCCAACCGCAGCAGCCAGTCGGCCGCGTTCTCGATCTATGCCACCGACGCTTCAGGTACGAGCGCGTCGGGAGCGCTTCTGCTGCTGGGGTCCAACCAGAAATCCACCGACATCGGTTCCTGGTCCAGCTTCGCCGGTGGCGCCAGGCAGCTGTCGACGATCATCCCCGGCAAGAAGGCCATCATCGTGGCGTTCACGCTCAAGGTGCCACTGCAGGCCACGCCGGGCGACCACACCGGCGCCATGGTCGCGGCGGTCGGGGTGACGCGCAAGAACGCCGCAGGCGAGAGCGTCGTGGAGAACTACCGGATCGCGGTGCCGTTCGAGCTTCGAGTGCCGGGCGCGCTACGGGCCGGGATCCAGGTGCAGTCGATTTCGACCGGCTTCAGCGACCCGCTCAACCCGTTCGGGTCCGGCTCGGCGACGGTTTCCTACACGTTGACCAATACCGGGAACGTCCGGCAGAGCGCGACGCCGACGGTGCGCGTTACCGGCCCGTTCGGCCAGGCCGCGACCGTGCACCCGGCTAAGCTGCCGGTCATTCTGCCCGGTGACTCGGTCCGGGTGGCGGCTAGCCTCCCCGGCCTCTTCCCCGCGGGCCCGATGACAGCGCACATAAACGTCACGCCGGGCTGGCCGAAGGGGACGATCCCGCTGACGCTGGCCGCGTCGGTGGCCACCGGCAGCGCGTCGCTGTTCGCATTTCCCTGGTCTCTCCTCGGCCTGATCCTGCTGCTGGTGGCGATTGGCGTCGGCCTCTGGTTCTACTTCCGCTGGCGGCGTCGGCTGCGCCGGGCCGAGCTGGCGGCGGTCGCCGCGCGGGCCCGCCGCGACACTGAGCAGCGCCTGCTCGGCGGGCGGGCGACGGCCAACGGCCATTCAGCCAACGGTCACTCGGTCAACGGCCATGCGGCCAGCGGCGACGGGGCCGAGCCATCGGCGGCGCCGGCCGAGACCGAGGCCGCGCTTACGGAGACCGAGGCCGCGACGACGGAGACCGAGGCCGCGCCGGCCGAGGCGACGGCACCGGGCGGGACACCGGACGGCGGTGGCACGGCCACCGAGACCGAGACCGCGACCGAGTAATGGGGGTCAGAGCATGGCGGTTATCCGCCAACGACCCGAGCCGGCCTCCTGGTGGCGAGTATGACCACGGTGCATGAACCGGCCGCCGACCCGGCCCCGCCCCCGTCCCCTCCGTCGGCGGCGGCGGCGCCCCCGGCCGAGAGTGCCGCACCCGGGGGCCCCGGGGCAGAGCGTGCTGCGGTAAGGCCGCCGCTGGAGGGTTACCGGCGTCGACAGCCGGTCAGCGTGGGGCAACTGGTCGCCCGGTTGGCCGGCGCCTCGTTCCTGATCCTGGCGATCACCGCGCTCGGCTTCGTCGCCTGGGTCGGCCTGTTCTCCAATCTGCATTACGACAAGGCGCAGCTCAACGCCTACGAACGGCTGCGGGTCGAGCTGGCCAATGGAACGGCGCCGAACGGGCCGACCAACCCGAGCAACCCGAACCAGTTGCTGCCGACGGGCGCCCCGGTGGCGGTCCTCAGCATCCCGGCGATCGGGCTGCGCACGGTGATCTTGCAGGGCACCACCAGTTCGGTGCTTGAGGACGGCCCCGGCCACTTCCGCGGCTCGGTGATGCCCGGACAGGCCGGGGTCAGCGTGATCATGGGGCGCCAAACCGCCTACGGCGGGCCGTTCGGCGCCCTCGCCAGCCTGGTGCCCGGTGACCCCATCACGGTCGTCACGGGGCAGACCGTGGCCGGCTACACGGTGACCGACCTGCGCCGAGCCGGGGACCCGCTGCCGCCCGCGCTCGCCGACGGAGCCGGCCGGATGGTGCTCGTCACGGCCGACGGCGCGCCGCTCGACCCGACCGGGATCCTCTACGTCGACGCCGAACAGACGTCCAAGCCGCAGCCGTCCCCGGGGGTAGTGCTGCCCGCCTACCTGTCGACGACGGAGAACGCGATGGCGACCGAGTCGCAGGCCTGGCTGCCGATCGTGCTGTGGGGGCAGCTGCTGGTGCTCGTCGCCTTCGCGCTGGGCTGGCTCTGGTCCGCCTGGGGCAAATGGCAGACGTGGGTCATCGCCGTTCCCACCGTCGGCTTCCTCGTGCTCTGCATTGCCGACCAGGCGACCCGCCTGCTGCCGAATCTAATGTGAGCGACGTTGCTGACAATCACCCCCGAGCCCCCCGAAGAGAAAGACCCATACGTGACTGACATGGCCAGGGATGCCGACACGGCCGCGGACGAGGTTAGCGCGGGAGACCAGGGTGCGCCCGGGTTCCTGCGGCCGATGTCCGAGCCGCCTACGGCGGTCTTTCATGCGCCCGTTCAGCTGGCCACGCTCGAGGCGCGCGACATCACCGCCTGGTTCGGGGATCACCTGGTCCTCGACCAGGTCTCGCTGACCATGCGGGCCGGCGAGGTGACAGCGCTGATCGGGCCGTCCGGCTGCGGCAAGTCGACGTTCCTGCGCATCCTCAACCGGATGCACCAGATGGTTCCGAGCGCCTCGCTGGCCGGCGAGGTGCTCCTGGATGGCGTTGACATCTACAACCCGTCGCACCGGCTCACCCAGGCCCGCCGCGACATTGGCATGGTGTTCCAGAAACCCAACCCGTTCCCGGCGATGTCCATCTACGACAACGTGGTGGCAGGCCTGAAGCTGACCGGCGTCAAGGTTAGCCGGAAGGCGAAGGACCAGGTGGTGCAGGAGTCCCTGATCAAGGCGGGGCTATGGCAGGAGGTGCGCGGGAGGCTGCGGCAGCCCGGCGGCGCGCTGTCCGGGGGGCAGCAGCAGCGGCTGTGCATCGCCCGCGCGCTGGCGGTCAGCCCGCGGGTGCTGTTGATGGACGAGCCGTGCTCGGCGCTGGACCCGACCTCCACCAGAGTGATCGAGCAGACCATCGCCGAACTGGTCCATGAGGTGACGATCGTGATCGTCACCCACAACATGCAGCAGGCGCAGCGGGTTTCCGACCAGTGCGCGTTCTTCCTCGCCGCCCTGGGCGAGCCCGGTCATATCGTCGAGCACGGCCCCACCGACGCGATGTTCGGAAGTCCGCAGGATCCGCGAACCGCCGATTACGTGCACGGCCGCTTTGGGTAAGCGATCCGGTATTTGCGTCGCGCGAAACTGCACGTGTCCAGACCATGAATAGGTTTCGCGTTTCCCCTGCCGGCAGCGAAGATTCGTTGCCCGTGAGGCCGCCCTTGACTACCATGATGCCTGGCTACCACGGTATCTGACCTTGCATCGGCCCCATTTCGTCGCCGTGCTTGCTTGTCCTCGGCCAGGTCGGCACATTCCTTTCTCCCGGGCCAGCGCTGCAAGGTTAGCCACAGGGAATTGGAGTAGATCTTGCCTCGATCTTGGAAGATTGGCTGGACGGCGATTCAGGGGCTCGGCCTCTTCGGCCTGGCCGCGGGTGCGCTTGTCGCCCTGTCGGCGATGGCCCTGGTCGGCCTGAGCACGCCATCGATCGCGGCGACCGCTGCGGCGACGACAACCGCCACGGCCACCTCCACCGCCACGCCGACCACCACCGCCACGGCGACCACCACCGCCACGGCGACTGACACGGCCACGGCGACCGACACCGCGACGCCGAACATCACCGATACCGCGACGCCGACGACCACGGCCACCGGCGACACCTCCACATCCGATTCCACGTCGACGGCCACGGCCGACCCGACCGGCGCCCCGGCCACGGGCGGCGGCACCGGGCCGGGAAGCGACGGGACGCTGGCGGTAGCGGGGGTTGGCGTGATGGCCGTCGGCGGCGGGCTGGTCGGGCTGGCCCGGTGGCGTCGCCGACACGGAGCCGCCTGAGCGTGCCCGCCGGTAGCGTGATCTGATGTCCTACGGCCAATACCGGGGCAGGTACGGGGGCGGCGAGCGGGCATCGCAGGGCCTCGGCGTGGGCCCGATCCTCGCCATCGGCCTCGTCCTGCTGGTCGTCGGCGCCGTCGTCGTGGTGCGGGCGCTGAGCGGCGGGGCCCAGCTCCCGCCCGCCGCCGCCCAGCAGATCCCGGTCACGGTGAAAACGACCTCGCCCCGTGGCCCTGACCCGTTGACGGTGGCGGCTGCGCTGGCGCCATCGACCCCGATGCAGATTGAGATACCCGCGATCGGCGTGCGGGCGCCCATCACGCGCGTGGGCCGCAACAGCGACGGCACGGTCCAGGTGCCGCCGCTTGACAACCACAACCTGGCTGCCTGGTATGACGGGAGCGTGCTGCCGGGTCAGGATGGGTCGTCGGTCATCCTCGGCCACGTGGACACCTACCAAGGGCCGTCGGTCTTCTACTACATCAAGAACCTGCGCCGCGGCGACGCGATCGACGTCATCCGGGCCGACGGCAGCACGGCGGTGTTCACCGTCATCGGCGTCGAAGCGGCTTCCAAGACCAACTTCCCGACCGGCGCCGTCTACGGCAACGTCCCGTACCCGGCCCTGCGCCTGGTCACCTGCGGCGGCCCGTTCGACCCGGCCCGCGGTTCCTACCTGGACAACATCGTCGTCTACGCCTACCTGACCGGCGTCGCCGCCGGCTGACCCGGTCGGCGGCGACGAACCACCAGCCGACCGCGTAGCGGGGTAGCTCCACCGCTGCGCGGTCGCGGCGCGCCCGCAATCCGCAGACGTCACCGGACGTCACCGTCGATACCCGGTCGGTGTAATGTCGCCGCCAGGGCGGCCAGCGGTGGCGGCAGAAACTGGGGAGATCACGATGTCCAAATTCATGATCCTTTACCGCGCGCCCGGGTCTGCGCGCGACCAGATGGCCAACGCCACCCCCGGGCAGCTGCAGGAAGGCATGGAGGCCTGGCGGGCCTAGGCGAGCCGGGTGGACTACGCCATCGCCGATCTGGGCACCCCGCTCGCGCACACGACCCACGTCGGCGCGGGCGCGGCCAGCACCGACGGGATCTGCGGCTACTCGATCCTGGAGGCCGGCTCGGCCGAGGAGATCGAGACCATCCTCAACGGCAACCCGCAGTTGGCTATGCCCGGCGGCTCGGCCGAGGTCCTCGAGATCATCCCGATCGGCGAAATGTAACCCCCGCCCGACCACCCGCATCCACCCACAGGGCCCGCCCACACCCGGGCGCCCCACTCACTCACGCCCACCCGCGCGACCCACGCCCACCCGCGCGACCCGCCCGTACCGTGATTGTGTGCCGTTTGGGCATCGTGTTCTCTTATAGGGCCTATACGACCCGAACGGCACACAATCACGTATGTAGTCCGATTTGTCAGATTAGCCGAAGGTGAACGAGTAGGCCGTCAGACCAGGCGACACCTTGATCGTCACGGTGCCGTTGCCGGCGGCCTGCTGGCTGACGACGGTGTAGATGTCGGGCGCCCCGGAGACGTGGATGACCTTCGTCGCGCCGCCGGAGTTGACGGTGAGGGTGCCGGTGCCGCCGATGTCGAGGTAGACGTAGGAGGCGTTGTAGGCCAGCCTGATCGCGGCGTCCTTGCCCGCCGTGATCGACTGCTGGCCGATCGCCCAGGGCCCGGAGAGGCCGAACGAGTGCGCCGGCAGGGCCGAGGGGAACGCGAACGTGTCGGTCGAGTAGTAGTTGCCGTCGTAGTACTGGGCGCGCTCGGAGCCCAGGTACGTCTCCGGTGACTGGTTGGGGTTGGTGGGGGTCGTGTTGGGGACGTTGGTCGCCTTCGGCAGCGCGACCCCGGGATGCGCGGCCAGCAGCAGCTGCCGGACGATCTGCTCCTCCTGGGTGTAGTCGCCTTCCCCGACCGAGACGAGCCGGATCTTGTCGGTGGCGTCGATCAGGTACGCGGCCGGCCAGGACTGGTTGTCGTAGGCGTTCCAGGTGTCGTAGGAGTTGTCGAGCGCGACCGGGAACGTGAGGCCCAGCCGCCGGGCGCCCGCGAGCACGTCGGACGGCACGTGCTCGAAGGCGTACTCGGGCGTCTGCACGCCGACCACCTCCAGACCGTCGGCCGCGTAGTCCTTGTACCAGGCCTCCACGTGCGGAAGCTCGCGCTGGCAGTTGATGCAGGAGTAGGCCCAGAAGTCGACGATGACGACCTTGCCGTTGAGCGAGGCCAGCGTCACCGGCTTGCCGTCGGCGGTGTTGAACCACTGCTGGATGCCCTTGAAGGCGGGCGCGTTGCCGCAGTTCTCAATGCCCGAGCCGCCGTAGAGGGCGGCCGTCTGGCAGTCCTGCAGGGACACGCTGGTGCCGGCCGCGGGGGAGGCGGCGCCCTTCTCCAGCGAGTTGCCCACGGCCTGGGTGTAGTTCGGGACGTGATTCTGGATGATGTCGGACAGGTTGAACGTCAGCGCGACCGCCAGCACGATCATCACCACGCCGCTGACCGCGCGGAAGGCGCCCTGGTGCCGCCGGAAGGCTCCGAGTCGTTCGCTCAGGCCGCGGCCGGCCAGCGCGAAGGCCAGCAGCGGTATCGCGGTGCCGACGGCGAAGCCGAGCGTGAGCCCGATCGTGCGCAGGCCGATGTGATCGGTCGCGCCCGCCACCGTGATGGCGGCCAGCACCGGCCCGGCGCACGGCACGAAGACCGCGCCAAGGGCGATCCCGAGCAGGAAGGCGTTGCCGCCGCTGTTGCTGAGGCGCTGCGGGAAGCGGTAAAAGGGCCGCTCGAGCAGGTGACCGAGCGGGGGCACCAGCAGCCCCAGCCCGACCAGCACCAGCAGGACCAGGCCGACCCAGCGGATGGCGTCGTCGGGCAGGTGCAGGCTGGAAAGGATGAGGCTGCCGAACAGGGTGAAGACGGCGAAGCTGAGCGTCAGGCCGGCCACGATGAGGTACGGCCGCCGCCGCGCCGTCCGGGTGCCGGGCTCGCTCTCGGCTGCGGTGCCGCCGCCGAGAAAGACGACCGGGAGGACCGGCAGCACGCACGGGGACAGCCCCGTGATGATCCCGCCGACCAGCCCGATAAGCACTAGCGTCACGCCGCGACCTCCTGCTGACTGCCAGGCCTGTGAACATTCAAATTACTACGTAGTGTAGTGCCGCGCCGGCGCGCCAGGGCTTAGCCGTGCGGAAGTCTCACTATCACTACTACGTTAGACACGGGCAATCGGCTCTGCGTTACACGCTGCTCCACAGGCCCCCCCGTCGACCCCGCAGCCCACCTGTCGCCTACGCCATAGACCCCAGACGCGACCTGTCGCCTACGCCACAGACCCCAATAGGCGCGGTCGCCGGCGTAGGTGACCGGTACTCCAACCTGTCGCTGGCGTAGCTGACAGGCCCGCCCGGCCAGTACTCGTTGCGCGTCCGGACTAGACCTGGCCCGGACAAAGCGGTATCCGTTACGTCCATGAGCACCGATGCGCCGCCGACCGCAAACACCGTCCCGGCCTACCTTCAGGCACGGGTCCACGCCATGATCGCGGACCTCGGCGGCTACTGGCGGCCGGTCAACGCGGTGGCGCGCCTGCTCGAGGAACTCGCCGAGCTGGGCGAGGAACTAACGCTCGCGAACGCCGGCGACAACCGCGACCGCCTCTCCGGCGAGTTCGCCGACCTCTGGATCATCTCCACCTGCCTGGCCAGCCAGTTCACCGTGACGCTGGCCGATGATCCCGACCCGGCGACGGCAAACCACGCCGACAAAGACAAAGACAAACACAACGAGGCGAACGGCTTCGCCCGCCTAGTCGAGGACGCCGGCCGGATCGCCCGGGTGGTGAACTACTACGACGGCCCGAAGAACCCCCGGTCGCTCGACGGCTTTCCCACCCTCACCGCCGCGATCGGGACGTTCCAGCGCACGCTGCGGATGCTAGCCGCATCCCACGGCGTTGACCTCCACGCCGCCGTCGAGTCGAAGGTCGCCGCCGCCGGCCAGAGAGATCGCGGCCGGTTCGCGGTCAGCTACGACCCGAGCACGGCCGACTCGCTGCGCGCGTTCCGGGCCGCGGTCACGCCGTCGAGCGAAACGGCGCGCTCCTGGGGCGCCCCGGCCTGGGACCGGCGCCTGACGGTGGAGCACAACGTGGACCGGATCGTCCCGTTCCTCACCAGCTTCGCCAAGGCCGCCGAGCGCGAGGCCCTGACCGGGTTCGTGATCCGCCTCGACGACGGCCCGGAGACCGCCGGCCTGCCCGCGCTCTCCCGGCACCTCTCCCGCGTGCTCACCTGCCTCGCCGCCCGCAGCCCGCAGCCGAACGGCGCCTTCAGGCCGGAAGTCCGCCGACCAGGCTGGCAGTTCAGCTTCCACGGCGCCAGGCTCCTCATAACCGTCTTCACCCCGCTGCACCCGGCGCCTCTGCGACACCACTCCGAGCACGGAACCTTCGTGCTCCTCGAGCCCGAGGCGCGTCCGAAGCCGACGTGAAGCCAGGGTCCGTTCGGTAAGAAAGATTTTGAATTTCCGAACGGACCCTGGGTGACTCAGACTCCTGAGCTGTTACTGAAGGCCGGCCCGGACCGAGGTGATGCGGTGGGTGTTGAATCCGAGCCAGTGCATCCGTCCCACGTACCGGGCGTGCTCGAACTTGACGCAGCGGTCCATGATCACCGTCAGGCCACCCTCCTCCGCGATCCGCGCGCCCTCGGCGCTGATCACGCCGAGCTGGCACCAGAGGGTGTCGGCGCCGATCTCGACCGCCTCCCGAGCGATCTGCGGGACTGCGCTCGGCGCGCGGAAGACGTCCACCACGTCGACGTGCTCGGGGACGTCGAGCAGGCTCGGATAGCACTTCTGGCCGAGGATCTCGGTCTCGCGCGGATTGACCGGGATCACCCGGTAGCCGTGCCGCTTGAGGTAGTAGCCGACGAAGTTGCTGGCCCGCAGCTGGTTGCTCGACAGGCCCACGATCGCGACCGTCTTGGCGGTGTGCAGCACCCGCTGGATCGTCATCACGTCCTGGTAGCGACTGAGGTCGAGGTCGTGATCGAGGTTCACATCGGTCATGAGGTCGCTGCCTTCTTCCCCGCTGTCGCGGCCACGCGCTTGAAGCCCTGCCCGAGATCCCAGATCAGGTCGTCGACCGACTCGGTGCCGACCGACAGTCGCACGGTGCCCGCCCCGACGCCGGCCGCCCGCAGCTCGTCGTCGCTGAGCTGCCGGTGGGTGGTGCTGGCGGGGTGGATGATCAGGCTCTTGGCGTCGCCGACATTGGCCAGGTGGGACCAGAGGGACACGCCGCGGATGAGGTCCTGCCCGCCGTCCCGGCCGCCCGCGCAGTCGAACGAGAACACCGCGCCCGCGCCCAGCGGCAGGTACTTCTCCACCAGCGGCCGGTACCTGCTCGACGGGAGGCTGGCGTAGGTCACGTTCGACGCCAGCTCGTGGGACTCGAGGAACTCGGCGACCGCCAGCGCGTTGGTCACGTGCCGGTCCATCCGCAGCGACAGCGTCTCCAGCCCCTGCAGGAACAGGAAGGCGTTGAACGGCGAGAGCGCCCCGCCGAGGTCCCGCAGCGTCTCCGCCCGCAGCTTCATCAGGTAGCCGAAGGTGCCGAACGTCTCGTGGAACTCAAGCCCGTGATACGCCGGCGACGGCTCGGCGACGACCGGGAACCGCCCGTTGGACCAGTTGAACAGGCCCGACTCGACGACGATGCCGCCGATCGAGGTGCCGTGGCCGCCGATGAACTTGGTCGCCGAGTGGATCACGATGTCGGCCCCCCACTCGATCGGGCGGCACAGGTACGGCGTCGCGAACGTGTTGTCCACGATCAGCGGCAGCTCATGCGCGTGAGCAATGGAGGCCACCGTGGAGATGTCGAGCACGTTCCCGGCCGGGTTGCCGATCGTCTCGGCGAAGAACGCCTTGGTGTTCGGCTGCACGGCCGCTCGCCAGGCCTCCGGGTCGTCGGGATCAACCCACGTCAACGAGACGTTCATCTTGCGCAGCAGGTGCTTGAACTGGTTGACGGTCCCGCCGTAGAGGGCCGACGACGAGACGATGTGGTCGCCCGGCTGGAGCAGGGTGAACAGCGCCGCCGCCTGCGCGGCGATCCCGCTCGCGAACGCTACCCCGCCGGCCCCGCCCTCGAGGTTCGCGACCCGCTCCTCGAACACCGCGACGGTCGGGTTCATGATCCGCGAGTACGTGTTCCCGTACTCCTGCAGGTTGAAGTAGGCCGCCGCCGACTCCGGGTCCTCGAACACGTAACTGGTGGTCTGGAAGATCGGCACCGCCCGGGCGCCCGTGTTGGGGTCGGGCCGCTGCCCGGCGTGCAGCTGCCGGGTCTCGAATCCGAACGCGCGATCTTCCTCGCCGCGGTACTGGGTGTTGTCGTCGGTCACGAAAGAATCCTCTTCCTTGAGGTCACTCGCCGGCTACGCCGGCCGCCCCGTTATCAGCATCAGGCATCGGCCGGGGTTGGTTGGCCGAGGAACTCGCGGATGATGGGCGTCTGACGCGCCTCCTCGAGCAGGAAGCAGTCGTGGCCGTAGGGCGCCTCGATCACGTGGAACTCGACCGGCTTGCCGTGCGAGGCAAGCGCGTCGGCGATCTCCCGCGACGCGGTCGGCGGGTACAGCCAGTCGGAACTGAACGCTATCAGCAGCGTCCGGGCCGAAATGTCCGCCAGGGCAGGCGCCAGCGATCCGCCGCCGTACTGCCGCCCGAGGTCGAAGTACGTCAGCGCGCGCGACAGGTACAGGTAAGTGTTGGCGTCGAACCGCTTGACGAACGAGTCGGCCTGATGCCGCAGGTAGCTCTCGATCTGGAACTCCGGCTCGGTGATCGTGTACCGGATGTCGTCGGCGGACTGCAATCGGCGGCTGAACTTGTCGCTCAGCGCCTGCGCGGACAGATAGGTGACGTGGCCGACCATTCGCGCCACGCCCATGCCCGCGTCCGGCGTGGCGCCGGTGCCGTAGTAACGGCCGCCCTGCCAGGCCGGGTCGCGCATGATCGCCTCGCGCGCGATCGCGTTCCAGGCGACCCCCTGCGGCTGCAGGGCGTGCGTGCTGGCGATCGCCACCACCGCGTCGACCGCCTCGGGGAACTGGATCGCCCACTCGAACGCCTGCATCCCGCCGAGCGAGCCGCCCGCCACCGCCGCCAGGCGCTCGATCCCCAACTCGGAGAGGAACGCCCGCTCGACCCGCACCATGTCAGCGACCGTGATCACCGGGAAGTCCGGTCCGTACGGCTGGCCGCTAGCCGGGTCAGGAGACGACGGCCCCGTCGTCCCCCGGCACCCGCCGAGCAAGTTGGTCGAGACGACGAAGAACCGGTCGGTGTCGAACGCCTTGCCCGGGCCGATCATCCCGTCCCACCAGCCGAGACCCTTGCCCGCGGTGCCATCGCGGTCGGTCGCCCCGAAGCCGTCGCGGGTGCTGTCGGTCGCCGGGCTTTTCGCGAAGCCGGCCGCATGGGCGTCGCCGCTGAGGGCATGGCACACCAGGATGACGTTGTCCCGCTCGGGCGACAGCACCCCGTAGGTCTCGTAGGCGACCCGGACCGGGTGCAGATCGCGGCCGCAGTCGAGCCGCACCGGCTTCGGCAGGTCTAGGTACTGCGTCTCCGCGGTACCGACGGAGCCGGCCGCAAGCGTCGGGGCGGGTTCTGACATGGGAGCTATCGTAACTGGTAGGGCCCGATGTATTGTCAATCGATCCCATAGGGAATCCGAACGGGGCAAGTGAGGGGAAGGGGCACAAACGACATGACCACGGTTACCAATGGCGTCAACGTGCAGGCACTGCTCGAGGCGCGCGAAGTCCTGAAGGGCGCGCCCGAAGCCGCCCAGTTCACCTGGCGGGCATCATCCAAGTGGCAGACCGGCGTGCACAGTGAGGTCAAGGTCGAGAACTTCTTCGGCCTCGGCGAGGAGCACGACCACAAGCAAGCGTCGGTGTTCCAGGCCGACCACCCCGAGGTCTTCGCGGCCACCGACAACGGCATCACGCCGATCGAGTACCTCCTGGTCGGCCTGGCCAGCTGCCTCTCGGCGGGCGTGGCGTCGGTCGCGGAGAACCGGGGCATCCAGCTGCGCTCGGTCGAGTCGATCGTCGAGGGCCAGCACGACATCCGCGGGATCCTCGGCGCCGACAGCGACGTCCGCAACGGCTTCAACGACATCAAGGTCACGTTCACCATCGACGCGGACGCCTCCAAGGAGGACATCGAGGCGCTGGTGGCCCAGTCCCAGAAGCGCTCGGCCGTGTTCGACGCGCTCACCAACCCGACCAACGTGACCGTCGAGGTCGCTTGAGCGGGAAAGCCGCCGAGCGCTTCACCGCGGTAGTCATCGGCGCGGGGCACGCGGGCCTCGCGGCGAGCCATTACCTCCTCCAGCGGTCGATCGACCACGTCGTGCTCGAGCGCGGCGAGGTCGCGAACTCCTGGCGGCGGGAACGCTGGGATTCGCTGCGGCTGCTCACGCCCAACTGGCAGAGCCGCCTGCCCGGCCTTCGCTACGAGGGCCCGGATCCCGACGGCTACATGACCGTGCCCGAAGTGACCGAGTTCATCGAGCGCTTCGCCAAGGTCTCCCGCGCCCCGGTCCGGACCGGCGTGAACGTCACGTCGGTCCGGCAGGCCGGCCAGGGGTACCAGGTGACGACGGACCGGGGCGAGCTCGCCGCCCGGGCCGTGGTCATCGCCAGCGGCGCCTGCAACCGGCCGACGGTGCCGTCGCTGGCCGACGCGGTCCCCGCGTCGGTGCGGCAGCTCACGCCGTTCGACTACCGCGACCCGGCCCGGCTTCCGGACGGCGGCGTGCTGGTGGTGGGCGCGTCGGCGACCGGCGTCCAGCTCGCGGCCGAGCTCGCGCGCTCCGGCCGGCCGGTGACCCTCGCGGTCGGGGAGCACACCCGGCTGCCGCGCGCCTACCGGGGACGCGACGTGCTCTGGTGGATGAACGCGGCCGGGGTGTGGGACCAGCGCTACGACGAGCTCGACGATCTCACCCGGGCCCGGCGGCTGCCGTCGCCCCAGCTGGTCGGCACCCCCGAGCGGGCCACGCTCGACCTCAACGCGCTCGACTCGCTCGGCGTCGGGCTGGTCGGCCGCCTGGCCGCCGTCCGCGACGGCCGGGCGCTGTTCTCCGGCGGCCTCCGCAACGTGTTCTCGCTGGCCGACCTCAAGCTGAACCGCCTCCTCGGCACGTTCGACGACTGGGCGCGTTCGACCGGACGCGACGCCGAGTTCGACCCGCCCGAGCGGTTCGCGCCGACCCGGGTCCCCGATTCGGCCCGGCTCCAGCTCGACCTGGGCGGCGGCGAGATCAAGTCGATCGTCTGGGCGACCGGCTTCCGCCCCGACTACGGCTGGCTCGACGTGCCCGTCGTCGACCCCAAGGGCCACCTCCGCCACGAGGGCGGCGTGGTCGACAGCCCCGGCCTCTACGCGCTCGGCCTGCCGGTCCTGCGCCGCCGCAAGTCCACGTTCATCTACGGCATCGAGGACGACGCCCGCGAGGTGATCGGTCACCTGGCGCAATTCCTCACAGGCAAAATCCCAAATCCATCATCCCGAACGGTCGCGGGGTGACTCTTTCCGGCGCTCCGTTGGCGGCGTCGGCGTAGCGACCTGGCGGAGGCGCGCCGGAAGAACACGCGGTCCCCCGCGCCACGCCGACACCACGACCACCGCGTCGAACAGCCGCAACACCTCGACTGGCCGACCCGAGTCGGCGAGAAATCATTGTGCGACAAAACATTCGGATAATGTATTGAAACGTCGCACGTTAATTTGATCTTGCCGGTTACAGGCGCTGGGGCGGGCGCGTGCCCGATCCCCGTCACTGCGAGGTTCAGCCCCTGGCGGCCGCCGCCCCGTCCGCCTCGTCGGCCGCGATCGCCTGGCGGGCGTTGGCCGCGCATCCGCTCGTGCCCAGTGCGGTGTAATCGCTCAGCAGCGCCTGGGAGTATTTCTCCAGCCGGGCGAAGGCGGCGGCCGTATTCGGAAGCGGAGCATTTGACGTCGGCTGCCGGTCAAGCTCGGCGACCAGCGCATCCTGCGCCTGCGACAGCCCGGTCGGCGGCGTCAGCCTAGTCTCACTCGAGCGGAACGACACGAACTCCTTGCTGGCGTCCACCGCCAGCTCATCCACCGACAGATGCTGGCTCTGCTGAAGTCGGGGGAGGGAGCGATTGAAGGCCGCGGCCGCCGCGCACAGCGCGTTGAGGCTCTTGCGGTACGGGGCGGCCGAAGGCGAGCCGCCGCCTCCGCCGCAGGCCGCCAGCGCAAGCAACTGAGCAGCCGCCGCCGCCACGGCGATCAGACGTCGGCCCGATGTCCGCATAACTGAGATTTTACCGGCGCCCGGCTTGATCCCCGGTGCCGTTGGGGATCAGTTCATCGAGATGTCGGAATAGGACTGAGGCTGGCTCGATTATCTCTATTATCCCGATCTCGATGGACGGATTTGGAGCGAACGAGTGACCCCAGACCCCACCCCCCTGCACCTGGCGGTCGCGCTCGACGGGGCCGGCTGGCATCCGGCCGCGTGGCGCGAGCCGAGGGCCCGCCCGGCCGAGCTGCTCACGGGCCGCTACTGGGCCGACGTCATCACCGAAGCGGAGCGCGGCCTGCTCGACTTCGTCACCATCGAGGACGGCTTCAGCGTCCAGTCCGCGCGCTCCGACCGGGTGACCGGCCGCCTCGACGCGGTGCTCGTGGCCGCGCGAGTGGCGCCGCTGACCAGGCACATCGGGCTGATCCCGACCGTGGTCGTCACCCACACCGAGCCGTTCCACATCTCCAAGGCGATCGCGACGCTCGACTACGCAAGCAACGGCAGGGCCGGGGTCCGGGTCCGGGTCTCGGCCAGCCCGCAGGAGGCCGCCCTCTTCGGCCGGCGCGACGTCCCCGAACTGGACCTGAGAGGCCGAGACGATCCGGCCGTGCGAGAGCTGACGGCGGCGCTGTTCGATGAGGCGGCCGACTACGTCGAGGTCGTCCGGCGGCTCTGGGACAGCTGGGACGACGACGCCGAGATCCGCGACGCCGCCACCGGCCGGTTCGTCGACCGCGACAAGCTTCACTACATCGACTTCGCCGGCGACTATTTCAGCGTGAAGGGCCCGTCGATCACCCCGCGGCCGGTGCAGGGGCAGCCGATCGTGTCCGCTCTCGGGCACGGCACGGTGCCCTACCAGCTCATCGCCAAGGCGGCCGACGTCGGCTTCGTGACGCCGGCCGACGAAGAGCACGCCCGCCGGATCGTGGCCGAGATCCAGGCCGCGACCCACGGTCCCGACCCGGTGCGCGTGCTCGGCGACCTGGTCGTCTTCCTCGGCCCGAGCGAGGCCGCGGCGGCCGAGCGCAAGGCGCGCCTGGACGAGATCGCGGGCCACGCCTTCAAGAGCGACGCGACCGTCTTCACCGGCACGGCCGCGCAACTGGCGGACCTGGTCGCCGAATGGCGGCAGGCCGGCCTGTCCGGCCTCCGGCTGCGGCCCGGCGCCATCCCCGACGACCTCGAGGCGATCACCAGGGAACTGGTCCCGGAGCTCCAGCGGCGCGGCGCGTTCCGCACGGCGTATGAGGCCGGGACGCTGCGCGGGCTGCTCGGTTTGGGCCGCCCGGCAAGCCGCTATGCACAGGCTGGGAGCAACTGACCATGACCAAGCAGGTTCACCTCGCGGCCCACTTCCCCGGCGTCAACAACACCACCGTGTGGAGCGACCCGAAGTCCGGCAGCCACATCGAGTTCAGCTCGTTCGAGCATCTGGCCCGGACCGCCGAACGGGCCAAGTTCGACTTCCTGTTCCTGGCCGAGGGCCTGCGGCTGCGAGAGCAGAACGGCCAGATCTACGACCTCGACGTGGTCGGCCGCCCGGACACGTTCACCGTGCTGGCCGCGCTGGCGGCGGTCACCGACCGGCTCGGCCTGGCGGGTACGATCAACTCCACCTTCAACGAGCCCTATGAGGTGGCACGCCAGTTCGCCAGCCTCGACCACCTGTCCGCCGGCCGGGCGGCCTGGAACGTCGTCACGTCCTGGGACGCGTTCACCGGCGAGAACTTCCGCCGTGGCGGCTACCTGCCGCAAGAGGCCAGGTACGAGCGGGCGCGGACGTTCATGGAGACCACCTGGGAGCTGTTCGACTCCTGGCGCGGCGACGAGATCATCGCCGACAAGGAGTCCGGCGTTTTCCTCACCGGCGCCGACGCCGGGCGGTTCGACCACCGGGACGCCCACTTCGACATCGGCGGGCGGTTCAACGTGCCCCGCAGCCCGCAGGGGCGCCCGGTCATCTTCCAGGCCGGCGATTCAGAGGAGGGCCGCGAGTTCGCGGCGTCAACCGCCGACGCGATCTTCAGCCGGCACGGCACGCTGGCCGAGGGCCGCCCGTTCTACGCCGACGTCAAGGGACGCCTGGCCAAGTACGGGCGCACGCCTGACCAGCTGCTCATCCTGCCCGCCGCGACCTACGTGCTCGGCGACACCGACGCCGACGCGGCCGAGCTGGCTCGGCTCGTGCGGCGCCAGCAGGTCAGCGGGCAGACCGCGATCGCGTTTCTCGAGCAGCTGTGGAACCGGGACCTGTCCGGCTACGACCCGGACGGCCCGCTGCCCGACGTCGATCCCGACCTGGGCGAGCACACGATCGCCCGCGGCCGCGCGAGCGTGCGGATGTACCGGGACCCGATGGCCACCGCCGCCCAGTGGCGGGCGAAGGCGGAGGCGGAGAAGCTGTCCATCCGCGACCTGATCATCGAGGTCACCGGCCGCCAGACGTTCATCGGCTCCCCGTCCACGGTCGCGGGTGCGATCAACCACCTGGTGCAGGCGGACGCCAGCGACGGGTTCATCCTGGTCCCGCACATCACCCCGGGCGGGCTCGACGAGTTCGCCGACACGGTCGTCCCGATGCTGCAGGAGCGCGGCGTCTTCCGGACCGAGTACGAGGGCAGCACGCTGCGCGAGCACCTGGGCCTGGCCCCGCTCGCGACCGAGGCCGTCACCCGGTCGGCGTCGTGAAGTTCCTCGCGATCACCCTCACCGGCTCGCCAGCGTAACGGAGACGACATGGCCACCACCCCGCTCGCCGTCCTGGACCTGGTGCCGATCAGCTCGGGCTCATGCGCCGCAGAGGCGCTTCGCAATAGCATCGACCTAGCGCAGGCGGCCGAGCGCCTCGGCTACGCCCGCTACTGGTTCGCCGAGCACCACCTCAACCCCGGCGTCGCCGGCACCTCCCCGGCCGTCGTGCTGGCCCTGACCGCCGCCGCGACCTCGACGATCAGGATCGGCTCGGGCGCGGTCCAGATGGGCCACCGCACCGCGCTGTCCACCGTCGAGGAGTTCGGCCTGATCGACGCGCTGCACCCCGGCCGCCTGGACCTCGGACTTGGCCGTTCGCCCGGCGGGCGGCCCCCCGGGCCCGGCGGGCGGCCCCCTGGGCCCGACGGGCCCGGGCCCAGGGGGGACGGGGGGCCGGGTAGGCCCCCCGTGAGCAGGGGGGGTCTGGGGGGGATCGCTCCCCCCGAGACAAGCACAGGCCTGCTGATTCCGCCGAAGTTCGACGTCAGGCGGCTGTTTGGCTCACCCCGTTTCGCGATGCAGAAGGCGCTGCTTCAGCTCCCCGGCGCCCACTCGCAGGACTACGCCGAGCAGGTCAGCGACGTTCTCGCGCTGCTACGCGGAACGTACCGCGCGGCCAACGGCGAGCACGGGCGCGCCGTCCCCGGCGAGGGCGCGCGACTGCAGGTCTGGATCCTCGGCAGCAGCGGCGGGCAGAGCGCCGAGGTGGGCGGGTCGAACGGCCTCCGGTTCGGGGCCAACTACCACGTCAGCCCGGCGACGGTGCTCGAGGCGGTCGACGGGTACCGGGCCGCGTTCCGGCCCTCGGCCGACCTGGACCGGCCCTACGTCAGCGTCTCGGCCGACGTCGTCGTCGCCGACGACGAGGCGACCGCCAGGGAGCTCGCGGCCGGCTACGGTCCGTGGGTCCGCAGCATCCGCACCGGCGAAGGCGCGATCAACTTCCCCACCCCGCAGGAGGCGCGTAGGCGTGCCTGGACCGACGCCGACCGCGAGCTGGTCGCCGACCGGGTGGACACCCAGTTCGTCGGCTCCCCGAGCCAGGTGGCCGACAAGCTCGAGCAGCTGCGGGACGCGACCGGCGCCGACGAGCTGCTGATCACCACGATCACCCACGACCACGCCGACCGAGTGCGCTCCTACCAGTTGCTGACCGAGGAATGGCAGCGCCGGTAATCCGTTTTCTCCGGGTCGAGCCGCTGCCCGATGGGCAGCGCGCAGTCGCATCGCGTACGCGGTGGCTGACAGCAGGAACAGCGCCCCTGTCACGGCAAGCCAGTGCCACAGGAACGGGTCGGGGGAGAGGGTGGTGGATTCCTGGTAGTGGGTCTTCAGCCTGAGGATGAGCGGGAACCACACCAGCAGCAGCAGGGCGGACAGCCCGGCCGGCACGCGCAGATAGTTGATCCACGGGACCGCAGGCAGATTCGGCGCGCGGTGCCTGACCGCTGCCAGCACGGACCAGTCGGCGATCGAGTACAGCGGCATGAGCACCAGGTCGTGTCCTATGACCGCGCCCACGAACCAGATCGCCACGCTTTCCGGGCGGGACCGCACCAGCCGCGTCGCGGCGTAGCCCGCGAGCGCGAAGCAGGCGAGCAGCGCCAGCAGGTGGAGCGGGTTGGCGCCGTACCAGCGCGTTAGACGGCGCATGTCAGCTCCTGAACGTCATGTTCGTGACCCACTTGATGTTGTGCACGCCGGGGCTGGCGGGCAAGATCACCCGCGCCGGGTAGCCGTGATTGGCGTTGAGCTCCACGCCGTTGACACGGAACGCGAGCAGCGAGTCGGGGTTCATGATCTGCCCGGCCGACAGGGTGGCGTGCCCGCCGTGCTGCTGCAGCGATTGGACGACCACGGCCCCGGGATTCTCCGCGCCCGCGAGCCGCGCGAGGTCGCGCAGCCGCACCCCGGTCCACACCTGGTTCCCGGTGGACCAGCCTTCGACGCAGTTGATGGCCAGGCTCGCGGTGTGCTGGGGCATCGCGAGCAACTGAGCCCTGGTCAGGGTGACCGGAGCGCTGGTGCTTGATTCCTCGCGGCTGAGCGTGAGCCGCCAGCTGTCTCCGGTTTCCACGGGCTTGATGCCGCCCTCGGCCGCCGTCACGTTGATCTGGAAGTCCAGCGGCCCGCTGCCGGTCGCCTGGCCGTGCGGCGCGAGCAGGGCGGTCCGGCGCAGCGGGCCGCCGATCGACTGGCCCACCGACAGGGCGATCAAGAGCACTGATCCCGCCCCGGCGAAGCCGAGCACTCCGCGCCGTGAAATCGTCGGCGCGGACGGCGCCGTCGGGACGAGTGAACTGACGTCCGGAGGTTCCGGCACCGTGCTGGCGGTGTCCACCCGCAGTTCCCGCAGCAGCCCGCGACGGCGCAGCGACCGGATGACCGTGGGCATCTTCAGGCCCGCGTGCACGACGAAGGCGGCGGTGAAGACCCACGCGCCGTAGAAGTGCAGCTGATAGAAGGAAGCGGGGAACACGTACCACTGCTGGATGTTCATGATCCCGGTCGCGAACTCGAAGACGCCGCCGCCGACCAGCAGGAACAGCGAGATCCGCTCGAGCGCGTGGGCGGGGCTGCGCAACGGCGGCCACTCGAAGAGCTTCGGCAGCACCGACCAGAGCTTGGCCAGCAGGATCGGGACGAGGGCAAGGCCGAGGGTGACGTGCGCACCCTGGTTGAGCTGGTACGCCCAGGTCGGGTCCGTCGGCCAGGAGAACAGGTAGAAGCCGAGCCAGCCCTTGGCTGACGTGTAGTCGTTGCCGCCGCCGAGGTTGGGGTTGTAGGACGCGTAAGACAGCAGCCCGGTCACGAACAAGATCGTGATGCCGCCCAGCAGGACCAGGCCGAGCATGGAGGTCAGCCACGGTCCGCGCACCGGGCTGCGCCAGAACGACCGACGGAACGGCCCGGGCGGCGGCTCGGCCGGCATCAGCAGCCGGGCCAGCTGACCCGGCTGGACTGCCGGGCGGGGAAGCCGCGGGAGTGCCGGTCGCCAAGATGGTCGTTCGGGCCGGGGCTTCTCCGCTATCGGTGGCCTCTCGCCGCTTCGAGGATTCTCCGCCGTTTCCGGTTTCCGCGCAGTCCCCGGCTGCTGACCGGTCTCGGGCTGCTGACCGCTCTTCGGCTGCTGCACGGTCTGGGCAGCCGAAGATTCGTCTGTGATCGAGGGTTTCCCTGCCGCTCGTGGCCGTTCCGCAGGTGTGGGCTGAGGCTCTTCCGTGGGCTGAGGCTCTTCTGCGGGCCGAGGCTCTCCCGTGGGCCGAGGCCGCTCGGCAGGTCCTGGCTCTGCCGCGCCCCCCGGCTGATCCGCGTCGCTCATCTCAGGTCTCCTAGGACTCGAGCGCCTGGGCAACCGCAGCGCAGGACGGCCCGGGCCCGATCGGCAGCCACACGGAAACATGCATGGCCTGGCCGTTCGCGGCGAACGGGACGGACAGGACGCCGTCCTGCGGCTTCTGCGGGCACTCGTAGTAGTAAAGCGGCAGGTCGGCCGGGAAGCCCCGCACGTCGCCGTTGTACTCAGAGATGATCGCGCTGTACTTTTGCGTCGCCACCGCCTGCGCGAGGCTCGCCGTGAAGACGGCCTTGGCGCTCTGGTCGGAAGCGCGCAGGACGTCCGCCGCCGCAATCTGGTCTTCGGTCGGCGGCAGCCCGGCCGCGACGGCGATACCCGGATCGGCCGGGATCGCGACCGTCCCGCCGAGCCATCGCGCGGCCGCCACCAGGCGCTGGTCGGCGGTGCGGTCGCTGTCCGGCGGGAACGCCTGGCTGAGGCGGAAGCCGCTCGCCAGCAGTCCGATCTGCGCGATGATCAGGGCGCCAGCCGCGACCGGAATCCATCGTCCGGCCGGCCCGGCCCGCCACCGCGCGATCTGCGCGAACGGCGCCATCCCCGCTATCCGCGCCCGCGCCCGCGCGAACCGTCCAGCGGTGCCGCTGGGCAAGAGCGGGGACCGGCCGCCCATCGCCAGCCCGGCCAGCACCGCCACCGCGAGGTAGGCGGGCAGCAGGTCGTTGAGGTTGCTGCCGCTTTGCGTGCGCGCGGCAAAGGACTCCGCCACCAGCGCGGCGCAGCCCGCGAGCAGCGTGAACGGCATTCGCCGGGCGCCCAGCACGGCCGCGCAGAGAGCGATGGCCAGGGTGGGCAGCAGCTCATCGACCCAGAACTGGCTGGCGGCGCTGGGATTGAGCGCATGCTGGCTCATCTGCTCGAAGACGTAGTACACGTACCAGCCGTGGCTGGCCAGCCCGAGCGCGAGCGTGCTGCCGCCGACGACCGCCGCGTAGGCGATCGCGGCGGGCACGGCGAGCCGGCGGCGGGGACCGGCCGCGAGCGCCACCAGGACCGCGACCCCTTCTGCCAGCGCGGTCTGCTTCGTGCAGAACGCGGCTCCGAGCAGCAAGCCCGCGACGATCGCCCCGCGCGTCCCGCCCGCCCAGCGGGCGGCGTACAGGCCGGCCACGCTCAGGGCCAGGAACAGCGAGTCGACCCGGCCGAGGTCGAACCACGTGAAGGTGGCGAAATAGGTCCCGGCCAGCAGGCCGGCGGCGGCCAGCCCCGCGCATCGACTGCCCGTCTCGCGCTGGACCAGCCGTCCCAGGATCGCGAAGCAGACCAGTGAGGCGACCAACGACACCAGCCGCAGCGGCAGGTACGACTGGCCGAGCACGCTGGCCGCCGCCGCCGAGACGGCGAAGTAGAGCGGCGTGTAGCCGTCCGGCACGTAGCCGAACGACGGCGGCGGGTAGAGCTGCTGGCCCGCCAGGATGCGCCGCATCTCGACCAGAGAGTTGCCCTCGAGGATTTCCAGATGGCCCGGATAGCCAAGCCGGGCCAGCGCGATGGCAACGTAGGCGCCGATAACCGCGAGCCCGGCCAGCGCGGCGACGACCCGGACCGCCCGTGGCCCGTTCCACCAGGGCGCGCGTTCGCCGAGGGCCGTCGGCGGCGGTGAGACCGGATCGGCAGAAACCAACCGGGCAGAGGCCAACCCGGCAGAGGCCAACCCGGCAGAGGCCAACCCGGCAGCCGCGGCCGTCCGGTCGCCAGCGAGGGAGTCACCAGTGGTCTGAGGCATCACGCTGTGTATTACACGCACTAGGCAGTGGGATCAGCAAACCGCGATCATCGGGTGATTTGCCCACATATGTCGCTTTTAACGGCCCGGCGATCGCGGCCATCCATGTACTCGGACGACCCTGATCTACCCCAAAAACACGGGCTCACCAGGCATTTCATGGCTGAGGCGGAAGCTGTCGCCAGGTGTCGGGCGCGCGGCTGACTCGCTCTCATTACAAACTGATGATGGCGAGCGGCGCCAGCCCTCCCGGCGGCATGTCCGTCCGTAGCCTCGGACCATGCGAGTACTGGTAACCGGCGGGGCCGGCTTCATCGGGTTCAACCTCGTGCGGGCGCTCGCCGGCGCGGGTCATGAAGTCAGGGTGGTCGACGCGCTGCTGCCGTTCGTCCACCCCGACGGCGCCCCGCCCTTTTCCGATGACCCCGGCTTCGAGTTCGTGCACGCCGACGTCCGCGACCGGCAGGCGGTCGATGACGCGCTGCGCGGCGTCGATGCGGTCTGCCACCTGGCGGCGATGGTCGGGCTCGGCGCCGACTTCGACGATGCGCCGCTGTACGCAGGCTGCAACGGCCTGGGGACCGCGGTCCTGCTGGCCGCGATGGCGCGGGCGGGGGTCAGCCGCCTCGCGCTGGCCTCGTCGATGGTCGTCTACGGCGAAGGGTCCTACTCATGCGCCGAGCACGGGCTGGCTGCGACGCCGCCGCCACGGCTGGCCGAGGACCTCGACGCAGGCAGGTTCGAGCCGCGCTGCGACCGGTGCGCCGAGCCGCTGTCAGCGGAGCTGGTGGGGGAGGACGCACCGGTCGGGCCGCGGAACGTCTACGCGGACACGAAGGTCGCGCAGGAGCATCTGGCCGGCTCCTGGGCCCGGGCCACCGGGGGGCAGGCGGTGGCGCTGCGATATCACAACGTGTACGGCCCCGGGATGCCCCGCGATACGCCGTACGCCGGGGTGGCTTCGTTCTTCCGCTCGGCGCTGGAGGCCGGCCGCGCGCCCCGGGTTTTCGAGGACGGGGCCCAGCGCCGGGACTTCATCCACGTCCGGGATGTGGCGGGCGCCACCGTCGCCGGGCTTGAGGCCGTCGCGGGCGGCGACGGCCCGGCCGGGCCCGGCGCGCTGCGCGCCTACAACGTGGGCAGCGGTACCCCGCGCACCGTCGGCGACATAGCGTCGGCGCTGGCTGACGCTTACGGAGGACCCGCCCCCGTCGTCACCGGCGAGTACCGGCTCGGCGACGTGCGTCACGTCACCGCGTCAAGCGAGCGTATCGCGAGGGAACTCGGCTGGCGGGCATCGGTGCCGTTCGCCGAGGGGGTCGCGGAGTTCGCGGCGGCCCCCGCCGGCCGGGTGTCGGCCTGACGGCGGGCCGTTCAGGGGCAGCCGGGCAGCCTCATCTCGAAGCAGCAGCCGCCCTCGGTGTTCACGACGCGCACGCTGCCCCGGTGAGCTTCCGCGACGCCGCGCACGATGGCGAGGCCGAGGCCGGCCCCGCTGTCGGGCTCGGGGCTGCGCGCGTCGGTGCCGCGCCAGGCCAGCTCGAATACATGCGCAAGGTCGGCTTCCGGGATGCCGCCGCAGCCGTCGGCGACCGCCAGCAGGGCGTCCCCGCCCTCTCGCCTCGCCTCGACGTGCACGCGGCCGCCCGGCGGAGTGTGCCGGATCGCGTTGTTCAGCAGGTTCATGAGCGCGCGGGACAGCTCGCGCGAGTCGGCGCGGACGGTGGGACGCCCGGCCGCCCGGCCGTCCAGCCAGACTCCGCGCTCCCGCGCCAGCGCTTCCGTGCTGGCCAGCACGTCACTGACCAGGTCATCGAGCGCGATCTCGTCGCTCGACAGGTGCAGGGTTCCCGCCTGGATCCTGGACAGCTCGAACAGGTCGTCGACCATGGCTGCCAGCCGTTCGGCGTCGACCCGCATTTGCTTGTGGTAACGAGGGGGATCGGTCGCCAGGCCGTCCTCCAGCGCCTCGGCCATGGCCCGCAGTCCGGCCAGCGGGGTCCGCAGGTCATGCGAGACCCAGGCCACGAGCTGTCGGCGGGACTGCTCGAGCGCGCGCTCGCGCGCCCGCGACCTAGCCAGCTTCGCGCTGGTATCCGCCAGCTCCCGGGAGAGGGCCGCGAACTCGGCCGACAGCGGCAGGCCAGGGGGGCTGAACTGGTCGGCCTCCTCGCCGAGGGACCGCGCGGCCTGCCGCAGCGCCGCGCTGCCGGACGCGACCTGCCGTCCCAGCAGCCAGCTGAAGGCGCAGGCGACAATGCCGGCGATGACGCACACCATCACGACAACACCGAGATCGTGCTGGGACAGGAACATCGCCTCGGCCGTGCCGAGCGTGCCGGCCGCGATCGCGAGCACCGGCACGACGCTGCTCGCCTGGATGGACAGGCGCAGCGAGGCCCGGCGCAGCAGCCCGATGAGCCCCATGCCCGCCAGGCCGACGGCGCTGGTGCAGCCGACCGCGATCAGGACGATCTGGATCTGCGCGGTCATGACGAACTCGCCTCCCAGCGGTAGCCGACGCCCCAGACCGTCTGAAGCTGGGCCGGCGAGGCGGGATCCCGCTCGACCTTGTCCCGCAGCCTGCGAACGTACACGGTGATGGTCGACTGGTCGCCGAACGACCAGCCCCATACCTGCTCAAGCAGCTCGGCCCGGGTGAACGCCTTGCCCGGGTGGCAGACGAAGAAGGCGAGCAGGTCGAACTCGCGCACCGTCAGGTCCAGTTCCCGGCCGTCACTGCGCGCGCGCCGGGCGGCGACGTCGACCTCCAGCCGTCCCGAGCGCACGGGCTGCTGAGCGGCCGTTGCCGCCGCGTTGGCCGCGCGTGCCCGGCGCAGCACCGCCTGCACGCGCAGGGTGAGCTCCCGCGGGCTGAACGGCTTGGTCACGTAGTCGTCGGCGCCGTTCTCGAGCCCCAGCACGCGGTCGCTCTCCTCGCTGAGCGCGGTCAGCATGATCACCGGCAGCGGCGTCCGCGCGTCCCCTCCCTCCCGCAGGCGGCGGCAGACCTCCAGGCCGCTGACTCCCGGCAGCATCAGGTCGAGCACCACCAGGTCGGGCCGCCAGACGGCGGCGATCTCGAGGGCGGTCTGGCCGTCCACCGCGTGCCGGGGCTCGAGGCCGGCGTGGCGGAGGTAGTCCGCCACGACCTCCGCCACGGTGAAGTCGTCTTCCACAAGGAGAATGCGCGTATCCACAAGCTAAGTGTAAGAACGCCCGGCAGCAACCAGGAGCGGTCGGGCGCTCATCAAGCATTGCCGCACCAATATTCCTCGGATTGTCATAAATCCCCGGCCCGGCCCTGGTGCGGTAGCTCGGGAGCTTGAGTTCTCCGGATTGTAAGGCTCTATCGACAGTGCCGGCCCGGCATAAGTAATAGCGTCGCAGCCGTGATAGCTGACGTGATCTTGCCGTGCCTGAACGAGGCGCTGGCGTTGCCTTGGATTCTCGACAGGATGCCGGCCGGCTTCCGGCCGATCGTCGTCGACAACGGCTCCACCGACGGGTCGGGCGAGGTCGCCCGGTCGCTCGGCGCGACGGTCGTGCGCGAGCCGGCCCGGGGCTTCGGGGCAGCCGCCCACGCCGGGCTGCTGGCGGCGACGGCCGACCTGGTGTGCTTCTGCGACTGCGACGGCAGCCTCGACCCGCGGCAGCTTCCGCTGCTGACCGGCCCGCTGGAAGCCGGCCAGGCCGACCTGGTCCTCGGCCGCCGCCGCCCGCAGCAGCCGGACGCGTGGCCGCTGCCCGCGCGGATGGCCAACTGGGAACTGG
>DATCGA010000261.1:0-8908 GCA_036509215.1 Trebonia sp.
GGCGGGCGAAGGCGCGGACGAGCCTGCCCCGGCAGGCTCCGACGGTAGAGTGGTCATGCGCCCACTCTAAGTGGGCACGTGCCCACTTGCCAGGGTTGTTCGCGCACGGTGAAGAACGCGGAAGGACGACGGGATGCCGACGGGGGTGGCCATCCGCGACCCGCGCGGCCAGCTGTTCGACGCGGCCGAGCGCGTGCTGCTCCGCGACGGGCCGGGCGGCCTGACCAGCCGGGCGGTCACCGCCGAGGCGGGGGTCGCCAAGGGCGTGCTGCACCGCCACTTCGCCGATTTCGACGAGTTCCTGGTTGACCTCACGCGCGCCAGGATCGACCAGATCACCGACCAGGCCGCCGGGCTGCGGGCCGCCGCCGGGACCGGCACGGTCGCCGGCAACCTGGCCGCCGCGCTCCCGGAGCTGCTCACCCCGGAGTACCTGGCGCTTATCCGCCTGGTCATCGCCCGCGACGAGCTGCGCGGCCGGCTGCGCGCCGCCACCGGATCCCGGATCCCGCTGCTGACCGAGTCCACCGCCATGATCGCCGGCTACCTCACCGCCGAGCGGGAACTGGGTCGCATCGCGTCCGACGCCGACGTCGGCACCCTCGCCCCGACCCTGATCGGCGCCGCCCACCTGCTGTTCGCCGACGTCGACGGGGCCGAGCCTGATGCCGCAGCGGTCGGCCGGGTCGTGACCACCGTGCTCGCCGCCGCCATCCGCTAAGTCAGCGTTCCTGACCCGCGCGGTCCCCGTCGAGGGCCGCCACGGGCTGACACAGCGGCGCTCACCTGGGGAGATCCCCGTCGCTGGCGTCCCGCCGGGAGAAGATGAGACGGCCGTGGCGGTGGTGGCCCCATCCGGTTCCAGTCCCGTGGGCTCAACTGCGTCTCGAGGTAGTCGTGAGTACCGACCAGGTCCTGTTCGGGGTGGGCCTGATCCTGCTGCTGGCCGTGGGCTCGCAGGTGCTGGCCAGCCGGCTGCGCATCCCGGCGCTGATCATCCTGCTGCCAGTCGGGTTCGTCGTCGGCGCGCTCACCGCCGACGTCAACCCGCAGCGGCTGCTCGGGACCGCGTTCCAGCCCTTGGTTTCGCTGGCGGTGGGGGTGATCTTGTATGACGCGGGCCTGGCCCTCGATCTGGCCAAGCTGCGGGGGAACACCCGCCGGGTGACCACGCGCCTGATCACCGTCGGGGTAGTGCTCACCTGGCTGGTCGCGGCGGCGCTGGCCGGGCTCTTGTTCGGCCTGTCCGTCCAGGCCGCGCTGATGCTCGGCGCGATCCTGGTGGTGTCCGGACCGACGGTGGTGGGTCCGCTGCTCCGTTTCATCCGGCCAACCGAGCGCCTCCAGCGGGTGCTCGCGTGGGAGGGCTCACTGGTACCCGGTCGGCGCCGTCCTGGGCGCGGTGGTGTTCCACGCCGTGCTGTCGAGCGCGCACCGGGGACCGGGCTACCAGCTGGGGCAGTTTTTCCTCTCCCTCGCGGTCGGGGTCGGCGGGGCGGTGATCGGCGGGGCGGTGCTGTGGCTCTGCCTGCGCAGGCTCGGCCTAGGCGAGGTGCTCGGCACCACCAGCCAGCTCGCGTGCGTGGTGGCGGTCACCGCCGTGTGCGACATCGCCCGCGACGACGCCGGGCTGACAGCCGCGGTCCTCATGGGGCTCGCGGTGGCGAACATGCGCGGCTTCGACATCCCGGCCCGGCGGCCTTCTTCGAGACCCTGGTGCAGCTGATCATCGGCGTGCTGTTCGTGTCTATCTCGGCCACGGTGACGCCCGCTTCGCTCCGCCATCTGGTGCTGCCGACCCTCGGCCTGGTCGCCGTGCTGGTGCTGGTGACCCGCCCGCTGGTCGCGTTCCTGGCCACCGTCCGGACCGACCTGACCACGGGAGAGCGCCGGTTCGTGGGCTGGATGGCGCCGCGCGGGATCGTGGCCGCGTCCACCGCCTCGACGTTCGGGGAGCAACTGGCGGCCCAGCACGTTGGCGGCGCCGCCAAGATCCTCCCGGTCACCTTCCTCGTCATCGTCGCGACCGTGGCCCTCTACGGCCTGACCGCGGTTCCGGTGGCCAGACGGCTCGATGTCACCCGGCCCGCCCGTACCCGCCCGCTGCTGGTCGGCGGCGATCCGTGGGTCATCGACCTCGGCTGCGTTTAGGCACGGCTCCGGGGCCAGGATCACCACCCAGCCGGCCGGCCACCCCATCCCGCCCGGAGCCGATGTGCTCTTCCTGATCACCCCGGACGGCACGTTGACGCCGCCAGCCGATCACCCGCCCGCCCCGGAGCCAACCGGCACGCTCGTGCTCCTTGGACCCGCCCCCGCCACTGGTGGTCTTCCGGCTTGACCCTCCTGTAATGGGAGACCCGAGGCTGCGGGTATGACCATCACAACCCAGCAGCGAGACGCGGCCGCCGTTCCGGCCTCGGGCATCGCCAAGTGGGCCCCGCTGGCCGTCGTGCTCACCGGGACCTTCGTCTACATCCTCGACTTCTTCGTCGTCAACGTGGCCCTGCCCGACATTCAGCGCAGCCTCCATGCGAGCGCGGCCGCCATCGAGTGGCTGGTCTCCGGGTACGCGCTGACCAGCGCGTCGCTCCTGGTGTGCGGCGGCCGCCTGGGCGACCACTACGGCCGCCGACGATGCTTCTGCATCGGCCTGGCCGCCTTCGTGCTCGCGTCGGCGCTGTGCGCCGTCGCCCCCGACCCCGGCTTCCTGATCGCGGCTCGCCTCGCCCAGGGGGCTGGCGGCGCGATCATGGCGCCGAACATCATGTCGATCCTCGGCATGACCTACAGCGGGCGCGACCGGGTGCGCGCGATCAGCGTCTACGGCATGGTCATGGGCGTCGCCGCCGTCGGCGGGCAGCTGATCGGCGGCCTGCTCATTAACGCGAACGTGGCGGGCCTGGGGTGGCGGGCCATCTTCTGGGTCAACGTGCCGATCGGCGTCGCCGCCCTGGCGGCGGCGTGGCGGCTGGTCCCGGAATCCCGCGCCGCGCACGCGGGGCACCTTGACCTGCCGGGCGCCGCGCTGCTGGCGGCGGGGCTGGTCGCGATCGTGCTGCCGCTCGCCGACGGCCGCCAGCAGGGCTGGCCGGCCTGGTCGTGGGCGTGCCTGGCCCTCGGCCCGGTGCTGCTGGCGCTGTTCGCCGGCTACCTGCGCCGGGCTGGCCGGAGCGGCAGGCAGCCGCTGCTCGACCCCGCCATCTTCGCCGCCCGCAGCCTGCGGGTCGGGCTGGCCGTGCAGGCGCTGTTCTGGTGCCAGCAGGCCGCCAGCTACCTGCTGCTGGCGCTGTTCCTGCAGCAGGGCCGGGGCCTGGGCCCGCTGGAGTCCGGTGGCGTGTTCGCCGTCCTCGCCGCCGGGTACCTGGCGACGTCGCTGCGGGCGCCCGCCCTGACCGTCCGGTTCGGCCGGCGGGTGATCGCCACCGGCGCCGTCTGCGGCGCCGTCGGCGACCTGCTGCTGGTGCTCGCCGTCGGGCACTGGGGAGTCGGCGGCCCGCTGGCCGCCCTGTTCCCCGGGCTGTTCCTGCTCGGGGCCGGCCAGGGGCTCTGCATCACGCCGCTGACCACCACGGTGCTGTCGCACGCGGACGCGCGCACGGCCGGGTCGATCTCCGGAGCGCTGTCGACCGCCCAGCAGGTCGGCAACGCGGTCGGCGTCGCGCTGAGCGGGGTCATCTTCTTCGGCCTGCTGAGCCGTGGGTTCCCGGCCGCCTTCGGCACCAGCCTGGCGCAGATGGGCGTCCTGCTGCTCGTCGTCGCGGCGGTGACGCTGACTCTGCTCCGCCCGTCATCCGCGACCGCATCCACCACCGCGAAAGGCTGATACTCAGATCATGGCGACGATGCTGACCATCGGTGACTTCTCCCGCATGACGCACCTGAGCGTGAAGGCGCTCCGGCATTATCACGACATGGGCGTGCTCGAGCCCGCCGCCGTCGACCCGTTCACCGGCTACCGGTCGTATGACACCAGCCAGGTGGGGTCGGCCCAGGTGATCAGGCGGCTGCGCGACCTCGGCATGCCGCTCGACTCGATCGCGGCGGTCCTGGCGGCCCCCGACCTGGAGGCCAGGAACCGCGAGATCGCGGCCCACCTGACGCAGATGGAACGCCAGCTCGAGCAGACCCAGGCGTCGGTCGCGGCGCTGCGGGCGCTGCTCACCGGTCCGGCCGTGCGGCCCGTGATCGAGCTGCGGACCATCGCCGCGGTCACCGCGCTCGCGGTCCGCGAGGTGGTCGACGCCGCCGAGCTGAACCAGTGGGGCAGCGAGGCGTTCGACGCGCTGGCGGCGGCGCTGGCGGCGACCGGGCTGACCGCCGCCGGGCCGTACGGTGGTCTCTTCCACGGCGACTTCTTCGAGCTCGAGCGGAGCGAGGTAACGGCCTTCGTCCCGGTCGCGGCCGCCGGCGGCGGACTGGGCGGCGACGGCCTCGCCCCGGACGGGCACGTTCGGCTGCTCGAGATCGGGTCGGTCGAGGCGGCGGTCGGGGTGCACGAGGGCGCCTTTAGCGAGATCGACCGCACCTACGCCGCGCTCGGCGAGGTGGTGGCCGAGCGCGCCATCGGCACTGGCGGCCCGATCCGCGAGTACTACCTGGTCAGTTCGGCCGACACCGACGACGTGGGCAAGCACAGGACCGAGGTCTGCTGGCCGGTCTTCCGCACCGGCGCCGCCTAACTGGCCGACTTCTTACCGCGTGGCGATGAGTCGCGGGCGTGCTGTGCGTCGATAATGGCAGACTCCACGAAGCGAAGGGGGAATCACAGTGCCGCAGGTGACAAGGGTGGGCCGGGTGGTTGTGCCGGTATCCGATCAGGACAAGGCGATCGCGTTCTACACCCAGCTGCTGGGCTTCACGCTGGTGGCGGACATGCCGTTCGGGGACGGGCACCGGTGGGTCGAGGTGGCGCCGCCGGGCGGCGGCGCGAATGTGGCGTTCGGCCCGACGCGGGACGACTTCCAGCCGGGACGGCCGACCGGCATCCTGCTCACCTCGCCTGATCCGGCCGCCGACCAGGCCGAGCTCGCGGGGCGCGGCGTCGATGTGGACGCCGAGCTGATGGGCGGCGACGGCGGGGTGCCGGTCATGTTCTCGTTCCGCGACCAGGACAAGAACTCGCTGATGATCGTGCAGGAGGCGTAACTCCGGGTCGCCGGTGCTGACCGATAGCGACACGGCGGCGGCGCGCAGCGCGCCGGGGCGGAGCGGGGTGCCGAGCAGCTGGCTGACCAGGGTCCGGTGCGAGGCGTGCAGGGTGCGAACGGCGGCCGGGGTGATGCCGGGCTTGGCGGACGGGGCGCCGTTCCGCGGCCGCCCGGGCTTGGTGGGGATCCACAGGTAGCCGGGGTCGCTGCCCTCGAGCTCGGCGATGAGCGACCCGCGGGCGGCGAGCCAGCGGGTGAGGACGTGCACCGTCGACCTGGTGAGCGGGAACGACTCGCCCTTAAGGTCGACACTAGCTTCTCCGCCCCCGGCTATTTGGCCCCCGGCCACATCGCCGTCCAGGTGCAGCGCGCTGAGCTTCAGGTCGGCGATCTCGGGAACGCCGTGGCCGGTGTCGGCGATGACGGCGGCCACGGCCGCGGTGCGCAGCGCGGTCATCGCGTTGGCGTGGATCGGCCGCTTGACGGTGAGGTCGTGCAGCAGCCGCTCGGTGTCACCCGGGGTCAGGTGGTAGCCGCGGGCCGGCGCCTGGCGGTCGACTCGCGCGGGCTCGCCGATGAACTCGGCGAAGGCGTTGACGGTGTCGGCGCGGACCCGCATGGAGTTCGGGTAGGCGGCGGCGTCCGGGCCGCGGAGGGTGTTGCGGGTGCGGGTCTTGCCCTCGGCCGCGTCGGCGAGCCACGCCGCCGCCCGCTCGCCGTCCAGCAGTTCCCTTGCGGTCAGCTGCTTGTCCGCCCCGGCGGCCTGCTGGGCGTGGCGGAGGTACTCGCTGAGGAAGGTCTTGCGTATCCGGCGGGTGCTCGCAGACAGGTCGCGCCCGGCGAGGTGCCGGAGGAATTCGTCGATTGCGTCGCGCGCCGGCGCGCTGGCATCCATGGCTGGCATGCCCAGCACAATAGCGGTTTCCGAAGATAACAGCAAGAAGTCTGGGCAATATTCACCCCGCCGCTAGGTGCAGGATTGCATGGTCCGGGTCGGTACGACGCGAATCAGCCCGGTTCGGTTTGGTCCGAGCCGGACCCACGTGCGTCCGCAGAGACGCGCAGGGGTAAACCTATGGAGGCTTCTTGCTGTTATCTCTACGAGGACCGAGGCGGACCGGTCGGGGCATACTCTCCGCATCTTGCTGTTATCCGTCAGTGCCGGCGGCTCGCGCCGCCTGGCGGGCCCGCTCGAGCTCGTCGACGCTCACCGTCCCTGACGGCGGCAGGCCAGCCGACTGCCAGGCCCGTTGCGCCCTGGCCACATCGCCGCCCGCGTCCTCGAGCACGATCTTCTTGGCCGTGGTGGCGGGCACCGCTCCCTCGCCGCCCAGGTCAAGCAGGTGCGCGAGCATCCGCACGGACTGGGCGCGCTGCCCGGACTTGCGCTCGTTGTACCGGTAGACCAGCGCCCAGCGGCCGGTCAGCGACCTGGCCCGCTCGATCATGGCCCTCCCCCGGTCGGCCCCCTCCTGCTCGGTCCGTATCTGCTCGGACTCCCCCGACGGCAGCCGCAGCGTCACCAGGCCCCGCCGGCTCGACTCCTCGATCTCCACCTTCTCGATCAGCGCCGCGAACGTCGCCGCCGCCTCCAGCCGGGCGATGTCCTGCCTGGCCTGCTGCCCGATCAGGTGCAGGTCAAGCACCAGGCCCTGCACGCGGCGGCCCCACGCCGCCTCCTCCCCCGGCGGGCACGGTCCCGCTGCCTGCGCCGCCGCGACGACCAGGCTGTCAACGCTGTCCACGGCGATCATTATCCCGCGCCCGGGCCCGCCCGGGCCCTGCTTCTTGCTGTTATCAGAAGAGGCCCCGGCGGCGTGCCCATGCCGCTCCGGGCGGGCGGCCAGAATTTATCGGAGCGTAACGACGCGCTTTCTCGTGCGGCAGACGGCGGCGTCGGCCTGTCAAACCCCGGTAAGCACCCGTATTCAGTTGTCTCATGGCGTCGTGTCGACCGGATTAATTGACTTGAACCGCTATTGACTGCTGAATCAGCACCATCCACAATGACCCACAACCCACCGGAATGTGACGGGATGTACCAGCAGAACCCGGGATCGCCCACTGAAGGAGGAGCATCTCGGCGAAGGAACAACCGGCCGAGGCAGCCACGACCTCGGCCCGCGGCCTGAAAGGCGGCGCGCTCGGGTTCGTGGCGTCCACCGGCATGGGCATCGCGTCCGCCTACAGCGGCTCGTCCTTCACGGGGTCCCGGTAGCACTGAAGAAATTTTCAACGGATATACCTCTGAACTGCGATAACGAGAATTTCGCTGACAGTCCCTGATCGTCACGGCTACGTTCTGTTCCGATTCGGTTCGGTACGGGCGTGAGGTGGCCTTTGTCAGAGAAGATGTTCTCCGAGGATCAGCTGGAGCAGCTGCGTTCGTTTCCGGAGGTCAGCAGGGACGAGCTGATCCGGTACTTCACGCCGGCGGCGGGGGATGTCTCGTTCGTCGATGCGGGGCGCGGGCGGGGTGCGGCGGACCGGCTGGGCATGCCGGTGCAGTTGTGCACGCTGCCGTGGCTGGGGTTCGTGCCTGATGAGGTGCGCTCGGCGCCGCCGGCGGCAGTGGGCCGGCTGGCGGATCGCCTGGGCGTGGATCCGGCGGCGCTGTCGCGGTACGGGCGGCGCGCGCAGACCCGTTCGGATCATCTGGGGATGATCGCGGAGTACCTGGGGTGGAAGACCGCCCCGGCTGGCGGCGAGGAGATGAAGGAGCTGGAGCAGTTCCTCCTCGACCGGGCGATGGAGCACGACTCGCCGACGCTGCTGTTCAGCCTGGCGCGCGAGTACCTGGCGTCGGCGAAGGTGATCCGGCCCGGCGCGATCGTGCTGGCGAAGATGATCGGGACGGCCAGCAGGGGGGCGGGTGACCTGACGGCGCAGCTGGTGGGGCACCTGCTGACCGGTGAGGTGCGCGCTGACCTGGACCGGATGCTCCTGGTCGACGCGGGGCTGGGGATGACCCGGCTGGAGTGGCTGAACAGCCCGGCCAGGGACGCCTCGGCGGCGTCGGTGAAGACGGCGATCGAGAAGCTGGCCTGGTTCCGCGGCATCGACGCCCCGCGGATGGACTTGTCACGGCTGCCGAATGAGCGGCGCCGGTTCCTGGCCCAGGTGGCGCGCCGGTCGACCAGCCAGGGGCTGGAACGGCGGAAGGAGCGCAAGTGCCCGATCCTGCTGGCGTTCGTGGCCCAGGCCGCGGTGGACCAGCTGGACGAGGTCGTGGCGCTGTTCGACCAGGCGGTGTCGGCCCGGGAGTCCCGGGCGAAGTCCGGGACGGAGGAGGCGCTGGCCGAGCGGGCGAAGAAGGGCGAGGCCCGGCAGCTGCTGATGGACGTGATCCTGCCGGTGCTGGCCGACCCGTCGGTTCCGGACGAGCTGGTCGGCGGCAGGCTGCGGGACCAGATCGGGATGCCGCGGCTGCGGGAGATCACCGCCGGCTCCTGGAAGCCGCTGCAGAAGGACCACGGCCGGCTGTCGGAGCTGGACTCCTCCTATTCCTACCTGCGTCAGTTCACCCCGAACGTGCTGGCCGTGATCGATTTCCAGGGCGGCCCGGGCACCGCGGAGCTGATGGAGGCCGTGGCCGTCCTGAAGGAGATGAACCGGCTCGGCGGCCGGAAGGTCCCCGCGGGCGCGCCGGCTACCTGGAGAAGGCCCGCAAGAGCGGGGACGACACCGCCTACCGGCACTACTGGGAGCTGTGCGTGACCCTGTGCCTGCGGGACGGGCTGCGCTCCGGCGACGTGTTC
>DATCGA010000262.1:0-4154 GCA_036509215.1 Trebonia sp.
TCCGCCTTCGCCTGCTGGCGGCTGGCCGGGCTCACCGGCAGCAGCGTGCGGCGGTCCCTGGCCACGTGCGCGGGGCGCTTCTTGCCCGCGAGCACGTCGTCGAGGCGGGCGGCGATGTCGGCGTAGTCGTCGAAGCCGAGCACCTGCGCGTCGACGTCCTCTTCGGTGAGGGCGGAGGCGAGCTCGGTCCCGTAGCGCTCGGCCAGGCATCCGACGGCGGCGACCTTGACGCCCGATCCGGCCGCCTCGATCACCACGTTGATGGACTCCTGCTTGGCCGCCTGGATGAAGCCGCAGGTGTTGACGAGGACGACGTCCGCGTCCTCCCCCTCGTCGCGCAGCGTCCACCCACCCGCCGCCAGGCGGGCGGCGAGCTCCTCGGAGTCCACCTCGTTGCGCGCGCAGCCGAGAGTGACCAGGCTGACGGTACGGGAACTAGACACATCCAGAGCGTACGTGATTCCGCCACGCCCTCAGGTCACCGGAGGAGGGCAATCGAGCGCCCCTAATCGGCGCTCAGCCGACCTGGACCGGGGTCTTGCTGAGCGGGTTGATGCTCAGCCGGGCCACCTTGCCCTTGCTCAGCTGCTGGGTCTTGCCGTTCACCGTCAGCGTGATGCCGGGCGGGTTGCCGATCACCAACGAGACCTGGCTCTTCTCGCTCCAGGTCTTGGTCGAGCCGGCCAGCATCACCCCCTGGTACAGGGTGTGCCCGGAATTGCTGTTCAGCCCCACCCAGCAGTCCTGCGCCGCAGTCAGCCGGATGACCGCCTCGGGCACCGTCGGCTTCTGCGCGGCGGGCTTGGACGCGGTGCTCGCCTTCGCGGTCGGGGTCGAGGCGTGCAGCCTGACGGTCGCGCTGGCGGTCGGGTCGGACGCGGTGTGCCTCGGGTAGAAGTGGTAGGCGCCGAAGCCCGCCAGCGCCAGCACCGCCACCGCGAGCACCCACCCGAGGTGCAGGTTCCTCGGCTCGCGGATCTTGATCGGGGTGGCCGGCGCGAAGATCTGCGACGCCCGCATGGCGCCGGGCGGCCCGTGCTCCTCGTCGTACTCCCTGATCAGCGGGACCGGGTCGGCGCCGACGGCGGCGGCGATGGACCGGATGTGGCCGCGGGCGTAGAAGTCGCCGCCGCAGGCCGAGAAGTCACCCTGCTCGATCGAGCGGACGATCGATTCTCGGATCCGGGTCTGCCTGCTGACCTGCGTAATAGTGAGACCGGCCTGACGTCGCGCCTCCGCCAAGGTGTCACCGATGCTCACTTCGCGCCTCCAAGAAAGGTCTCGTTCCCGACCACTTCTTACCCAGTGAACTCAATTAGTCACTCACGGTAGCGCGAATGATCGCGCAATCTTTTATCCGCCGCGCAGCGACGTGACCACGCCCTCGATGTCGTCGGGCCGCTTCAGGACGTCCCGCGCCTTCGAGCCTTCGCTGGGCCCGACGATACCCCGGCTCTCCAGCAGGTCCATGAGCCGGCCCGCCTTCGCGAACCCGACCCGGAGCTTGCGCTGCAGCATCGAGGTGGAGCCGAACTGGCTGGAGATGATCAGCTCGGCCGCCGCGATCAGCAGCTCGAGGTCGTCGCCGATCTCGGCGTCGACCTCGCGGGGCTTCTCCGGCACCACCTCGACGTCGGCCCGGTACTCGGGGTGCGCCTGCTGCTTGCAGTGCTCGACGATCTCCCGGATCTCCTTCTCCGAGACGAAGGCGTTCTGCAGCCGCAGCGGCTTGGACGCGCCCATCGGCAGGAACAGCGCGTCGCCCTGCCCCACCAGCTTCTCCGCCCCCGGCTGGTCGAGGATGACCCGCGAGTCGGTCAGCGAGGAGGTCGCGAAGGCCAGCCGGGACGGGACGTTGGCCTTGATCAGGCCGGTCACCACGTCCACCGACGGCCGCTGGGTCGCGATCACCAGGTGGATGCCGGCCGCCCGGGCGAGCTGGGTGATCCGGACGATGGAGTCCTCGACGTCGCGGGGGGCGACCATCATCAGGTCGGCCAGCTCGTCCACCACCACCACCAGGTACGGGTACGGCGCCAGCACCCGCTCGGAGCCGGGCGGGACGGCCAGCTTGCCCGCCCGGACCGCCTTGTTGAAGTCGTCCACGTGCCGGAACCCGAACGCCGCGAGGTCGTCGTAGCGGGTCTCCATCTCGCCGACCACCCACTCGAGGGCCTCGGCGGCCTTTTTCGGGTTGGTGATGATCGGCGTGATCAGGTGCGGGATGCCCTCGTAGATCGCCAGCTCGACCCGCTTGGGGTCGATCAGGATCATCTTCACCTCCTCCGGCGTGGAGCGCATCAGCACCGAGGTGATCAGCCCGTTCAGGCACACGCTCTTACCGGACCCGGTAGCCCCCGCCACCAGCACATGCGGCATCTTGGCCAGGTTGGCCAGGACCGTCTTGCCCTCCACGTCCTTGCCCAGCCCGACCACCATCGGGTGATGGTCGGCCAGCGCCACGTCGGACCGGAGCATGTCGCCCAGGCTGACGATCTCCTTGTCCGCGTTCGGGATCTCCACCCCGATCGCCGACTTGCCCGGGATCACCGGCAGGATCCGCACGTCGGCCGACTTCACCGCGTAGGCGATGTTCTTCGACAGCTGGGTCACCCGCTCGACCTTGACCGCCGGGCCGAGCTCGATCTCGTACCTGGTCACCGTCGGCCCCCGGCTGAACCCCGACACCTGGGCGTCGACCTTGAACTGCTCGAACACGTCCTGCAGGGCCGCGATCATCACGTCGTTGGCCTTGGTCCGCGGCTTGTGCGGGGTACCGGGCCGCAGCAGCGCGGTCGGCGGCAGCGCGTACGTCCCCGGCGGCGGCTCGGTCAGCTTGAGCTGCTCGCCCGCCAGGACCGGGCCCGACGACACCGGCCGGGCCGTAGCGGCGCCCGGCGCCCCCGGCGCCAGCGCGGCGGCGGCGGCGTCGGCGGCCGGGTCGGCCCCGCCGTCCGGCAGCTGCCCGCCGGCCCCGTCGGCCCCGTCGCTGAAGCCGAGCTCCGACAGCAGGTCCATGCCGATCCTGGCCTCCGGCAGGTCGCCGCCGGCCCCGCCGGCGGCGACGCCGGACCGCCGCCGGCCGGGGCCGACCACAGGCGTGTCGTACGGCTTGAGGTGGTCCCCGGCCTCGATGACCCCCTTCAGCTTGATCGGGCCCCGGCCGATGTCGCGGCGCCTCGGCCCGCCGTCAAGCTCGGCGTCCTCGTCCTCGTCGTCGTAGTAGTCGTCGTCGTAGTCGTCATCGAGCGGGCGCTGGTAGCCGAACAGCTCCGCCAGCCCGGCCAGCCGGTCCGGCACGTGCCGGACCGGGGTCCCGGTGATGACCAGCAGCCCGTAGCAGCCGACCAGCCCCAGCAGCGGCGTCGCGACCCACGGCGTCAGCCCGGTCGCGAGCGGCCACGCGGCCACCATGCCGATGAACCCGCCCGCGGTCTTGACCGCGGGCCAGCCGCCGTCGTGGTGCGCGAGCGTGGGCACCCCACGGGCGATGCTGAACAGGCCGAGCCCCCCGACCAGCAGCGCGGTCCAGCCGATCTCGGCCGGCGGCAGCGCCGAATTGCGGTCCGGGTGGCGGAAGAACCGCCAGCCGACCAGCGCGAACAGGATCGGGATGGCGAACGAGCCCTCGCCCACGACCGCGCTCGTGAGCGTGTAGATGCCCTGGCCCGCCAGGTTGTCCATCCGCGCCCAGATGGACGCCGCGAACACGATCGCGAGCCCGAGGAAGAACAGGCCGACGCCGTCTCGCCGGTGATCGGATTCAAGCGCGCGCGCGTTCCGGCCGAACCGGCGCGCGGTGGAGCCCACCGCCCACGCGACCAGCAGCCAGACCGAGCAGACGGCGCGGTAGATCCAGCGCGCCAGGATCACCACCGGGTCCTTGGTCGGGGCCGGCTTCGACGCGCTCCGCCTGGTCGCCGCCCCCTTCTTGGCCGCCGCCGACCGGGCGGCCGCGCCCCGGCCGGATCCGGCCGGACGGCGGCCGCTCTTCCCCTTCGTCCCCTTCGACCCGGCCGACCCGGCCGACCTGCCCCGGCCGGACGCGCCGGCGCCGGCGCCGCCCCCGGCCGAGCCGCCGCTGCCGCCCCGGCCGCCGCTGCCGCCCCGGCCGCTGGTCCCGGTGCCGGTCCCGCCGCCGCGGCCGCTCGATC
>DATCGA010000263.1:0-4525 GCA_036509215.1 Trebonia sp.
CGACCCGCAGCGGCGCCTGCCACCAGGCGTGGTCGTTCCAGGAGCGGATCAGGCTGGTGCCCCACTGGCGGCGCACGGCGTCCTCAACCGCCGGCGGCACCGCCGCGGGCAGCGCCCCGAGCGAGTTGCCGTCCAGGTAGACCAGCCCGGCCGGCAGCAGGAACCGGGCCCGCAGGGCGGCCAACGGGTCGGCCGCGTCCAGCGCCGCCGCCCGCTCGGCGAGCTCCGGGTACCGCCCGGTGTCAGGGAGCACGGCAACCTCCGAAGAGTAGGCATCGGCGCGGCGTCATTGCCTGAGCCGAGTCGTTGACCTGGGACAGTCGCCCCGGGTCCGTTCGGGAAAAGCTTAGGATCTTTTTCTCCGAACGGACCCGGGCGACTCTCATCGCTAGCCATCACCCGTCCGTCGTGATGAAGTATGGGCAAAGTTCTCGCGGAAGGTACCTGATCAATGACAGTTGCCGGGATAGACCTGTCGGCCAACGAGTTCTGGGGCCTGCCGCTCTCCGAGCGCGCGGCCTCCTTCGCCCTGCTGCGAACGCGGCCGGGGCCGGAGTTCTTCGCCGAGCCGGTGGTGTCGTTCGCCCAGCCCGGCCCGGGATACTACGCGCTGGTGCGGCACGCCGACATCGTCGAGGCCAGCAGGCACCCGGAGGTGTTCTCCTCGGCCCGGGGCGCGACCGGCATCGCCGACCTGCCGGTGGAGTTTAACGAGTACTTCGGCTCGATGATCAACATGGATGACCCCAGGCACGCCCGGCTGCGGCGGATCGTGTCCCGCGCGTTCACGCCGAAGATGATCTCCGGGTTCGAGGCCGACGTGCGCCGGGCGGCCATCGGTGTGGTCGACGACCTGCTGGCGGCCGGGCCGGGCGACTTCGTGTCGCAGGTCGCGGCCAGGCTGCCGCTGAAGTTCATCTGCGACCTGATGGGCATCCCCGATGAGCACTACGAGGCGGTCTTCGCCAACAGCAACATGATCCTGGCCGGCTTCGACCCCGAGTTCGTGAGCGAGAACCCCGACCAGGTGGTGACGGACCTGCTCGGCGCCGGGCAGGCGCTGGCCGACTTGGTCACCTCTCTCGGCGCCGAGCGCGCGCAGGCGCCCGCCGGGGACCTGATCTCCGCGCTGGTGACCGCGAACGTCGACGGGGAGCAGCTGACCGGCGCGGAGCTCGCCTCGTTCTTCGTGCTGCTGGTGGTGGCGGGCAACGAGACCACCCGCAACGCCCTCTCGCACGCGCTGATGCTGTTCACCGATTTCCCCGAGCAGCGCGCCCTGCTGCTGGCCGACCTCGACGGCCGGATCGGCGGCGCGGTCGAGGAGATCGTCCGCTACGCCTCGCCGGTCATGTTCATGCGGCGCAGCCTGACCAGGGATTACACGATGAACGGGCAGGACTACCGCGAGGGCGACAAGGCGGTGCTGTTCTACTACTCGGCCAACCGCGACGAGGCCGTCTTCCGCGACCCCGAGCGGTTCGACATCACCCGCTCGCCTAACCCGCACGTCGGCTTCGGCGGGGCCGGACCGCACTTCTGCCTGGGCGCGCACCTGGCCCGGCGCGAGCTCACGGTCATGCTGCGCGAACTGCTGAGCCGGGTGCCCGACATCACCGCGGGCGAGCCGGACCGGCTGCTGTCCAGCTTCGTCAACGGCATCAAGCGGCTGCCGTGCGACTTCACCGGCTGAGATTTACCGATCGAATCCGATTCCGTACATTGATCCGTACATAACCTTGAGGCCGCGTGGACGGCCGTCGATGCTCACTGACTTCACTGCTGAGGACGGGTGCGATGCCGGACGACATCCTTTCGATCTACGCCGCCAGCCAGCCGGACAAGCCCGGCGTCATCGACGACCGGCCGGACGGGACCGTCGTGACGTGGACCTACGCCGAGCTCGAGGCGCAGTCGAACCGGGTGGCGAACCTGCTGCTTGAGCTGGGCGCGGTGCCCCGGGCGAACATCCTCTGGTGCGGGCCCAACTCGCCCGACGTGGTCGCGGTGATGAACGCGACCAGGAAGATCGGCGCGATCGCGGTGCCGCTGAACTACCGGCTGACGCCGGAGGAGGCGCTCTACGTCATCAACCACAGCGACGCCGAGATCGCCTACGTCGACCACGAGCACCTGCCGCTGTTCGCCGCGCTCGACGGCCAGCTCGAGAAGGTGCGGCACATCATCGTGGTAGGCGGCCCGGCCCCCGACGGCATGCTGGGGGCGGCCGACATCGCGGCCGCGTCCGCCGTCGCCCCCGCCGCCGCCGAGCAGCCCGGCGGGTCGATGATCTACACCTCGGGGACGACCGGCAAGCCGAAGGGCGCCTACCGCAGCGGCGGCCAGGATCCGGAGGTGCTCGGCGCCCTGCTGAACCTGTTCGCCTACCGGCCCGACGACGTCTACATCACCTCCGGCCCCCTGTACCACAGCGGCCCGAGCGCGTTCATGGCGGCAGGGCTGCTGTTCGGCCAGACGATCGTCGTGCAGCGCCGGTTCGACGCCGAGGACTGGCTGCGGCTGGTGGACAAGTACGGGGCGAGCTCGACGTTCTCCGCGCCCGCGCTGATCCGGATCGTCTGCGCGCTGCCGGCCGAGGTCAAGGACCGGTACGACCGCTCCAGCATGCGGGTGATGATCGCGAACGCGGCCCCGTGGAGCTACGCGCTCAAGCAGCAGTACGTGGCTGACTTCCCGGCCGAGTCGCTGTTCGAGGTCTACGGGTCGACCGAGCTCGGGGTGGACACGGTGCTGCTCCCGGCCGACCAGCTGCGCAAGCCGGGGTCCTGCGGCCAGCCCGCCCCGAAGATCGAGATCAAGCTCTTCGACGACGACGGCGGCGAGGTCGCCGGCATCGGGCCCGAGCACACGGGCGAGGTGTTCGTCCGGTCCACCGCCGCGTTCGACACCTACTACAAGAACGACGCCAGCTACCAGTCGAGCAGCCGCGGTGGCTTCCACACGGTCGGCGACATCGGGTACTGGGACGACGAGGGCTACCTGTACATCTGCGACCGCAAGAGCGACATGATCATCACCGGCGGGATGAACGTCTACCCGGCCGAGATCGAGGCGGCCCTCGAGCAGCACCCCGGCATCTACGACGTCGCCGTGTTCGGGATCCCGTCCGAGCAGTGGGGCGAGGTCGTGCACGCCACCGTCGTCCACGCGCCGGGGTCGTCGCTGACCGCCGATGAGATCAGCGCGTTCGCCCGCGGCCACCTGGCTAGCTACAAGGTGCCACGGTCGGTCGACTTCACCGACGAGCTGCCGCGCACCGGCTCCGGCAAGATCCTCAAGCGCCAGCTCCGGGCGCCGTTCTGGGCCGGCCGGACGGCCCAGGTATAGGCCGCTCGCTCGGCCTCCGCCGGCTGGCCGACGGCGCCTCCCCTACGATGGGCGCCATGAGCTGGGATGAGCTGCTCGCCTACTGCCTGGCCAAGCCGGGTGCGTGGCGCGACGAGCCGTGGGGCGACGGCGCGGTGGCCAAGGTCGGGCCGAAGATCTTCGCCTTCCTGGGGGCGCCGGCCGAGGCCGGCCGGGCCGGCGGGGTCGGCCTCAAGTGCGGCGCCACCAGGGAAGCGGCCGACGAATGGCTGCTCCGCTTCCCCGACGACGCCACCGTGATGGCCTACATCGGCCGCTCCGGCTGGAACAACCTCGCGATCGGCGGCGCGATCGATGACGACGAGGTCCTCGAGGCCGTCGACGCCTCCTACGCGATGGTGGTCAGCAAGCTCCCGAAGAAGGATCGCCCGGCGTTAGGGGCGCCCCCCGGCCCTCAGCCGCCGATCGCGTCGAGCTCGGCGACCGTCTCGGCGTCCAGCTCGAGCGACGCGCTGGCCACGTTCTCCCGCAGGTGCGCGACCGAGGACGTGCCCGGGATCAGCAGCAGGTTCGGCGACCGGTGCAGCAGCCAGGCCAGCGCGACCGCCATCGGGGTCGCGCCGAGCCGGGCCGCGACCGCGTTCAGCTCGTCGGACTGCAGCGGCGAGAACCCGCCGAGCGGGAAGAACGGGACGTAGGCGATGCCCTGCCGCGCGGTGAGGTCGACCAGCGCCTGGTCGTGGCGGTCGGCCACGTTGTAGAAGTTCTGCACGCAGACCACGGGCGCGATCTGCTGTGCCTCGGCCAGCTGCTCGGCGTTGACCACGGACAGCCCGAGGTTCCTGATCAGCCCCTCGGACTGCAGCGCGGCCAGCTCCCCGAACTGCTCCGCGATCGAGCCCGGCTCAGCCGAGTGCCCGTCGGATCCGCCGCCGACCCGCAGGTTGACGGCGTCAAGCGCGTCGGCCCCGAGCCGCTTGAGGTTGTCGTGCACCTGCTCGCGCAGGTCGGCCGGGGTCCGCTTGAGCACCCAGCCGCCGGAGGAGTCGCGCACCGCCCCGACCTTGGTGACGATGAACAGGTCATCCGGGTACGGCGCGAGCGCCTCGCGGATGATCTCGTTGGTGATGTAGGGACCGTAGAAGTCGGCCGTGTCGATGTGGTTGACGCCGAGTTCGACCGCGGTGCGCAGCACGGC
>DATCGA010000264.1:0-4505 GCA_036509215.1 Trebonia sp.
CAGGGTCACGTCGCCTGCCGTCAGCGCCGCCCGGTCCGCCTCCCACGACGGCCCGGACGGGTCGGCCACCGGGCCGCCGCCCGGCGCGCCCGCGAGCAGCACGCCGGCCTCCTCGAACGTCTCCCGCACGGCCGCGCAGACCAGCGCGCGGGCCATCTCGGCGGACGCGCCGAGCCGGGCGCCGAACTCGGCCGGGTCCGGCCCGTGCCAGCCCACCTCGGCGGCGTGGTCAGCCGGGTCGACCGAGCCGCCAGGGAACACGTAGGCGCCCGGCGCGAACTTCATCGCCGCCACCCGCCGCAGCATCAGCACCTCGACGCCGGCCCCGGCCGGACGCAGCAGCATCACGGTCGCGGCGTCGCGCGGGGTCGCCGGGGCGATCCGCCCGGCCTCAAGGTCGGCTAGCCGCTGCGCGAGCTTCTCCCCGAACCAGTCAAGCCGTATCCGCACGCCGCCCGGCGCCCTTACGCGACTTCGACGATCAGCTCGACCTCGACCGGGGTGTCGAGCGGGAGCACCGCCATCCCGACCGCGCTCCGCGCGTGCCGCCCGGCCTCGCCGAACACCTCGATGAAGAACTCGCTGGCGCCGTTGACCACGGCCGGCTGCCCGGTGAACGACGGCGCGCTGGCGACGAAGCCGGTGACCTTGACGATCCGCTTGATCGCGTCGAGCCCGCCCGCGACCGAGGCGGCGGCGGCGAGGCCGTTGAGCGCGCACAGCCGCGCCAGCGCGGCCGCCTCCTCGGCGCTCACGGTGTCGCCGACCTTGCCGGTGCCCTGCAGCTTCCCGTCCGCGAGGGGCAGCTGGCCCGACACGTAGACGTGGTTGCCGGTCCGGATGGCGGGCACGTAGGCCGCCTGCGGCGGCGCCACCGGCGGCAGCGTGAGCCCGAGCGCGGCCAGCCGCTCCGACGGGGTGCTCATGGCTTCGGCCGCTTCATGTAGGCGACCAGCTGCTCGGCGGTCGGGCCCGGCACCACGGAGACGAGTTCGTATCCCTCGTCACCCCAGTTGTCCAGGATCTGCTTGGTTGCGTGCGACAGCAGCGGCACGGTGACGTACTCCCACTTGGTCATGTCGGCCACATTATCGGTCTGCGGCCGGTACTTCCTCGCCGGGCGCAAGCTCGGGCACGCCCGCCGCGCCGGACACCGGCGGCACGGACGGCACCGGCGGCACGTCTTCGATCTCGGGCACCGCCGCGGGCGCGGCCACGTGCGCGATGGCCGCCTCGGCCGCGGCCACCTCGGCGTCCCCGATGTCGGCGAGGCGGCGGTCCTCCTCCTCGGCGTCCGCCAGCGCGGTCGAGCCGGTGGCGGCGGCCGGGCCGGGCGCCATCTTCTCGAAGAACCGCAGCAGCTCGACCGGGACCGGCATGACCAGCGTGCTGTTCTTCTCGCCCGCCACCTCGACCACGGTCTGCAGCAGCCGCAGCTGCAGCGCGGCCGGGTCCTTGGCCATCACCGACGCCGCCGCCGCCAGCCGCTTGGACGCCTGGTACTCGCCGTCGGCGGTGATGATCCGGGCGCGGCGCTCGCGCTCGGCCTCGGCCTGCCGCGACATCGAGCGCTTCATGCCCTCGGGCAGCGACACGTCCTTGATCTCGACCCGCTCGACCTTGATGCCCCACGGCTCTTCGGTCGGCTCGTCGATGGTCTGCCGCAGCTTCTTGTTGACGGTCTCGCGCTCGGCCAGCAGCTGGTCCATCTCGGACTGGCCGATGATCGACCGCAGCGACGTCTGCGCCTGCTGGGAGACGGCGTTGATGTAGTTCTGCACGTTGATCGTGGCCTTGATCGGGTCCACGACCCGGAAGTAGACCACGGCGTCCACCCGGACCGACACGTTGTCGCGGGTGATGCCCTCCTGGGCGGGCACGGTCATCGCGATGATCTGCATGTTGACCTTCTCAACCCGGTCGCCGATCGGCCGGATGAAGACCAGTCCGGGCTCCAGCAGCTGAGAATCAACCCGGCCGAACCGGTAGAGGACGCCCTTCTCGTACTGCTGGACCACCTTCATCGACCGCCCGAGGGCGATCACGCCTGCAATCACCAAAAGCACGATGACCACGATCAGAGCTTCCACAGCCCCGCCTCCTCATTAGCAGCTGCCACCGCATGAGAAACGACCGCGACGGCCTGGGTTCAGCCTAGTCCGCGGCGGCCAAACAACACAGCGATCAGTTGGACCGTAAGAGTCGCCCGGGTCCGTTCGCTACCCTTGCTTTTCTTCTTCGCCCATCGGACCTGCGGGGACCGGCACGTACCGGTCGGCGCGCGGCGATAGCCTCACTAGGACGCAGTTATCCTCCGGGGGGCGACCCCCCGTACCCCCCGATGCGCGCCCGATGGCAAAATCGCCATCGTATCGGGCGCGCGGGGACCCGGGGGTGCCGCAACGATCAGGGATTGAGCATGACCGCGAGGGACACGGACTGGGACGGCGTGCGGCTGCACGTCGTCACCGGCAAGGGTGGCACCGGCAAGACCACCGTCGCCGCAGCGCTCGCGCTCGCCCTCGCGCACGCCGGCCGTAAGGTGCTGCTGATCGAGGCCGAGGGCAGGCAGGGCATCGCCCGGCTGTTCGACCGCGCGCCGCTCCCCTACGCGGAGCGGAAGATCGCGATCGGCCCGGGCGAGGCCGACGACGGGCGCGACGCCGGCGGCGACGTGTACGCGCTCGCCATCGACCCGGAGGGCGCGCTCCTGGACTACCTGCAGATGTTCTACAACCTCCGCGGGGTCGGGAACGCGCTCAACAAGCTGGGCATGGTGGACTTCGCGACGACGATAGCGCCCGGCCTGTCGGACGTGCTCGTCACCGGCAAGGCGACCGAGGCGACGCGGCGCCGGCAGCCGGGGTCCCCGAGCGGCTTCGCCTACGACGCGGTGGTGCTCGACGCGCCGCCGACCGGGCGCATCGGCCGCTTCCTCAACGTCTCGGCCGAGGTGTCCGGGCTGGCCAAGGTCGGCCCGGTCCGCGCCCACGCCGACTCGGTCGCCAATGTGATCAAGTCGCCGCAGACCGCGGTGCACTTCGTCTCCACGCTGGAGGAAATGCCGGTCCAGGAGACCCTCGACGGCATCGCCGAGATCCGCGCGATCCCGGGCATGCAGGTCGGCGGCATCGTGATCAACATGGCGCAGCCGGCCATGCTGACCCGCGAGGAGCTGAAGGCGCCGCCGGACCTGGCCGCGATGGCCGCCGCGCTGACCTCGGTCGGGCTGCACAGCACCGACGCGCTGGCGGCCGAGCTGGCCGACGAGCTGGCCGGGCACGCGCGTCACATCGAGCTCGCCGACCGCGAGCGGACCGACATCGAGGCGGCCGGCCAGCCGGTCTACGAGCTGACGCTGATCCCCGAGGGGATCGACCTGGCCGCCCTGCACCGCCTCGCGGCCGAGCTCCGCGACCAGGGGGCAGCGTGACTATGACAAACCCGCAGCTTGACATCGACCGGATCATCGACGACCGGCGCATCAGGATCATCGTCTGCTGCGGCTCGGGCGGCGTCGGGAAGACGACGACGGCGGCCGCGATCGGGCTGCGGGCGGCCGAGCGCGGGCGCCAGGTCTGCGTGCTCACCGTCGACCCGGCCCGCAGGCTGGCCCAGTCGATGGGCCTGAGCTCCCTCGACAACACCCCCCGGCTGGTCGAGGGCGTCGACGACGAGTCGGGCGGCAGCCTGCACGCGATGATGCTCGACATGAAGCGCACGTTCGACGAGATCGTCGAGGCGCACTCCGACCCGACCCGGGCGGCGCAGATCCTGGCCAACCCGTTCTACCAGTCGCTCTCCTCCAGCTTCGCCGGCACCCAGGAGTACATGGCGATGGAGAAGCTCGGGCAGCTGCGGCGGTCGGACGAGTGGGACCTGATCGTCGTCGACACCCCGCCGAGCCGGTCGGCGCTCGATTTCCTGGACGCGCCCGAGCGGCTCGGCCGGTTCCTCGACGGGCGGCTGATCCGGCTGCTGACCAGCCCGGTGAAGGCCGGGCGCCCGTTCGGGCGGATGCTCAACGCCGGCTTCTCGATGATGACCGGCGCGATGACCAAGGTCCTCGGCGGCCAGCTGCTGCGCGACGCGCAGACGTTCGTGACCGCGTTCGACACGATGTTCGGCGGGTTCCGCGAGCGCGCCGAGGCCACCTACCAGCTGCTGCAGGCACCGGGGACTTCGTTCCTGGTGGTGGCGACGCCGGAGCCGGACGCGCTGCGCGAGGCGTCCTACTTCGTCGAGCGGCTGGCCGAGGAGCGGATGCCGCTGGCCGGGCTGCTGCTGAACCGGGTGCACAGCGCGGGCAGCTGCCGGCTGAGCGCCGCGCGCTCGGTCGGGGCCGCGGAGACCCTGGAAACCATGATCTCGAACGGACCGTTGGCGGCTGATTCGGCCGCCCATGACGCCGTGACCGCGCAGACCGTGTCGGCCGCGGCGTTGCGCCTGCACGCGTCGAGGATGAACCTGGGCGAGCGAGAACGGCGGGTGGCCGGCTCGTTCAT
>DATCGA010000265.1:0-5944 GCA_036509215.1 Trebonia sp.
CGCCTCCGGCCTGGCCCGGGCGGGCGACGACGTCGCCCACACCCGCGCCCGGCTGCTCGCGCTCTCCCCCGCCGCCACCCTCGCCCGTGGTTACGCCGTTGCGCAAGACGCACAAGGAGCGGTGATCCGGTCGGCCAAGGAGGTTTCCCCCGGCGACCGGCTGACCATCCGGTTCGCAGAAGACCAGCTGACCGCCACCGTGGATCACGACTAGGATTATCGCTGTGACTGATCGTGAAGCCCTCACTTACGAGCAGGCCAGGGACGAGCTCGCCAGCGTGGTGAAGCGGCTCGAAACGGGCGGGCTCACCCTCGAGCAGTCGCTCGATCTGTGGGAGCGCGGCGAGAAGCTGGCCGCAGTGTGCGCCGAGTGGCTGGACGGCGCCCGCGCCCGGCTGACCGCCGCCATGGCCGCCCGTGAGCCCGGCGACGGCCCGGCTTCCGAGGCTGCCCCGTTCTGAGCGGGTTTCAAAGTCACACCCACGCGGGATACCCGGCGCCGGGCGGGCATTCTAGGCTGTAGGCATGCGCGTGGATATCTGGAGCGACGTCATCTGCCCGTGGTGCTATGTGGGCAAGGCACGGTTCGAGCAGGCGCTGAGCTCCTTCGACCACCGCGCTGAGGTCGAGGTCGTGTACCACTCGTTCGAGCTCGACCCCAGCTACCCGAAGGATCAGCACGAGACCACGTTCGCGATGCTGACCAGGAAGTACGGCCTGTCCGAGGCGGACGCCCGGGCGGCCGAGTCGCGGGTGGCGGGGCTGGCGGAGGCCGAGGGCCTCGGCTTCCGTCCGGAGCGCCCGGTCGGCAACACCTTCGACATTCACCGCGTGCTCCGCCTCGGGCTGGACAAGGGCGTGCAGGGCGAACTGCTCGACGCGGTCAACGAGGCCTACTTCGGGCAGGGACGGCAGGTCTTCGACCGCGACGTGATCACCGAGATCGCGGCCGGGGCAGGTCTAGACGCGGCCGCCGCCGGGGATGTTATCGACGGTGACGCCTACGCCGAGGAGGTGCGCCAGGACGAGCTGCAGGCGCGCCAGCTCGACGTCAGCGGCGTGCCGTTCTTCGTGTTCGACATGGCGCTCGGGGTTTCCGGTGCGCAGCCAACTGAGATGTTCGCCAGCGCGCTGCAGCAGGCGTGGGACCGGCGCGGCTAACACCGCCGCGCGGGCCGACGTGATAGATGTGCGCCCTGAACGGTAAAGCGGACGTAACGGAACGGGTAGGGAATCACCATGACCGATGATGAGAACGTAACCGGCGTTCCCGGGACGCCTGAGCCCGCCGAGCACGCGCCCAACCGGAACCTGGCGCTCGAGCTCGCCCGGGTGACCGAGGCGGCGGCGATGGCCTCGGCCCGCTGGGTGGGACGGGGCGACAAGAACGGGGCCGACGGCGCCGCCGTGCACGCGATGCGGACGCTTATCAACTCGGTGTCGATGCGTGGCGTGGTGGTGATCGGCGAGGGCGAGAAGGACAACGCCCCGATGCTGTTCAACGGCGAGGAGGTGGGCGACGGCAGCGGCCCGGCGGTCGACGTCGCGGTGGACCCGATCGACGGCACCCGGCTGTGCGCCAACGGCATGCCGAACGCGGTGTCCGTGCTGGCCGTGGCCGAGCGCGGCTCGATGTACGACCCGTCCGCCGTCTTCTACATGACCAAGCTCGCCACCGGTCCCGAGGCGGCCGCGGTGGTCGACATCAACGCCCCTCCGGCCGCCAACATCGCCGCCGTCGCCAAGGCCAAGGGCATCTCGCGGGGCGACGTGACCGTGGTGATCCTCGACCGGCCCAGGCACGAGGGCCTGATCGCGGCCGTCCGGGCGGCCGGCGCCCGGATCCACCTGATCACCGACGGGGACGTGGCGGGCGCGATCATGGCGGCCCGCGCCGACACCGGCATCGACCTGATGCTCGGCGTCGGCGGCACCCCCGAGGGGATCATCGCGGCCTGCGCGCTCAAGTGCCTCGGCGGCGTCATCCAGGGCAAGCTCGCCCCCAAGGACGACGCCGAGCGGCGCAAGGCGCTCGACGCCGGGCACGACCTCAGCCGGGTGCTCACCACCGACGACCTGGTCTCCTCGGACGACGTGTTCTTCTCCGCCACCGGCATCACCGACGGCGAGCTGATGGCGGGCATCCGCTACAAGCCGGGCGGCCTGACCACCCACTCGCTGGTGATGCGGTCCCGGTCGGGCACCATCCGCTCGATCCGCAGCGAGCACGCCCTGTGGAAGCTGAGCGCCTACTCCGCCGTCAAATACGACTAGGGCAGCGACGAGCGACGCCGGCCGGGAAACCAGCGGCGGGGACGGGGCGGGGTGCGGGCGAGCACCTCGCTCACGGCCACGTAGCCGCGGACCTCGACCACCGGCGTCTCCGAGGACGTCGGCACCCGTCGGGCGGTGCCGCCGCGCTGGCGGCCGAGGATCTCGGTGCCGTTCATCACGACCTCGACGCCCGATGGCACGATGATCCGCACCCGGCCGAAGACCGCGTAGACGCTGAGCACGACGTGCCGGTCCTGCAGCAGCGCCTCGCGCAGGTCGAGCACCACCTCGCCGAACGCGGCGACGCAGGTCATGGTGGCCGGGACCACCCACCGGCCGGTCCGCTCGGCGTTGCCGAACAGCGCCGCGACCGGCTGGCCGCCGTTCAGCTGCACCGGCTGGCGCTCGGGCGCGGCCAGGTCGGTGGTCAGCCGTGCGAGCTCGCCCAGGGTGCGGGCGGACAGCGCGGCCGACATCCGCTCCCCGTGCTCGTCATGGGAAAGGCGGCCGTCGGCGAGGGCCTCGGCCAGCATGGCCACGACTCGTTCACGATCGGCGTCGGAGGCGCGGAGGTCGCGCGGCGCTGGGCGCGGGGGCATGACCAGAAGATACCCTGCTTTCCCGCTCCCGCCCGGCCCCCGGCCAACCGGCGCTCGGGGCCTGTCAGCTCGCGGGCTGGCCTTCCCCGCTGCCCCTGTCTCCGCCGGAGCGGAAGATGGCCTGCGACGGCTTGGCGATGACGGACAGCGGCGTGGCCACGTCCTCGAGGGACTTGCCCTCGGCGTCAACCGCGAAGAAGACCGCGGTCAGGCCGCCCAGGATCATCGCGACGGCGCCGACGACATAGCCGGCGAACAGCGTGTTGCGGTCCTGCCCGGTGCCGATCAGGTGACCGTACCAGGCCGAGCCGAAGGCGCCGAAGCACTGCGCGATGGCGAAGAACACCGCGATCGCCTTCGCCCGGACCTCGAGCGGGAAGACCTCGCTGGCGGTCAGGTAGCCGGCGCTGGCGCCCGCGGAGGCGAAGAAGACGATGACCGCCCAGCACAGCGTCTGGAAGAACAGCGCCCCGATGATCTCGCCGATCAGATACCACCGGGCGATGTCGGCGACCGAGCCCGCGCCCAGGTTCAGCGTGTTGTGCAGCGTCAGGTCGGGCCCGACGTTTGCGGCGATGGTGATCTCGAGGCGTCGAGGATCCAGGCGATACCCAGAGCTATGACGAGCTTGGTAAAGAATGGCGACCACGGCAGCCGGTCGATCCTGGCCGGGATCAGGCCCGGCTACCCGTGCGATTTCGAAACATGCATGGGGCGTGGCTCTTGGCGTGGGACAGGCGAGTCTCTATAGTTAGCTCTGTGAACGATGTAAATGCGGCCGACGCCCGGGCGCTCGCCGAGGCGGAGGCGGCTAAGGCGGAGGCGGCCGAGCTGCTTGCCGCCGTCGGCGCGGTGCGCCGGGTAGCGCGCCGCGCGGTGCGCGGCTCGGCCTCGGCCGAGGCGCTCCCTCCGGCCCGATCCGAGCTGCTCAGGCTGGCCGCGCGGCGACCCGGCATCGGCGTCGCCGAGGCCGCGCAGGAGCTGCGGCTGGCCCCCAACAGCGTCAGCACGATGGTCAGCCAGCTCGCGGCGGCCGGCCTGATCAACCGCGGCCGGACCGAGGCGGACGGCCGCTCGATCCGGCTCACCGTCACCGACGCGGGCGCTGCCCGGGTCGAGCAGTGGCGCGACATGCGGGCCGAGCTGGCGGGCCGGGCGCTCGAGCGGCTGCCGCCGGCCGACCGCAAGGCCATCCGCGCGGCCGTGCCCGCGCTCAGCAGGCTGGCCGAGCAGATGGCGGAGCTGTAACCTCGGGGAAACACGGCGCGAGGACGATAAGCAGATGACCGCTCGACGGCGCCTCAGCATCGGCTGCATGTTCACCTACGTGGCCGAGATCCCCACCCCGGCCGTGTTCATGGTGCGCCCCGCGATATCTCGCGCGGTCAGCACCGACGGCGACCGGTGGGTGTCCGATCCGCCCGCCCGAGTGCACCAGTACACCGACATCTACGGCAACGACTGCGCGCGCACCGTGCTGCCGGCGGGCCGGTCGCAGTTCGGCTTCTCGGCGGTGGCGGACGTGCCCGACGCGACCGAGGACGCCGATCCGGACGCGCCCGAGGTCCCGACTACTGAACTGCCGGATCATACGCTGATCTACACGCTTCCGAGCCGGTACTGCCTGCCCGACCTGCTGGCGGCCGAGGCGTGGCAGCGCTTCGGCGGGCTCGCGCCCGGCTACAAGCGGGTCCAGGCGATCTGCGATCACGTCAACGGGCACCTGACGTTCCAGTACGGCAGCTCGACCGCCACGTCGACGGCGGTGGACGTCAACAACTCGCGCTACGGAGTGTGCCGGGACTTCACCCACCTGGCGATCTCGTTCTGCCGGGCGCTGAACATCCCGGCCCGCTACACGTTCGGCTACCTGCCGGACCTGGACGTCCCGGCCGACCCGGCGCCGATGGACTTCGCGGCCTGGATGGAGGTGTGGCTGGGCGACCGCTGGTGGACCTTCGACCCCCGCAACAACGCCCGCCGCAAGGGCCGGGTGGTGATCGGCCGCGGCCGGGACGCCACCGACGTGGCGGTGGCCACCACCTTCGGCGGCCCGCTGCTCGAATCCATGACCGTCCAGGCCGAGGAGCTCGCCTTAGCGGCTGCCGGCCAGCGAGCCGCGCGGCTGGGCCGAGATCCAGCCGTCGAGCCGTTCCCACCAGTCGTAGAGCCAGGCGGCCTGGGCTTCGTGGTCGGCTGAGCGGGGCACGTCGGCGGCCGGCACCCGCCACCACCGCGCGTGCACGGTCATGTCGCCCAGCAGGCTCTGCCACACGTCACGGACGCTGACCAGCCGGTCCAGGCCGGTATGGGCGACGAAGATCACATCGGCGGCCGGGCAGGCGCCGATGGCGGCGAAGGCGCCGACGGTGCGGGGCGCGAGCAGGTTCGGCATCGCCGCCGCCCGGCTGGCCAGCTCGGCGTGGCCGCGGCGGCGCAGGCGCTCGATGCCGCGACGCCAGCGCAGCGGCGTCCAGTTCCCGCCCTCGGGGAAGAGCAGCAGCGCGTCCCGGCCGCCGAGGCCGGCCGCCAGCCGCCTGATCTGCCTGATCTGCTCGCTCTGGTGCCTGCCGCCCGCTCTGGTACCGCCCTCGGTCTCCGCCGGGCGGCGGCGCAGGAACGCGTTGGGCACCCGGTTGGCCACGGTGTCCACGCTCGGGTCGAGCTGGAGCGTCGCCTTCATCACGACCCGGGGACGCCGTTCGCAGACGGTGAGCAGGTGGTGCACGAGCAGCAGCGAGTCGCCCGGCCCGGCGTGCCTGCTGAGCACGATCAGCGGGCGGTCGCCGGCCAGCATCGCGTCAGGCGGGGCGTCCACCTCGACGCTCAGCCCGCACGCGCGCTGCGCGACGCGGAAGATCAGGTCGAGGAACCACCGCATCACCTCGTAGTGCCTGGTCCGGTAGGGCTCGGCGTCGAGGCGGCCGCCGAACCCGCTCGCGATCCAGAGGCCGAGCAGCGCCGTCAGCGCCGCCGTCTCCCCGACCGACCAGGCGAGGGCCAGGAACACCACCCGCAGCAGCCGAGACCGGTGGCCGCGTCCGGTCCATCGCCTGATCAGGTTGAAGGTC
>DATCGA010000266.1:0-11691 GCA_036509215.1 Trebonia sp.
CGTGGTGGGCGGCTGGGCCCAGCGCGCGTCCGGGGAGATCATCCTCCGCCTGCTCGAGGACATCGGAGCCGACGGCGCCGCCGCCGTCTCCGGCCAGGCGGCCCGGCTGGAGGCCTGGCTGGGGGCGAACCGCGTCACCCCTCGCTTCCGCACTCCCCTGGAGCGCGAGCTCAGCGCCTAGCGGTGTCGTGGCGGTTGCGTTTGCGGTTGCACATCGATGTACGGTGGTGTACATTTTTGGTATGGCGGTGATGACGGTTAGTGAGGCTCGCGCGGCCCTTCCCGAGGTCCTGAATCGGGTCGCCGAGGGCGAAGAGGTCACGATCACCCGTCACGGGCAGGCGGTCGCCGTGATCGTCAGGCCGGATGTCGTCTGGAGCCGATCGAGGGCGGAGGTTGTCTTGAACGAGGCCGCTCAGATGCATGCCCTGCTGGAATCCGTCGCGGACGCCGAGCTGGATGTCGGCGGCGGTGTCAGCGAGCAGTACGCGCAGGAGCTGATCGCCTCCATCCGCGCGGGCCGAGACGGCCGGTAGCCGAGACGATCGGCGATGCGCCAGACGCCACGCGGCTTGGACGCCTTCGACGCCGACGTGCTGATCTACGCGGCGGTCCCCGGTCATCCGCTCGGGAGCCGGGTCGCCGGGTTGTTTCCCGGTCGGGCGCCGGGGAAGTCCGGCCGACGGGACGGCATCGGCTCGGTGCTACTGCTGCCCGAGGTGATGACAAAACCACTGCGGGACGGCGACGTGGCCGCCGTTCGGGCGCTCGGCGGGTTGCTGACCCGGCTCGACCTCCGCCCGGTGGATCGGGCGATCGCCGAGCTCGCGACCGTGCTCGCCGCCCGTTACGGCCTCCGGGCGGCCGATGCCACCCACCTGGCCACCGCGATCAGCATGGGCGCGCAGCGCTTCATCACCAATAACAGGCGTGACTTTCCCGAGTCGATCAAGGAAATCGACGTCACCTACCCGGACATGCTCCCCGTCAGCTAGCGCAGGTGCCAGGTGGGGCCGGCCGGGGTGTCGGTCACCTGGACGTCGAGGCGGTCGAGTTCGGCCCGGATTTCGTCGGCGCGGGGCCAGTTCTTCTCCTTGCGGGCCTGGGTGCGGTCGGCGATCAGGCGCTCGATCGTCTCGATCTCGGCCGTGTCCAGGTCGGCGGTGGATCGGCGGCGCTCCAGGGCGGCCGGGTCGAGGTCGTTCAGGCGCAGGCCGAGCAGGGCGTCGGCCGCCGCGACGATGACGCGCAGGCCGGCCGGGGTGATCTCCTGGTCGCGCAGGGTCTCCTGGAGGATGGCGAGCAGCCGGGGGGTGGCCAGGTCGAGGGAGATGGCCTCGTCCATCAGCTCTAGGTAATCCAGCGCGGTCTTGTCACCGGGCTCGGCTTCGCCTGCTGCTGTTGCCGTTTCTGCCGTCGTCGTGTCGGCGATCGCGGTGAGCGCGGCCCGGGCCTGCTCGTAGGTCTCGATGACCGGCAGCGGGCGGAGCGGCTCAATGCGGGACAGCAGCCGGCGCAGGCTCGTCTGGGCGCCCTCGACCGCCGCGGTGGTGAAGTCGAGCTGGCTCCGGTAGTGGCCGCCGAGCAGGAAGAGCCGGTAGGCCATCGGGTGGTAGCCGTCCTCGATGAGGTCGGCCAGCCTCGGCACCGGGCCCGCTGACTTGGCGATCTTGGCGTTATTGAGCAGCAGGAACTCGTTGTGCATCCAGTATCTGACCCACGGATCGCCGTCGTCGAGGTAGGCCTCGGACTGGGCGATCTCGTTGACGTGGTGCAGTTCCCGGTGGTCGATGCCGCCGGTGTGCAGGTCGAAGTGCTCGCCAAGCAGCGCCATCGACATCACCGAGCATTCCAGGTGCCAGCCGGGTGCGCCCCAGCCCCACGGGGAGTCCCAGCGCATGACCCGGCGGGCGCCGGGCTCCTCGGCCCGCCAGAGGGCGAAGTCGGTCTTGTGCCTGCGGCCCTCGACGTGCTCGACCCGGGCGGCCTCGCGCTGGCCGGCGATGTCCATCAGCGCCAGGGTGCCGTAGCCGTCGGACTTGGTGGTGTCGAAGTACAGGCCGGACGGGATCTGGTAGGTGACGCCGCGCTCCTGCAGCCGGGTCGCGAACTCGATCATCTGCTGCACGTACTCGCTGGCGCGCGGGTACCGGTCGGCCGGCAGCACGTTCAGCGCCGCGATGTCGGTGAAGAACGCGCGGGTGTAGAAGTCGGCGATGTCCGCGACCGAGCGCCGCTCCTTCGCCGCCGCCACCTCGAGCTTGTCGTCGCCGGTGTCGGAGTCGGCGACCGCGTGGCCCACGTCGGTGATATTGACGACGTGCCGGACCGGGATCTGCTTCCAGCGCAGGGTGCGACGGAGCGTGTCGGCGAACACGTAGGGCCGCATGTTGCCCAGGTGCGGGAAGTAGTAGACGGTCGGGCCGCAGCTGTACAGGCCGACGACATCGGCGGACGGCACAAAGTCCTCGAGCTGCCGTCCGAGCGAGTTATAGACCTTTAGCTGGTGACCTGTCACGCTGCCATGATATTGAACCCAAACCGGTAACGGGCGGAACCCGCCCGTTACCGGTTCCGCCCGTCACGATCAGTTACTCGTCGTACAGGCCGGCGATCTCCTTGGCGTACTTCTGCGTGATCACCGGGCGGCGGCGCTTCAGCGACGGGGTGAGCTCACCGGTCAGCGCGGTCCACTCGTCGGCCAGCACCGTGTAGCGGCGGACCTGCTCCGGCCGGGCGAGGTGGGAGTTCGCGTCGTTCACGCCGCGCTCGATCTCCGCCAGCACCTCGGGATTGGCCGCGAGCTCGGCCGGCGACTCGAATTCGATGCCGCGCTCGCGGGCCCAGCCCGGCGCGACGTCGGGGTCGAGGACGAGCAGCGCGGCCACGTACTTGCGCCGGTCGCCGATCGCGCAGGCCTGCCCGATCAGCGGGTGCCGCTGCAGCTCGTATTCGACCAGGGCGGGCGAGATGTTCTTGCCGCCGGACGTGATGAGCAGGTCCTTCTTCCGGTCGGTGATCTTCAGGAAGCCCTCGGCGTCGAGCTCGCCGATGTCGCCGGTGTGCATCCAGCCGTCGGCGTCGACCGCCTCGGCCGTCCGCTCCTTGTCGTGGTAGTAGCCGTTCATCACCAGCGGGCCGCGGACCAGCACCTCGCCGTCGTCGGCGATCCGCAGCTCCACCCCCGGGTAGGCGCGGCCGACGGCGCCGTTGCGGGAATCTCCCGGCACCGCGATGGTGGCCGCGTTGCACAGCTCCGACATCCCCCAGCCCTCGACGATCGGCAGCCCCAGCGCCTGGAAGAACTCGATGATCCCGGGGTCGATGGGCGCCGCCCCGCTGGCCGCGAACGCGCAGCGGTCAAGCCCGACCAGGGTCAGGACCTTCGCCTTGACTTCATCCGGCAGCGCGCGAACGGCCGTCGGCGACGGGTCGGGCACCGCCGCCCGCAGCGCCGCGTAGAGCTTCTCCCAGATCCTCGGGACGGCGATCAGCGTGGTCGGGCGCACCTGGGCGGCGATCGTGAAGATCTGCTTGCTGTCCGGGCAGTACGACAGCGTGACCGGGTGCGTCATCGACGACCAGTGGTCGGTGTGGCGGCCGGTGACGTGCGCCATCGGCAGGAAGGAGACCAGCATGCCGGCCCCCTCGGCGCCGAACCGGGCCTCGATCGGGAGCAGCCGGAGCGACGCGGCCTGGGTGTAGCGGACGTTCCGGTGGGTGAGCATGGCCCCCTTGGGGGTGCCGGTGGTGCCCGAGGTGTAGATCAGCGTGGCCAGGTCGTCGGGGCTCACCTGCCGCCAGGTCTCCTCGAACAGGCCGGGCGCGGCCTCTGCCTCGGCCCGGCCCAGGTCGAGCAGGCGCGACCAGCTGATCACGCCCGCGACCGTCTCCCGGCCGTGGTCGGCGCCGGTCCCGTCCCCGATCCTTGGGTCGACCTCGGGGTCGATGACGACGATCTGGCGGAGCTTCGGCAGCTGGCCCCTGACCGATTCGAGCTTGTCCAGGTACTGCCGCTCCACGATCGCCAGGGTCGCCTCGCAGTGGCCCGCGATGTACGCGCCCTGATCGGCCGAGACCGTGGGATAGATGAAGACCGGGACCGCCCCGGCGTGCATCACCGCGTAGTCGCAGATCGTCGCCTCCGACCGGTTGCCCGACCAGACGACCGCGAACTCACCGGGCCGCAGGCCGATCGCGGCCAGGCCGAGGGCGGCGTCACGCACCTGGTCGTACACCTGCCGGTAGGTCAGCGATCGCCACTGGCCGTCCTCCAGCCACTGATGCGCCACCACCTCGGGGTTCTCCGCCACCGTCTGCGCGTAGGCGCTGACCAGCGTGGATCCGGCGATATCGGCCTCGATCGAGGCGCGCTCGGCGGCCACGTCGGCGGGGATTTCGGTCCAATTGGCGTTAGTCATGCCGACCATTGTGACCCGCGAGGTCCTCATCTGCCAGGCCGTAGGCCTCCTGGAAATGATCATGGCCGCCGGCCGCGAGCGCGCAGCCGGCGGCCATGCCGGCCGGCGGATGAGCAAAGACCGCCCAGGAAGGCCGGCCAGGCCCTAGAAGCCGGGGAAGGCGAGCATGCCGTCGGTGTTGCCCTGAGAGTCCAGTGTGACACTAAGTAGCAGGGGGGAAGGCAACCACGCTAGGGGAATCACCGGGAGACGCATCCCGTCCCCTTCCGAGACGTCAGCGCCGACTGGTCAGGCGCTCGTAGAGCGCGGTCGTCTCGTCGGCCGGCCGTACGCCGACCTGATCCGCCAGCAGCGCGGTGAGCTCGGTGTAATGGCGTACCGCCCGGGCCGTCTCGCCCAGCTGCGCCCAGCAGGTCATCAGCTCACGGTGCGCCAGCTCGTTCAGCGGCTCGTGCTCGATCGCACGGCGGAAGGCGGTTACCGCCGCTTCGTACCGCCCTGCCGCCGCTTGCAGCCGACCGGTCGCGAGCAGCGCCGACTCGAATCGACGGCGGAGCTCATCGCGACGCGAATGCGCCCACTCCCCAGCCGCCATCCCGGCGAGGAAATCGCCGCCATATGCGGCGACCGCTCGCTGCAGGTCAGGCAGCGCGGCGCTCGACAGGCGAGCCCGGCTGGCGGCGGCCAGCGCCGACTCGAACGTGTCCACGTCGCAGTCATGGCGGAGCGTGCGGTTGAACGAGTACCTGCCGCCGGCATAGCGGATCCACTCGGGGTCGCCGAGTGCCCGCCGCAACTCCCGCAGCGCGGTGTGCAGAGCGTTGCCGAGCTGCTTGCGGGAAAGGTCGGGCCAGAGCGCCGCGCCGAGCTGCCCCCTGGTCTGCGGCGGCGACGTGACCAGCAGGAATAGCAGCTCGCGGGGCTTGGCGTAGCTCCAGTCGGCAGCGGTCACCGCGATTTCGCCGATCCGCACGGTGGCCGTGCCGAGCGCCTGGACTGTGAGCAGCGAACCCGGCTGGCCGACGGAACCGCCCTCGGCGGGCGGCGTCTGCCGGGTGCGCCCGACGGACGTCGTGTCCGGATCCGACCCTGCGGGTACGGCCGGCTGGGCCGGAACCAGCGCGGCCAGTACCGGCATGGCGGCCGTGGCGGGCGTGGCCTGCGCCAGCTCGTTCCCGGTCGAATCGGTAGCGTCCGATTCGTGAATCGCCTGGCCGGGGTCAGCCACCTGCAGGCCGAGCTCGCGGGCAGCCTCGAACGCCGCCTCGCCGAGTACTGCGCGCGCCGCCGCGACGGTGCGTTCGTGCTCGGGTCGCTCGCACGGCGCGAGCACCGTGCCGATCGCATCGCGCATAGCCTGCGCCACGCCCACTAGGTACGCGGCCCGGGTGCCGCCAAGCTGGCGTGCGGCCGGCCGGCCGTCGTCCGATGCCAGCTCGACCGCCGCCAGGTCCTCAAGGACGCTCGCCATCCGCCACCGGTCCCTGAGCTGCCGGTGCGTGGCATAGCTGGTACGGAGCCGGGCGCGCGCCTGGGAGACATTGCCGAGCGCCAGCTCGACCAGGCCGAGCTGCTCCTCGCACCAGGCGATCCCCTCGCGGAACCCGATGGAGCGGGACAGCTCGAGGGACTCGGTCAGCAGCGTCGCCGACCGGGCTCTGTCACCTTGGAAGCGGGCAACCACTCCCAGGCTGATCAGCGACCACGCGGTCCCCTCCACATCGCGCAGCGCGCGGAACAGCGAGAGCGCGTCCGCGCACTCCGCGACCGCCGTCTCGAAGTCACCGTGCAGCCACGAGACGAACCCGAGATAGCTGCGCGCGCTCGCCTGCGCCCGCTCATCCGCCCCGGCCTTGGCCAGCTCGAGGCCCTCCGCGTGCAGCTGCGCCGACCGAACGTACCTGCCCTGCTCGCGGGCGACGCTGCCGAGCGCCTGGAGGCAGGACGCCATCCCGGCAGAGTCGGCGAGCTCGCGGTAGAGCAGCAGGGCCGCGTCGAGCCGGCGCACGGCCGGCTCGTAGTCGCACTGGAGCTGCGCGAGCCGGCCGCTGCCATACAGCGCCCTGGCTCTCAGCTGCGGCGGCGCGGTCGGGCCGGCCGCCACCGCCAGGTCCATCCACTGCCGGACCTCGTTGTAGCGGCCGCGGAGATAGGCGTACTGGCCGAGCTGACCGACGATCTTCAGTGCCGCGACGGCGTCACCGCTCTGCCTGGCGTAGTCGGTGGCCGCCCGGAGGTTGGCGCGCTCGGCGTCAAGACCGTCTAGTTGGGCTTCGAGGTCGGTCGGCGCTGCCTGCTCGAGCTCCAGCCGGGTGCCCGCCCGCTCGGCGAATTCGGTGTAATAGGCCAGGTGGGCGCGGCGGGCGTGGTCGCCCTCGCCCGCTTCGGCCAGCCGCTCGGCCGCGTACTCGTGGATCGTGGCCAGCATGTGATAGCGCTCGTGCTGGTGCTCCGGCCGGAGCAGCGACTTGTCGGCCAGCCGGGCGACGAGGTCGAGCACCTGGCCGGGTTTGATGTCGCCGAAGGAGGCGACCGCTTCCGCGGCGCCGAGCTGGAAGCCGCCGACGAAGGTCGCCAGGCGACGGAACACGATCCGCTCTTCGGCGGTGAGCAGGTCATGGGACCAGTCGAGGGTCTTGCGGAGCGCCTGGTGCCGTTCCGGTGCGGACCTGGTGCCGCCCTTCAGCACGCCGAACATGTCGTCAAGCCGGTCGATGAGCTGTTTCACCGAGAGGATGCGCATCCGGGCGGCGGCCAGCTCGATGGCGAGCGGCAGGCCGTCCAGCTTGCGGCAGAGCTCATCCACCCTGGCCTTGTTGGCCTCCGTGATCGCGAAGTCGGGTGCGACGAGCCGCGCCCGCTCCCCGAACAGCTGCACCGCCTGCCGCTGCTCGAGCGGGGGTACCGGCCAGGACCGCTCGCCTTCCACCCCGAGCGGCTCGCGACTGGTGGCAAGGACGGACAGCGCGGGGCACTGGGCGAGCAGGTACTCGGTGAGGGCGGCGACCGCCCCGGCCAGGTGCTCGCAGTTGTCAAGGACGACGAGCACCCGGCGGTGGCGACGGGCGCCCTCCCGCGGGGCGTTTAGATGGGCGGTGATGGCTTCCGCCTGTTCCGTGGCCGGTGTCTCGGGCACACCGAGTGCGGCGGCCACGGCCTGGGCGACGACCTGCGCGTCGTAGAGCGGCGCGAGCTCGACCCAGGCGACGTCGATCGCTCCGTCGGCGGCGGCGAGGTCAGCGGCGTCAGCGGCGTCAGCGGCCAGGGCGGCGGCCGCTGCGAGCGCGAGCCGCGTCTTGCCGGTGCCGCCGGGCCCGGTGAGGGTGAGCAGCCGGCTCTGCGCCGCCGCGCTGGTGATCGCGGCCAGCTCCACGTCACGGCCCACGAGCGGCGTCAGCCGCACGGGAAGCCGTCCGGAGGTCAGCGCTGCCATCTGGTGAGCCGTCCGCTCTGCTAGTGCTCGGGCGGCCGACCCGCGTGCTGCCGCCGACTGGCTATCAACCTGAAGTGCTTCCTTACCGAAGGTAGTCAATTCTCGCTTGACGCGGAATACGGGAGGTACCGCGCTGATCGGGATGTTGCCGACTTGGTTCCCCCTGAAGGTCTCCAGTAACCAGGGAACGGGCCCCCGGTCTTTCCCCCGGTGGTTCGAACCGATCTCGGGAGGCGCCCGTTCACAGCGACGTACCGGTCACCGCAACACGCGCCGGACGCACAGGGCCGGGTCAACAGGGGCATCCGGCGCTGATTCCACTGAGAGGGATAATTCAATGAGGAACGTCAGGAACAGCAAGTCGCGGATCACCGTGGCGGCGACGGCGGTCGGGGGATTGGCCATCGTCGGCGGCGTGCTCGCAACCATGGCGAGCGCCGCTCCGCCGCCGACCGGGACAGCGGCGGCCGTGATCCCGGCTTCAGGCCAGGGCGCTTACAGCTTCAGGACGCTTGACAACGCGAAGGACGTGACGTTCAACCAGCTGCTCGGCATCAACAACTCCGGCGTGATCGCCGGGTACTTCGGCTCGGGGGCCGCGGGCCACCCGAACAAGGGGTACAAGCTCTTCCCGTCCTACGGGCACGGCAGGTACGCCAGCGAGAACTTCCCCGGCTCGGTGCAGACCCAGGTCACCGGGCTGAACGACAACGGCGACACGGTCGGGTTCTGGTCTTCCATGGACACCGCGAGCATGGTCAACGACAACTTCGGCTTCTACAAGCTCGACGGCCGCCAGTCCCACACCGTGCAGTTCCCGACCGGCGACAACGCGAAGCCGCCGGTCGACCAGCTCCTCGGCATCAACGACGGCGACATCGCCGTCGGCTTCTACACCAACGGCGGGGGCAGCAACCGCGGCTACACCTACAACATCAACACCAGGCAGTTCACCCGGGTGCTGGTGCCCGGCTACCCGACCGGCACGGCCGGGCCGAGCCTGACCGCCGCCGCGATCAACGACCACCGCGACGTCGCCGGGTTCTACACCGACAGGAACGGCACCACCGACGCCTTCCTTGCCTACCGCCACGGGAAGTTCCGCACGCTCGACTATCCCGGGGCGTCGGCCACCCAGGCGTTCGGCGTCAACGACCGCGACGAGCTGGTCGGCGACTACACCGACGGCTCCGGCTCCACCGCCACCATGCACGGCTTCACCTGGACCCCCGGCGGCGGCTTCGTCTCGGTCGACGACCCGAACGGCGTCGGCGCCACCACGATCAACGGCGTGAACGACGCCGGTGACCTAGTCGGCTTCTACACCGACAGCGCAGGCAACACCGACGGGTTCCAGGCGACCCCCGCGCGCAAGCAGGTGGTGAACCTGAACCTGAACCTGATGCCGATGCCCGAGGGCACGGTCTCGATCAGCACCGGGTCGGACGAGGCGGACGTCGTGCGCGTCACGATGTTCGGCCTCACCCCTGGCTCATCGCACGCCGTGATGCTCGACGGCGCCATGATCGGCATGCTCAACGCCGACGCGGCCGGCCAGGCCTCGGCCAGGCTGGCAGCGGGCAGCATCCCCAACGGAGCCCGGCTGAAGATCCTGGACGGCACCGGGGGCACCGACAAGATCGCGACGACCGGTCCGCTCAACGCCGGCAATGGCGGCTCGTACCAGCTGCAGGCGATTGAGGCGGGCTTCCCGGCGGGCTCGCTGCAGGGCCGCGCCACGCTCGTATACGACCCGTCCGCGCAGACCATCACCGTCACGCTGACCGCCAGCGGCGTCAGCCCCGGGGCGCACGCCGCGCACATCCACATCGGAAGCTGCCAGAGCCAGGGTCCGGTGCAGTACATGCTGACGGACTTCACCGCCGATGGCAACGGCGACATCAACCACGAGACCCGGGTCGTCGCCGGCGTCACGACGCCGCTGCCCGCCACCGGCTGGTACCTCAACCTGCACCAGGGAGACATGAACAACATCCTCAGCAACGGCCAGCCGACCATCCTCTTCCGGCCGCTGCTCTGCGCCAACATCTGACCACCGCGAACGGCAACCGCCCCGGCTCGCCAGCCGGGGCGGTCTCCGTTTTGCTGTGGGGCAGCGCAACGGTCCGTTCGAAATGAAATGCCGTTGATTTTTTGGCATTTCCCGGTGGCTTAATGACATGATTCGCGCGAAGGATGCCGATAGGGGAAGGCAGATCCAATGTGGGACCGTCTGGAACAGCGCGAGATTTCCGGTCATGCCCTGCAACCCGGTCCGGCCGAGCGGCCGCGGCCCGACCAGCCGGCCGGCGCCGACCTGATCCCGCAGATCAAGCACATCGTGGTGCTGATGATGGAGAACCACTCCTACGACAACTATCTGGGCACGCTGCCCGGCCGCGGCGACGGGCTGCCGACCGGGGCCGACGGCGAACCGAACTCGTGCAACGTGCTGCCCAACGGGCAGCAGGTCGCCGCCCATCACCTGACCTCCACCGTCCAGGTCCCCGGCAACCCGACGCAGACCTGGAACGCCAGCCACCGCTCCTACGCCGAGGGCAGCTGCGGCGGGTTCGCGACCGGAGTCTGGGATACCGTGCCGGGCGGGGACCCGACCGTGCCGATGGGCTACTGGACGTCAGCCGAACTGCCGTTCTATCACGGGCTGGCGAGCGTCTTCCCGGTGGCGGACCGCTGGTTCTGCTCCTGCCTGGGCCCGACCTTCCCGAACCGGCGGTTCCTGATCGCGGGCACCGCGCACGGCCTCGTCGACGACCTGCCGTGGGACCTGGTGGACTACCCGGCCGCGGGAACGATCTTCGACGCGCTGACCACCAACGGGATCTCGTGGGTGAACTACCACAACGTGAAGCGGGCCTCGGTGGCGCTCAAGCGGCTGCTCGGCGTGCGCGGCCTCGTCGCGCTGAGGCGGCTGGCCCAGTTCGGCCAGTGGCTGCCCGGGGTGACTGACGCCGTCCGCGGCAACAAGTCGTTCACCGCCGACCTGTACCCGCTTGGGTTCGCGCGGTGCGTGAATCACCTGCGGACGACCCCGCAGTTCTTCGCCGACGCGGCGGCCGGGACGCTGCCCTCGGTGTCCATCGTGGACCCGGACTTCGGCGCCTACTCGGAGGAGAACCCGCAGGACATCGCGCACGGCGAGTCCTTCTCCTGCGCGGTCGTCAACGCGGTGATGAACGGGCCGGCCTGGGAGTCGACGCTGCTGCTGTGGATCTACGACGAGCACGGCGGCTACTACGACCACGTGCAGCCGCCGATCGCCGTCGCCCCGGACGACGTCCCGGCGCGGAACTGGCAGCTCTCGCACCGGTGGGGGCGCGCCCTGCTGCGGGTGCTGTCGCCGAAGTCGCTCAAGGCGCTCGAGCACGCCGACGGCGGCCCGGTGACGTATGAGCGGTATGGGTTCCGGGTGCCCGCGGTGATCGTCTCCCCCTACGCACGGCCGGATTTCGTGCTCAGCGACGTGCTCGACCACACCTCGGTGCTCAAGCTCATCGAGGAAAAGTGGAACCTCCCGCCGCTCACGCGCCGCGACGCGGCAGCCGTCTCGCCGCTGGGCGCGCTCGACCTGACCGCGCCGCCCGCGTTCCTGAAGCCGCCGCTGCTGCCGGACGCGGCGGGCGGCCCGTTCGTGCCGTCGTAGCTGTCGGCTACGCCATCGACCGGGGGCGTGGAGCCTGTCGGCTACGCCATCGACAGGTTCCGGGTCCTGTCGGCTACGCCGTTGACCGCGCCTATTGGGGTCTCTGGCGTAGGTGACAGGTCCGGGCTCCGCCAGGCGGGGGGCGATGGGGCGGGCGGTGGGGTGGGTGGGTG
>DATCGA010000267.1:0-3865 GCA_036509215.1 Trebonia sp.
CCACTCAGGCCGGCTACGGGCGCCACTTCGGTCATGCTGACTACATCGACCGGATCGCGACTGCCGACGGTCGGGTGGACCTCGGCTATGGGGCGATCGACGCGCTGCTGGCCGGGCGGGCGCGCGGGGCGGGCGTGTTTCTGCTGGGGCACTCGATGGGGTGCGTGCTGGCGGTGCAGATGGCGGCTGATCCACGCGGGGCTGACCTGCTCGGGCTGGAGATCGCTGGCATCGGGGTGCGGCCGCATGCGGGGGCGGGCAGGGGGAACCTGCGTGACCTGCTGTGGACGCCGGCGCGGTTGTACCCGGACGAGGCCGAGGCGGCGCTGGCGCTGTCTGCCTCCCCTCGCTACGAGGGGAGCGACGTGCGGGCGCTGTCGGATGCATTCTCGTCGCTGGCGGCGCGGGTGCGAATACCGGTGCGCTACACGCTGGGCGATCACGAGCGGGTGTGGAGCAACGGGCCGACGGCCCTAGCCGACATCGCGGCCCTGTTCACCGGGTCGCCTCGGGTCGTCACGGCCGAGCAGTCGGCGGCCGGCCACAACCTGAGCCTGGGGCGGTCGGCGCTGGCGTACCACCTATCGGTACTGGCCTTTGCCGAGGAGTGCGCCTTGAGTAAAGAATGTGCTGATCGTGGCAATCCGGATGGAGGCTGAGATGGGAAACCCCCCTGTCGTCGTCGCCCTGTTGCTGGTGCGGGTGGTCGTGGGCGTCACGATGATGCGGCACGGCTACAACCACTGGCACGGGGGCGGCAAGATCGCCGGCACCGGGCGCTGGTTCGCCGGGCTCGGTCTCAAGTACGGCGAGTTGCAGGCGTGGATGAGCGTGGTGACCGAGCTCGGCGCGGGATTCCTGCTGGTCGTGGGGCTGTTCACCCCGCTCGCGTGCGCGGCGATCATCTCGGTGATGCTGGTGGCGGGGCTGCTCGCGCACCGGAAGAACGGGTTCTTCGTGTTCAAGGACGGCTATGAGTACGTGCTCGTGCTGGCCGTCGTCTGCCTTCTGCTTGGCGTCACCGGCCCCGGGCGGTTCTCGATCGACAACGCGGCCGGCATCGAGATGACCGGCTGGCTCGGCGGCGGCGTCGCGCTCGGCGTGGCCGTGCTGGCGACGGCGGGGCTGCTGGCCACGTTCTACCGGCCGGCTCCTCCTCCTGCTGCGCCGGCGGCTCCGGCGGCGACGACCGCTCCGGCGGGGACGACTGCGGACGAGGGGCTGGTGCCTTGACCGAGGTGACGGGCGAGGCGTCGCTGTCGGATCTGCTCGAGGTCTTCGATGTGCGGCCCGCCGATTCGGGATCGGTCCAGTACTTGGGCATCAGCGAGAGCCGGGGCCGGAACGTGGTCGAGGGCAGCCAGCTGCTCGGCCAGGCGATGGTGGCCGCGTCCAAGGCGCTGCCGGACCGGACCGTGCGCTCGGCGCACGGGCTGTTCGCCGGCGCCTGCAACCCGGCCAGCCCGATCGAGTTCACCGTCACCCCGGTCCGGGCCGGGCGCTCGTTCGCCAGCGCGGTGGTCACCATCGGCCAGGGCGGCCGGGCCTGCGCCACCGCCACCATCCTGCTCGACCGGCCCGAGGCCGACGTGATCAGGCACGACCGGCCGGCGTTCTCGGGTGCGCCGGCGGACGGGCCGGAGGCCGCGTACCCGGCCGCGATCAACCCGGTGCCGTTCAGGGACCTGCGGATCGAGGGCGTGCGCGATCACAACAGCCCCGACGAGGTGGGGCCGCCGGTGCTTGAGGCGTGGCTGCGCTACGACGAGGTGCCCGACCGGGACGACCTGCGCCGGGCGCTGCTGACGCACTACACCGGCGACCTGTCGATCGCCACCGCGATGCGGGCGCACGAGGGGATCGGCACCGCCCAGGCACACCACACCGTCTCGACCGCGGTGATGACCATCGGGGTGACGTTCCACGACCCGATCGGCTGGGACGGCTGGCTCCGGTACCACCACGAGTCCACGTTCGCCGGGGCCGGCATGGCCTATGCCCGGGGCCAGGTGTTGACGGAGGACGGGCGGATCATCGCGTCGTTCACCCAGGACTCGATGATCCGCCCGTTCGCGCCGAACCCCTCGACCACGGCGATGGCAGCCGAATCACGGCTCTAGCACCAGCCCCGAACCGATGACAGCGACGACGGGAGTGTCGTGACGGCTACCATCGCCGACGTCCTGCGCCCGGCGCTGCGGGACCGGCCGGATGCGGCCGCCGTGGTGGCCCGATCCGGGACGCTGAGCTACACGGAGCTCGACCGCGCCGCGACCGCGGCCGCCAGCGCGATGTGGTACCTGGGCGTGCGGCCGGGCGACCGGGTCGCCGCCTGCCTGCCCAACGACCTCGGCATCGTGGCCGCGTTCCACGGCGCGCAGCGGATCGGCGCGGTCTGGACCGGGATCAACGAGGCCTATCCGGAGCGGGAGCAGCGGGCGATCGCCGACCTCGCCGCGCCCGCCCTTATCCTGGCCGGGCCCGCGTGCAGGGTGCGGGGCAGCGCCGTGGTCTCGGCGCCGGAGCTCGCGGAGGTGGGCGCGCGCGCCCAGGCCGCGCCAACGGTAGACGTCGATCCGGACGCGCCCGCCGGGCTCGCCTTCACCAGCGGCACCACCGGCGTTCCCAAGGGCATCGTGCACAGCCAGCGGAACATGCTGCTGCCCGGCGCCGTCCTGGTCAAGACCCGAGGCTGGGGACCGTCGCTGCGCAAGGGCGACTGCCTGCCGCTCACGCTGCTCAACATGATCATCTTGACCACGCTGCTGACCGCGCAGGCCCAGGGGTGCTGCGTGCTGACGGACCGCCGCGACGTCACCGGGGTGGCCGAGTGGATCGGCCGGGAGCGGGTCACGGTCTGGAACGGGGTGCCCGCCCAGCTGTACGATCTCGCCCGCCAACCCTCGCTTGACCTGTCCAGCCTGGACGAGGTCTGGTGCGGCGGCGCTGCCTGCCCGGACGAGCTGCGGCGGACGTTCGAGGAGGTGCACCGGGTTCCGGTCCGGGCCACCTACGGGCTGACCGAGGCGCCCACGGTGGTGGCGATCGATCCGGTTGACTCCGGTCGTCGGCCGGGCGCGTCCGGGCGGGTGCTTCCCCACCTGGACGTGGCCGCGTACGACGATGACGGCCGCCGGCTGCCCACCGGTTTCCAGGGCGAGCTGCGCATCGCCTCGGCGCCCGGCGGACCATGGTCGAACGCCTGGACGCCGGCGCTGGGCGAGTGGCGGGACGGAGCCGTTGTCGCGGCGGCGGGAACGGGAGCGACTGGGGACATTGGCGTGGTCGACGCGGACGGGTGGCTGACCGTCGTCGAGCGGAAGAAGCTGGTCATCGTTCGCGGCGGGGCCAACGTCTACCCGGCCGAGGTTGAACGAGTGATACGGCTCAACCCGGCGGTGACTGCGGTGGCGGTGTTCGGCGTGCCCGACGAGCGCCTCGGCGAGAAGGTCGCGGCGCTTGTGCAGCTCGTCGCTGAGCTCGATCTCGACCAGCTCAGGTCCCTGTGCGGGCTTCACCTGGCCCGGTACAAGGTCCCTGAGGTGTGGGCGGTCGTCGGCGAGTTTCCGATCAACGCGATGGGCAAGATCATCCGCGCCGGGCTGCCTGGTCTGCTGGAGGACGCTCGTGGAGCTGTTTGATCTGAGCGGCCGGGTGGCGCTCGTGACCGGCGCGTCGTCGGGGCTGGGCGCAGGGGTGGCGCGCGGGCTTGCCTCGGCCGGGGCGCGGGTCGCGCTGGTCGCCCGGCGGGTCGACCGGCTCGCGGAGCTGGCCGAAGAGATCGGCGGCCTCGCGATCGGGTGCGACCTGCTCGACCTGGCGGGGATCGGCTCGGTCGTGCCGCGGATCGCCGAGTCGCTCGGCG
>DATCGA010000268.1:0-15071 GCA_036509215.1 Trebonia sp.
AGGCGGCCGGCCTCGGCGCGGCGGTGGACTACCTGACCGAGCTCGGCATGGACAACGTCGCCGCGCACGAGCAGTCGCTCACGGCGCACGCGCTCGACGCGCTGCGCGAGATCGAGGGCGTGCGGATCCTCGGTCCCGAGACCACCGAGAACCGCGGCGGGACGGTCGCGTTCGACGTCGAGGGCGTGCACTCGCACGACGTGGGGCAGGTACTCGACGAGCTCGGCATCGCGATCAGGACCGGCCACCACTGCGCCTGGCCGCTGCACCGGGCGCTGCACTGCCAGGCCTCCAACCGGGCCAGCTTCTACATCTACAACACGCACGCCGAGGTCGACGCGCTGGCCGACGGCATCCGGTACGCAAAGAAGTTCTTCCGGGTCTAGGGGAGGCGCCGTGACAACGGAACACCAGCCACCTTCGGGGCGTTCTAGAGGGCACTATGCAGCTTGAGAACATGTACCAGGAAGTAATTCTGGATCACTACCGCAATCCGCACCACAAGGGGCTGCGGGATCCTTTTGACGCGCAGGTGTACCACGTCAACCCGACCTGCGGTGACGAGGTGACGCTACGGGTCTCGCTCAAGGAGACCGTCGACGGCGACCCGGTGGTCGAGGACGTGTCCTACGACGCCCTCGGCTGCTCGATCAGCCAGGCCAGCGCCTCGGTGATGACGGACCTGGTGATCGGCAAGCCGGTCAGCGAGGCTATGAAGATCGGCGACGCCTTCCTCGAGCTAATGAAGTCCAAGGGCCAGCTGGAGCCCGATGAGGACGTGCTTGACGAGGCCGTGGTGTTCGCCGGCGTGTCGAAGTACCCGGCGCGGATCAAGTGCGCGCTGCTTGGCTGGATGGCATGGAAAGACGCGACGGCCCAGGCCATCGCGCAATCGGATGCGGATGGAGACAACGCATGAGCGAGAACGTGACCACCGAGGCAGTGACGACGTCGGCCGAGGGTGAGACCGAGCAGCCCTCGCAGGAGGTCCTCGACATCCTCGAGGCGCTGCGCGACGTGGTCGACCCCGAGCTCGGCATCAACGTGGTCGACCTCGGGCTGATCTACGGGGTTGACCTAGACGAGTCCCGGATCGCCACCATCGACATGACCCTCACCAGCGCGGCCTGCCCGCTCACGGACGTGATCGAGGAGCAGGCCGGCGAGGCCCTCAAGGACCTCGTGGCGGACTTCCGGATCAACTGGGTCTGGATGCCGCCGTGGGGCCCGGAGTCGATCACCGATGACGGGCGTGAGCAGCTTCGGGCGCTCGGCTTCAACATTTAGGTCTGACTGAGGTCGCGGGGGGCGCGGTGGCGCTTCCCCGCCCTCTCGGCACGCCGAAATGGCCTTATCGGCGTGCCGAAGGGGCGGGGGCGCACCACTCGCGCTCCCCGCTCTCCTTGTCATCGGGGTAAAACCCAAAAGCCAGTTCGGCAGTCACATTAGCCTGGAATTTGCACGCGAGTTGGGTGCTGGGTCGCTGCCCGGCGCGTGATCACGAAGCCCTTTTTCCTGGCGAAGGGGAAAACTCCTATAGGCGTATAAATCCTTCGTGATCATGCCGAGTCTCCGATTCGGGGCCGGATAACAGCAAAAAGCGGGCGCGCATAGAACAGCGGCATCTCCACGGAGGCAGCCGATATCGCGCCATTCCCAGCCGGCAGCGCCCGAGGCCCTCATCGGAGGCGACCCGCGGGCGTGAGGATGTTTGATCTTTTGTGATGATGGGGAGTTCCGCTGAGGTCGGCGTTCGGTTATCCGGGCAGTGGCCTTGGCGGGGGGATACACGTGGTGCGGAAGTTGTTGGTTGTCTTTGTTATGGGACTGCTCGCGTTGACGGTGGCGTGCAGTTCCAGTAGTTCGAGCACCAGTGCGTCGGAGACCGGGACGGCGGCGGCGGTGGCGGCGGGGACGTGCCCGACCTCGAACACCGTGAAGTTCGCCAAGACTAAGTTCGTGGCCGACGCGGCGCTGGCCGGCGGCGCGTTCAAGCGCTACATCTACACGCCCGCCAAGGACGGCAAGCTCAAGAAGGGCGCCAGCGGTCGGGTGCTCGCGCTGATCAAGGCGGCCGCGGCGGGCGCCTTCGTCATCAATCGGCTGAAGGCGGCCAAGACGGCGGCCCAGGGCAACCCGACGCTGTGCAAGGTCTTCGTCGCGCCCGCTGCGAAGTTCACGGCCGCCCTGACCGGGCTGGTCGGCAAGGCCAAGAGCGGTGGCATCAACCCGTCCGACGTCGACCACGCCTCGAGCGCGCTGACCGACGTGCACAACGCGGCTACCTCCGGCGGCGCCACCTTCGCCGACAACGCCAACGCCAGCATCAGCGGCTAACTCCAGCCTCACGATCACCCGCGGTCGGACGCTCGGCGGTCCCCAACCAGTCCGACGAGCGCCCGACCCAGATAACAGCAAGAAGTCCCAAAGATCGTGGAAGGTTTTTTCCTGCGGAAGAAATGCACGCGCATGGCGCGCCTTTCTACCAAGATCTTTTGCGCGCTGCCCCTGTGCGTCCCGTCCCTGGTGCAAACGCTAGTCCCTGGTGTAAAAGGGGCGGGTGTTGCTGGATAGCCACTCGGCGATGACGTCGGGGCGGCGCTCGCCGCCCTCATGGTCGCCGCAAGGCTCGCCGTCGTCGGCGGGCTCGCCGGGGAAGACGACGTCGACCGGGTAGGGGACGTGCAGTGGCACCAACGCGACGGCCGCCACCAGCGCGCCGATCACGGCCCGGTGGGCGGCCTCGCTGGCCGGGTCGTCGAGGGCGACCGCGATCACCAGCCCCTCGCCCCGGTCGGGGACCGAGAGCCAGGCGCGGGAGGCGGAGCGCACGAAGGGCAGCCGCCGCAGCCGGGCCCGCGCCTTGTCCATCAGGGCAATCGGCTCGGTCGGGGGATGGTCGAGGCCGATGACCGCCGGGCCCCGCTCGCCGAGCCTGGCCAGGTAGCTGACGGCCTCCGGGTACAGCGGGAGGCCGGGCGCTCCGTCGGGGTTGAGCGCCAGGCCGAGGCCGGCCGGCAGCCGGCCGGCGAGGCCGGCCGCCGGGACCACCACGTGCGGCACCACCCGGGCGTCGCCCGCCCGCTGCCACTGCCGCCCGCTGCCGGAGAACCGGAACTCGTCGGCCGCGTCCCCGCTGCGCGCCTCTATCTCGACGTCGTCCGCCCACCTGGTGAGACGCTGCACCGAGGTGAAGCAGGGCACGAAGTCGATGTCGCTCTCGGCGTAGCCGACCAGCGGCAGCCGGACCGCGGTGCCGTCGGTAAACGGGCGTTGCCGGACCGGCAGCGGCACCCAGAGGCGGGTGCCTGCGAGCTCGGCCAGCAGGGCGGGCAGCTGACCGGGGTCCGCGATGACCGAGGCGAGGATCCGCTCGATCGACTCGCCCGAGGAGTACCTGCTTTCGCGCGAGTCTCGCAGGCCCCCCCAGGCAACCGCGCCGGGCCGGATGATCGTGCCGCCGTGCGCCATCGCCTGGGCGGGCACGATGTCCCGCAGCGGCCGCGCGGGAATGACGTCTGGCAGAGGCTGCACGGGGGCGGCCGCAGGCCCGATACCATGGCGGCCTTGGCCATCGGGCGCGCCTTCGGGGGGTACGGGGGGCCAGCGGCCCCCCGGAAGGTAACGCCCCTGACCGTCGCCTGGATCGATCGGGAGCATGTCGTGGCTACCTCGTTGCTTTTGCGGTGCTTGTGACAGTTGATTCGCGTGGTGCAGTTGAGTTGTACGCTCAGTAAACACGATGAGGCAGTGAGTAGTGAAGAACGTGGCTGGTAGTGGTGGTAAATGGCTGGACGTTTCGGCTGAGCGACTTCCCGGCTGGATCGCCTCATTCGCCGTCAGACACGGGGTTTCCGACCCAGGGGCGGCCTCGGGCGAGGCCCTCACGGTGGCCGTCGGCGATGATCATGTCTCCTTCACCGCACAAGATGGCGCAGTCGCGCAGTGTTACCCTCCGTTTCCGCCTGCCGCCGGGATCACCGCGCTGCTGGAGGAGGTAACGCCGCCTGCCCGCCTGGATGACCCCGCCGTCCCTCCGGCTGGGCTGGACGACCCGGCCGCCATCGCCGAGGCGCTGGCCGCCCACGCCCGCAAGCCGCGCACCGTCGGCGTGCTCCTGGTCCGCCTCGGCGGCTACGCGGCCGGGGTGTTCACCGGCTACCCGCCCGTGCTGGGGGCGGCCAAGGTCGGCTCGCGCCTGGTGCACGGCCGCAGCGCGGCGGGCGGCTAGTCGCAGCACCGCTTCGCCCGCCGCCGCGAGAAGCAGGTGAACGAGGCGCTGAGCGCGGCCGCCGACGCCGCCGTGCTCATCTTCGGGGGCGCGAAACCCCAGCCCAAGGCGGCCCGCCTTGACGCCGTCGTGCTCGGCGGGGACCGCCGCGCGGTCGCCGACTTGCGCGGCGACCCCCGGCTGGCGCCCTACTTCGGCCTCGCCACCGAGCGGTTCCTGACCGTGCCCGACCCCAAGCGGGCGGTCCTGCTCGAGGCCGCGAAGCAGTTTACCGCCGTGCGAATATGGCTTACAGAGCCGTAACGCAGATCGGGTAACCTTGGTTCACGTGATCGTCGCCAGTGGCATTGAGCTGCGTGCGGGTGCCCGGCTACTGCTGGCAGACGCCTCTTTCCAGGTTGCCGAGGGAGACCGTATTGGTCTCGTCGGCCGCAACGGCGCGGGCAAAACCACCCTGGCGAAGGTGTTGTCAGGCAACGGCCAGCCCGCCTCAGGAACCGTCAGGAACACCGGCACCGTCGGCTACCTCCCCCAGGACCCGCGGACCGGCGACCTTGGCGTGCTCGCGCTCGACCGGATCCTGTCCGCCCGCGGCCTCGACGAGGTGCGCAACGGCATGCGCAAGGCCGAGGTGCTGATGTCGGACCCGGACCCGGCGACGGCGGAGAAGGCGATCAGGCGGTACGGGAACCTCAGCGACCGGCTGGCCGTGCTCGGCGGCTACGCGGCCGAGTCCGAGGCGGCGTCGATGGCGGCCAGCCTCGGGCTGCCAGACCGGGTGCTGCACCAGCCGCTGCACACGCTGTCCGGCGGCCAGCGGCGGCGGGTCGAGCTCACCCGGATCCTGTTCGGCGATTCCCAGACGCTGCTGCTCGACGAGCCCACCAACCACCTCGACGCCGACTCGATCACCTGGCTCCGCGACCACCTGAAGACCTACCGGGGCGGGCTGATGGTGATCAGCCACGACGTCGACCTGGTCGAGCAGGTCGTCAACAAGGTGTTCTACCTCGACGCCAACCGGTCGGTGCTGGACATCTACAACGTCGGCTGGAAGGCCTACCTGGCCCAGCGCGAGACCGACGAGCGGCGCCGCAAGCGGGAGCGGGCCAACGCCGAGAAGCAGGCCTCGGCGCTGCAGCTGCAGGCGGCCAAGCTGGGAGCCAAGGCGACCAAGGCCAAGGCCGCGCAGAACATGGCGCGCCGGGCCGAGCGGCTTCTCGACGGGCTCGCGGACGAGCGAGTGTCCGACCGGGTGGCCAGGCTGCGGTTCCCCGAGCCGGCCCCGTGCGGCCGGACGCCGCTGACCGCGACCGGGCTGTCGAAGTCGTACGGGTCGCTCGAGGTGTTCACCGACGTCGACCTGGCCATCGACCGCGGCTCACGGGTCGTCGTGCTCGGCCTCAACGGCGCGGGCAAGACCACGCTGCTGCGCATGCTGGCCGGGGTCGAGAAGCCGGACACCGGCGAGGTCAATCCCGGTCACGGCCTGAGGCTCGGCTATTACGCGCAGGAGCACGAGACGCTCGACACCGAGCGGTCGCTGATCGAGAACATGCGCACCGCCTCGCCCGAGCTCACCGACACCGAGATGCGAAAAGTCCTCGGCTCATTCCTGTTCTCGGGCGACGACGTCGATAAACCGGTCGGCGTCCTTTCCGGCGGCGAGAAAACCCGGCTCGCGCTGGCGCTTCTGGTCGTCTCTGGCGCGAATGTGCTGCTGCTCGACGAGCCCACCAACAACCTCGACCCGGCCAGCCGGGAAGAGATCCTGGCGGCCCTGGCGGGCTTCCGCGGCGCCATTGTCCTTGTGACCCACGATGAGGGTGCGGTGGATGCGCTCTCACCGGAACGGGTGATTGTGCTGCCCGAGGGGACCGAGGACACCTGGTCGGCCGATTTTGCTGATCTTGTCGCGCTCGCTTGACCCGAACCGCGCCGACCTGCGCTTAGCAATTCGCTTTAACTATCTCGATCAATGCGGGTGGTCAACACCGCCCCGATAGGTGATCATTGCGCATAGGGGATGTAACGCAATGAGTCGTGTACCTTACGGGAGGTAAACATGGCCGAGAACCTCAGACGAGGCGCCCGGGTGACCGGGCCGGACCGAAGCAAGCTCGCGGCCGACCTGGCGGAGCGGTATGGCGCGGGGGAGTCGATCCGCTCGCTGGCCTCCTCGACCGGGCGCTCGTACGGGTTCATCCACCGCATCCTCACCGAGATCGGGGTCACCCTGCGGGGCAGGGGCGGCGCGCCCAAGCGGAGCGCGGTCGCCAAATAGCCCCCGCGCACTAGGCACCGCCCAATGGCCCCCGCCTAATGGCCGGGGGGTAACCGCTCGCCGGGCGCACTACGATGGCGAGAATGGCACACGGTCCCGGCATGGTGATGGCGCGCGGGTTCCGCATGGACCCGTCCGTCACCAAGCAGAAGCTCAAGCCCGGGACGATCAGGCGGATCGTCGGCTACGCCCGTCCCTACCGGGTCCAGCTGACGATCTTCCTGATCGCGACGGCGCTCGACGCCTGCATCACGGTGGTCAACCCGCTGCTGCTGCGCGAGCTCATCGACGGTGGCATCCTCACCCGCGACGAGAGCGTCGTGGTCGTGGTCGGGGTGACCGTCGCCGCGGTCGCGGTCCTCGACGCGGTCCTCGGCGTTGTCAACCGCTGGTACTCATCCAGGATCGGCGAGGGCCTCATCTACGACCTGCGCACCCAGGTCTTCGACCACGTTCAACGGCAGCCGCTGGCGTTCTTTACCCGTGCCCAGACCGGGTCGCTGGTCAGCCGGCTCGACGGGGACGTCGTCGGCGCGCAGCAGGCGATCGTCGGCACACTGTCGTCGGTGCTGTCCAACGTGCTCTCGGTGATCGTCATCCTGATCACCCTGTTCTACCTGTCCTGGCAGGTCAGCGTCATCGCGCTGGTGATGATCCCGCTGTTCATCTACCCCGCGCGCCGCGTCGGGCGGCGGCTGCAGCGCCTCAGCCGGGAGTCGATGCAGCTCAACGCCGAGATGGGCTCCACCATGACGGAGCGGTTCAACGTGGCGGGCGCGATGCTCTCCAAGCTCTACGGCCGCCCGCGCGAGGAGTCGAGGCTGTTCGCCGCCAACGCCCACAAGGTCCGCGAGATCGGCGTGACCAGGGACATGTACGGGTCGGTGTTCATGATCGCCGTCACCCTGCTCACCGCGCTCTTCACCGCGGTCGTCTACGGCGTCGGCGGCACCCTGGTGATCAGGGGCGAGCTCCAGTTCGGCACCCTGGTGGCGCTGGCGGCGCTGCTTGTCCGGGTCTACGGGCCGATCGCGTCGCTGTCGAGCGTGCAGATCCAGGTGATGACCGCCCTGGTCAGCTTCGACCGGGTCTTCGAGGTGCTCGACCTGAAGCCGCTGATCACCGAGAAGCCGGACGCGGTGACGCTGCCCGCCCGCGACGCCAGGGGCACCGCGCCCGCCATCAGGTTCGACCGGGTGTCGTTCCGCTACCCGACCGCGGCCGAGGTCTCGCTCGCGTCGCTTGAGTCGATCGCGCTCAAGCAGCCGGAGCGGACCGACGCGGCTGCCGGGGTGCTGCACGAGATCTCCTTCACCGCCCCCGCGGGCGAGCTGACCGCCCTGGTCGGCCCGTCCGGCGCGGGCAAGACCACGATCACCCAGCTGGTCTCCCGGATGTACGACCCGAACGACGGCGCGGTGCTGATCGGCGGCCACGACATCCGCGACGTCACGTTCGACTCGCTGCACGACGTCGTCGGGGTCGTCACCCAGGACGCGCACCTGTTCCACGACACGATCCGCACCAACCTGCTCTACGCCCGGCCGGCCGCGACCGAGGCCGAGGTCGTCGAGGCCTGCCGGGCAGCCCAGATCTGGGATCTGATCTCGGTCCTGCCGGACGGCCTCGACACGATCGTCGGGGACCGAGGGTACCGGCTTTCTGGCGGCGAGAAGCAGCGGATCGCGCTCGCGCGGCTGCTGCTGAAGGCGCCGTCCATCGTGGTCCTCGACGAGGCGACCGCGCACCTCGACTCCGAGTCCGAGCTCGCCGTGCAGCAGGCCCTGTCGCTGGCCCTGATCGGCCGGACCTCGCTGGTCATCGCGCACCGCCTGTCGACCGTCCGCGAGGCCAGCCAGATCCTCGTCATCGAGGCCGGCCAGGTCGTCGAGACCGGCACCCACGAGGAGCTGCTGGCGGCGGGCGGCCTCTACGCCGACCTCTACGAGACCCAGTTCAAGCACCAGGAAAGTCAAGAGCACAATCTGGATGTCGAACGGACCCGGGCGCCGCGCTAACGGCTTACTCGCACCTGGGTCATTTGTAGCCCAGCCGCCGCAGCTCCTGGCCCGCGACCTTCTCCACCTCGGCCAGCTGGCCGTAGGAGATCGACCGGCGCCAGGCGTTCTGCTCGGTCTTGGCGCGCTTGGTGGTCCCGGTGACCGGCGCCGCGATCTTCGTCCCGATGAACCCGGTCAGCGCGGATGCCGCCCCGCCCGGATCACGCGCCATGTCCTCGTAGCGGAGCGTCTTCAGCTGGTCATCGGCCAGCGCCAGGCGCAGCCGGGCCGCCAGCCTGATCGCGCCCCGCCAGCGCATCGCGCACTTGCCGGTGGGGGAGAGGCCGGGCCAGGCCAGCCGGTCGGACTCGTCCTCGACGCCGTAGAACGGGTTGGGGAACTCGGTGTCGATGTTGGCGATTCCCGGCCGGAACCACGACATCGCGACCTGGTCCTCGAGCATCGCCGCGACGGTATCCCGGCCGTCCCGCACCACCTGCACGATCAGCGCGTCGGGGAAGGCGTGGACCAGCGCCTCGGCGCAGTAGGCGAGGTCGGGGGAGGCGTCGCCGAAGCGGGACAGGCCGCGCTGCTCCACGCACGGCCCGACCTCGGACGGCTTGAGCCCGGCGGCCGACCGGCACTGCGGCGTGCACTCCAGGCAGCTGGTCGGGTTGAGCTGCCACCCCTGGGCGAAGGCATCGCGGATCACCGCGGCGGCGGCGTCGCCGCGGCCGTTGTAGAGGGAGGGCCTCCGGGCGAACCCGTAGACCGCCTGCAGCACCGGCTGCTGCCCGATGGTCACGTGGAATCCGGGGGAAAGCTTGAGCGCCCGGCCAACCGCTTCCGCGCCTGAGTGCGGCGCGCCGATCACGAAGACCGGCTGGGTCACGTTGCGGGCGTTGACGATGAGGATGTGGCGCGGCGGCATCTATGCTTTTCTTTCGGTGTCCCCAGTACCGTACTCGGTGCCCCGACCACATAAGCGATCTCCGGACGACATAAGCTAACGACCGTGCGAGTACTACGACGTGTCGTTCCCCCGGACGCCCCCAAGGCCCGGCGGTCAGCCCGGTCCCGCGTACTGGCGCTCGGCCTCGTGGCGGTGGTCTGCGGCCTGGCGGCGAGCGGCTGCGCGTCGTTCGACAAGGCGCTCGGCCAGTCCTCGGTCGATGTCTACTTCCAGCAGAATGTGTCGACCGCGTACAAGATGCACGTCCGCGCCGCCTGTAACGGCCTGCCGAATGTCACGGCCCAGGCGATCGCGACCGGCGTCCCGCTCGCGTCGGCGGTCGACGTCGTCGTCTACAACACGACCGGGGCGAGCCTGGTGGACATCACCCGCCTCGAGGAGTGCCTGAACAAGTTCTCGCCCAAGGTCGAGGGCATCGACTCGCAGGACTCCTCGGACGACTCGTAACAGTTGTAACTGGCCGCTGACCGGCTGACGCCGCACGTCAGCCGCGAGGCCCCCGAGCCAACAGGTCAACCGCGTCCCCGTGTGACGATCGTCTCTTTACAACCGTTGCCGGGGTGTTTCCTACTTTACGGGCCTGGTATATAGTTCTCACGAACCCTACTTAACTGATAGAGAATGGAAACTATATATGCGCGGCATCTTGGCTGGAGCGGTCGCTGTGACGGGCGGCGCGCTTCTCATCGCCGGCTGCTCTTCCAGCAGCTCAAGTTCCTCCAGCGCCCCGAGCTCCTCGAGCCCCTCAGGCACCGCCAGCGCGGCTGCTGCGGCGCCGGTGACCGTGCGGCTTGGCTTCCTTGCGAACATCACCCACGCGCCCGCGCTGATCGCGATCAAGGACGGGTACTTCAAGTCGGCTCTCGGCAGCACCGGATCGGTGTCGCCGACTGTGTTCTCCAGCGGCACCCAGGAGACGACCGCGATCCTGGGCGGCCAGCTTGACGCCGCCTACGTGGGACCGAACCCGGCCATCAACGCCTGGGAGAAGTCCAACGGCGGCGCGATCAAGGTTGTCTCCGGCGTGGCCACCGGCGGCGCAGAGATCGTCGTCAAGTCCTCCGTCTCCGGCGCGTCGGCGCTGAAGGGGCAGACGCTGGACACCCCGTCGCTCGGCAACACCCAGGATGTGGCGCTGCGCTACTACCTGAAGCAGAACGGCCTGTCCACGACCGCCACCGGCGGGGGCGACGTGCTGGTCAAGCCGACCACGCCGAACTCCGGCGCGGTGCAGGCGTTCGAGTCGGGCCAGATCGCCGGCGCCTCCGAGCCCGCGCCATATGACGTGGAGATGGTGAAGGCCGGCGGCAAGGTGCTGCTGTCGGAGCCGGGCGCGACGACCCTGCTGATGGTCACCCAGTCGTTCCTGTCGGCGCACCCGGCGATCGTGGCCGACCTGCTCAAGGCGAATCTCCAGGCGCTCGACCTGATCAAGTCCGACCCGACCAAGGCGGAGGCGGACGCCGACGCCGAGTACGCGTCCTACACCGGCAAGGCGATCAAGTCCTCCCTCGTGGCCGCGTCGTTCGCGCAGATCACCTTCACCGCCGACCCGGACGAGTCGTCGATCGCGACCGACGCGTCCCAGGCGGTCAGCCTCGGTCTGCTCAAGGAGCCGGTCAGCCTGACTGGGATGTACGACCTGACCGAGCTCAACTCGCTGCTGAGCGCCGCCGGCCAGCCGACTATGGGCTCCTGACCCTGAGATGAGCGCAACTGAGATGAGCACCAAGACGATGACGGAGGCGCCGGCGGTCACGCTGGCCGGCGTCTCCAAGGTGTACGGGCGCGGTCCTGCGGCCGTCCAGGCCCTCGACCAGGTGTCACTCTCGGTTGCGCCGGGCGAGTTCACCTGCCTGATCGGCGCGTCCGGCTGCGGCAAGTCAACGATGCTGTCGTTGGTGGCCGGGCTGGACAAGCCGACGGCGGGCAACATCGCGGTCTCCGGCCGGGTCGCGATGATGTTCCAGGAGCCCGCCCTGTTCCCCTGGCTCACCGCCGGGGCCAACGTCGAGCTCGCGCTGCGCGCCCGCGGCGTCGGCCGCGCCGAGCGCCGCCAGCGGACCGGCGAGCTGCTCGACATCGTGCAGCTGGACGGCTTCGGCGCCAAGCGCCCGCACGAGCTGTCGGGCGGCATGCGGCAGCGGGTCGCGCTCGCCCGCGCCCTCGCCCAGGACGCGGACGTGCTGCTGATGGACGAGCCGTTCGGCGCGCTCGACGCGATGACCAGGGACGTGCTGCACGATGAGCTCGACCGGATCACCGCCGAGCGGAACCTGACCGTCCTGTTCGTCACCCACAACGTGCGCGAGGCGGTCCGGCTCGGTGACCGGGTGGTGGTGCTGAGCAGCCGCCCGGGCCGGGTGCTGGAGGAGTTCCCGGTGTCGATCCAGCAGCCGCGCCGGATCGACTCGGCGCCGGTGGCCGAGCTGGCCAGCCAGATCACCGACCGGCTGCGCGAGGAGATGAGCCGTCATGGCGAGTAACGACGGACGGCAGACATCGGCCGACGGCACCTGGGCGACGGGCGGCACCAACCCGCCTGGCATCGGGTGGGTGGCGGACGGCGCCGCCCCGGCCGGCAACGCGCTCGCGGGCCTGGACGCGCTCGACCTGGCGGGCAGGGCGGGCAGCGCCGGCGGGCGGTTCGCGATCCGGTTCTGGAACTCCCTGTGGCCAAAGGTCCTCGCGATCGCGCTGGTGCTGGTGATCTGGGAGCTGGTCACGCTCAGCGGCTACAAGAAGGAAATCTTCCCCGGCACCGGCCCGACCCTGGTGAACCTGTGGGATCAGGCCAAGACGGGGACGCTCTGGCAGGCCCTCGGCAACACGCTGGAGAGCGCGGTGATCGGCTTCATCGCCGCGATCGTGGTCGGAACCCTCATCGGCGCGGTGGTCTCCCGGATCCCTGTGCTCAGGGCGGCGGTCGGCTCGCTGATCACCGGCCTGCAGACGATGCCGTCGATCGCCTGGGTCCCGTTCGCGGCCCTGCTGTTCGGCAACAACAACTCGGCCATCTTGTTCCTGGTCATCCTCGGCGCGGCCCCGTCGATCGCCAACGGGCTGATCTCCGGCGTCGACTACACCTCGCCGCTGCTGCTCAAGGCGGGCCAGATGATGGGCCTGCGCGGGCTGTCGCTCTGGCGGCACCTGATCCTGCCCGCCTCGCTGCCGGTCTACGTGGCCGGGCTCAAGCAGGGCTGGGCGTTCGGCTGGCGCAGCCTGATGGCGGGCGAGCTGATCGTGCTGGTCTTCAACCACCCGACGCTGGGCGAGCTGCTCAACAACGACCAGTCGCTGTCGGACCTGCAGAGCGCCACCGCGATCATCGTCGTCATTTTCATCATCGGGATCGTCGTCGACAGCCTTTTCGGCGCCGCCGACACTTCCATCCGCAAGCAGTGGGGACTCGCGTAGATCACGCACCAAATGTGACGAAGTGTGCGCGAGCACGAACTACATCTGTGTAACTTTAATTCGATGTGTCAGGCAGTCCATAACAGGGAGATGACACAGATGACACAGATGGAACACAATGACGCCGGAGCGCGGGCCTGTGAGCCGGAGCTCGACGAGGCCCTGGCCCGTGCCATCCGGCTGCTCATCTCGGACGCCATCGAGGCGGGGGCGGCGCCGGACGCGAGAGCGTCCGCCGCCTGAAGCGTTGACGCCACGCCAGCCCAGCCCCAGCCCAGCCCAGCCTAGCCCTGAACGGATAACAGCAAGAAGTGGCGGCGTCGCAAAGATTGGGGGCAGCTACCGTCAAATAGCGCCGTTAAGTACCCCCGATGTTCTCCCGAGATCCGAAACCGTGGGATAACAGCAAGAAGCGCCGCTGCGGCGGGCTTCGAAGCGGTCGGGTCAGGCGGGGTCGCGGGCGGTGAGGTCGGTAAGGGCGTCGCAGGCGGTCGCGATCGGGTCGAGGGCGTTGGCGTGGGCGGCCAGCTCGCGCAGCAGGGCCCGGAAGACGGGACGGTCGTCCGGCGCCAGCCCCGCCAGCAGGCGCTGTTCCGCGTGGCCGAAGCGCGTCTCCAGGTCGGCCAGGACGTCGCCGCCGTGGGCGGTGGCCACGATCCGGCGGCTGCGCCGGTCAAGCGGGTCGGGTCGGCGCGCGACCAGGTCGGCCGCTTCCAGGTCGTCCAGCAGGTAGGTCATGACCGTGCGGTCGACGCCCAGGCGCTGCGCCAGCGCGGCCTGGCTGCCCGGCTCGTCGCGGGCGGCGGCGACCAGCACCTGATAGCCGCGGTGCCCGCCGGGGATGCCGTCGGTGACCGCGTTGGCCGCCTTGACGTAGCCGCGGAACACCACCGCCAGGCCCCAGCCGAGGTCGTCTGCGAGCCGGTCGCCCAGCGCCGGCCCCGCCTCGGTGGTCAGCTTCCCAGCCGGAGTCCCCGTCATCTCCCCATGGTACGACAGCGCTGCTCGCAAGATAGTCTGTGAAATAGATTATCTTGGAGGCAGCACATATAGGCCAGGAGGACGCGCGATGACTGACTACGGCCACGCCCTTTCGTTCGGGATATTCGTGACCCCGCAGGCGGACGCGGGGCCGCACGTCATCGAGCTGGCGCGGCGGGCCGACGCGGTCGGCCTCGACTGGGTGAGCGTGCAGGACCACCCGTACCAGCCAGCCTTCCTCGACGCGTGGACGCTGCTCACCGCGATCGCGACGGCGACGCCGAGGATCGGCGTGTTCCCGAACGTGGCGAACCTGCCGCTGCGGCCGCCGGCCATGCTCGCCCGCGCGGCCGCGAGCCTGGACATCCTGTCCGGCGGCCGGGTCGAGCTCGGCCTCGGGACCGGCGCGTTCTGGGACGCGATCGCCGCGATGGGCGGGCCGAGGCGCACCGCAGGCGAGTCGGTCGACGCGCTCCGCGAGGCGATCACGGTGATCCGCGCGCTCTGGACCCCGGGGCACGGCGCGCGGCTGCACGGCAAGCACTACGAGCTGAACGGCGCCAAGCCCGGGCCGTTCCCCGCGCACGACGTCGGGATCTGGGTGGGCGCCTACAAGGAACGGATGCTCCGCCTCACCGGCGAACTGGCCGACGGCTGGCTGCCGAGCTCCCCGTATGCGCCGCCGGAGCGGCTGGCGGCGATGAACGCCGTCATCGACGCGGCCGCCGCCGAGGCCGGCCGCCCGCCGGCGGCCGTCCGCCGGATCTACAACATCGCCGGCTCGTTCGCCGGCTCCGGACCGGGGTTCCTCCAGGGCCAGCCCAAGGTCTGGGCCGAGCAGCTGGCCGGCCTCGCCCTCGACGAGGGGGTGAGCGGCTTCGTCCTGATGGCCGACGACGCGCTGACGGTGGAACGGTTCGCGGCCGAGGTCGCCCCGTCGGTGCGGGAACTGGTCGCGCGCGAGCGCGCGTCGGCCGCGGGTTCACGACCGCAGAATTCACAACCAGCTGATCTCGAACGGACCGCTGTTCCACCCGGCCAGTCCACGCCCCCGACTGGCGCAGTGGTGACAACGGCGGCGGCCGCGCCTGCGGTCGAGACGGTGGCGGCGCGACAGCTGCAGGAGCGGCTCGGCGTCTTCCCGACCCCCGACGACGGCGTCCGGCTCAGCGCCGAGACCGTCTG
>DATCGA010000269.1:0-6403 GCA_036509215.1 Trebonia sp.
GATTGCGGCGTGCGACCTTGGGACGCGCGGCCTTGGTAGGCGGCGCGGTAGGCGGTTGGGGTGGTGCCGGCATCGCGCGCCAGGTGGACGCGCAGGTTCGCGGGGCTGCCGAGACCGCTGCGGCGGGCGATTTCATCCACCGGCAGGTCGCTGACCTCAAGCAGGCGCCGCACTTCGCGCACCCGGGCGGCGGTCAGCCAGCGCAGCGGGGTCATGCCGGTCTCGGCGACGAACTGCCTGGAGAAGGTTCGCGGTGCCCAGCCAGCGTTGCGGGCCAAGTCGGCGACGGTCAGCGGGTCGGCCAGGTGCCCCAGTGCCCACTCGCAGGTAGCCGCCAGGCCGTGACCCGGCAGCGGCACCGGTCGCTCCAGCCATTGCGCCTGACCGCCGTCGCGGTGCGGGGCCACCACCATCCGGCGGGCTACCCGGATGGCCGCGTCGGTGCCGTAATCGGCCCGGACCAGTTGCACGCACAGGTCGATCCCGGCGGCCAGCCCGGCGCTGGTCAGCACGGCGCCCTCATCCACCCAGAGCACGTCCGGGTCGACCTTGACCGAGGGGAAGCGGGCGCTCAGGTCGTCCGCGTACTGCCAGTGCGTGGTGGCCCGGCGGTGATCCAGCAGGCCGGCCGCCGCCAACGCGAAGGCGCCGGTGCAGACGGAGACCACGCGGGCGCCGCGCGCTGACGCCTCGCGCAGCGCCGAGCAGACCGCCTCGCCGGGATCATCCAGCGGCAGGTAGCCGGGCACGACCACGGTGTCGGCGTCGGCCAGCGCGTCCAGGCCTCGCTCGGCCTGTATCGCGTAACCCGCTGTCGACGGCACCAGACCGGCCGACGGCGCGCACACGGTGAACGTGTACTGCTCGGCGTGGATGACCTGATCACCGAAGACCTGGGAAGGGATGGCCAGGTCGAAGGCTTCCACGGTGGGCAGCGCGAGAGCGACCACAGCGTGCATAGGCCGGATTCTAGCGGTGCCAGGCAGCTCTGCCGCTTGCCGGCGATCGCGCGCGCACGTCACAGTTTGTTTATGGAAAACATGGACGAGCTACTGCAACGCAACAAGGTCTTCGCCGCGACGGATCTCAAGGACAGGGTGCCCGCCATCCCCTTCATCCCCAACATGCAGGTCTACGTCCTCACCTGCATCGATCCCCGGGTTGACCCGGCCAGCATCCTCGGGCTCGATCTTGGCGACGCGATCGTCGAGCGCAACGTCGGGGGGCGCGTCACCCCGGCCGTCATTCAGGACGTCGCCTGGATCAGCTACCTGCACGAGGTGAAGACGCCCGACGCCGACTGGTTCGAGCTCGCGATCATCCACCACACCGACTGCGGGTCCGGGTTCTTCGCCGACCCGGAGCTGCGCCGCGGATTCGCCGAACGCGGCTTCGATGAGAAGGTCCTGGCCGAGCTCCCGGTCATCCACCCGGCGGAAACCGTCCGGGTCGACGTGGAGCGGCTCTCCCGCGAACCGTCGGTCTCGCCCCGCATCAAGATCTCCGGCTACAGCTACGACGTCGGAACGGGCCTCCTCACGCCCGTGGTTCCCGCCCGCTCGCGCTGACGGCGTTGACGGTCACGATGACGGCGATCGCGAGCCAGTCGGCGAGCGCCAGCGACTGGCCGAGGACGAGGAGGCCGGTCAGCGCCGCGAATACCGGGTTCACGCTCATGAAGACGCCGAAGGTCCTGGCCGGGACGCGCCGCAGCGCCTGCAGGTCGGCGATCATCGGGACGGCCGAGCACAAGATGCCGGCCGCGGCCGCACGCCCCAGCGCCGCGCCGGTCACGGCGTGGCCGCTCAGCGCCCAGATGCCGACCGGGATGTACAGCAGCGCCGACAGGCCGGCCGCCGCGGCCGGCCCCTCGGCGCCGGGCAGGCGGGCGCCCACCACGCGGTTCACCAGGATGTAGCCGGCCCAGCAGGCGGCCGCCAGCAGCGCCAGCGCGATGCCGGCGTAGCCGGTGCTCGGCTGCGGCCTCGCCAGCACGACGACGGCTGCGCCGGCGATCAGGGCGCACCCGAGGTCGGTCACCCGCCGCGACGCCAGCAGGGCGACCGACAGCGGGCCGAGGAACTCCAGGGTGACCGCCAGCCCGAGCCCGATTCTGTCGATCGCGGTGTAGAGCGACAGGTTCATGACCGCGAAGATCAGGGCCAGCGCGAGGACCGGGCGCCACTGCCGCCCGGTGAACGAGGCGAACCTGGGCCGAATGGTGATGAGCAGCACCGCGCCCGCCACCCACTGGCGCACGGCCACGACCCCGGCTGGCCCGAGGGCAGGGAAGGCCAGCGCGGCGGTCGCCGCGCCGAGCTGATTCGACGCCGCGCTGCCCGTCATCAGCGCGATGCCGGTGAACCGATTGGTCATGGCAGGAGCATGGACCCCGTCGTCCTATGCGCAAAATGCATGGATGGAGTCAGCTATACGCTCTGGTTATGGATCTGGAACTGCGGCACCTACGCTGCCTGGTCGCGATCGTCGACTCCGGAACCTTCACCGACGCCGCGATCGAGCTCGGCATCTCGCAGGCGGCCGTGTCGCGCAACCTGATCGCGCTCGAGCGGGTTCTCGGCGTCAGGCTGCTGCACCGCACCAGCCGGACCGTCACCCCGACCACGGCCGGGGTGCACGTCCTGGCCCAGGCCCGGCAGGTCCTCGCCGCGGCCGAGAACCTCGTGGCCGAGGCGACCACCGGCCATACCCGGCTCCGCATCGGTCACGCGTGGTCGGCCATGGGCCGGCACACCCGCGAGTTCCAGCGCCGCTGGGCGGCCGCCTATCCGGACGTCGAACTTCAGCTGATTCGCACCAACTCGGCGACCGGCGGCCTGGCCGAGGGCCTGTGCGACATGGCGGTGCTGCGCACGGCAGCCGACGCCGGGCACTTCGCCAGCGCGATCGTGGGCCATGAGCGGCGCTTCTGCGCGCTCGCGGCCGACGATCCATGGGCCAGGCGGCGCTCGATCAGGCTCGATGAGATACCGCAGCGCACCGTGCTGATCGACCGCAGGACCGGGACCACCACGCCCGACCTGTGGCCGGCGGCCGGGCGCCCGCAGGTCCGGGAGACGCGCGATATTGACGACTGGCTCGCGATCATCGCGGCCGGCGGCGGCATCGGGATCACGCCGGAGGGAACCACGACCCAGTACCGGCGCGATGGCGTCGTCTTCCGTCCCGTGCGCGACGCCCCGCCGATCGCCGTCTACATGATCTGGCGGCAGCACGACCCCCATCCGTCCACCCATGCGGCGGTCGCCCTGCTGGCCGAGTTGTACCGTCACCCGTCGTAGGGCGGAGACCGGGCCGCGTCGTCTCGGCCCGTCCAGCTCAGGCGGCGCGCTCGGCGACGGCCGCCATCTCCCGAGCTTCGGCGCGCCCCGCGTCGCGGTGGCGGTGGTGGGCCTGGCCGAGGTGGGGGAACCGGACGCGGAGCAGCGCGGCGCCGAGGCCGGCCGCCAGGACCAGGCCGGCCCCAACCAGCAGCGCCTGGTGATAGCCGCCGTGCAGGGTGGGCTCGACCACCAACGGGCCCAGGACCTGGCCGATCCCGTAGCCGGCGGTGAGGATCGCGACGGCCCGGGGGACGCGCAGATGCCGGCCGGTGGCGAGGGACAGCGTGGTGATCCCGATGAAGGTGGCCCCGAACAGCACCGCGGCGGCCAGCGCGGCCGGGACGGCCGCGGTGAGAGCGGGCAGCGCGATCCCGACCGCCTGGAGGAGGAGCGCCCCGGTGATGAGCGTGGGGCGCGAGACGCGACGGCTGAGCCAGGTCCACGCGGCGCAGGAGGGGACGGCGGCGGCCCCGACGATGATCCAGACGCTGCTCGACAGCCACGACGGGCCGGTGGCGGAGATGGCGGCGACCAGGAACGTCCCGGCGACGATGTAGCCGGCGCCCTCCAGGAAGTAAGACACGGAGAGGATGGCGAACCAGCGGAAGTGCCGTGGCGAGGCCTCCCCAGCGGGGCCCGGCGCCGCTGGGTTCTCGGCCGGCCCGGTTACCCCCACGAACCAGGCCGCCGCCAGCAGCAGGGCGGTCAGCGCGGCCGACGACCACCACGCGGCCTGCCAGTCGCCGATCGGCTTGACGACCGCGACGAGCGCCCCCGACAGGGCGATCCCGACCCCCACGCCCCCGTACGCCCAGCCGGTCATGTGCGGCCGCCGGCTGGCGAGCTCGGTCAAGATCATGTTCCCGGCCACCATGAAGATGACGGCGCTCGCCGTCCCGGCCAGGCCCCGGAGGGCGGCCCACGCCGCCACGTCGTGGGTGAGCGGCATCGCCGCCAGCGTGACGACCAGGACGACGCCGCTCGCTCGCAGCGCCAGCCTGGCCCGGCTCAGCGTCGGCAGCATGATCCCGAGCACGGCCCCGATCAGGTAGCCGAGGTAGTTGCTGGTCGCCAGCGTGCTCGCCTGAGCGGAGGTCAGATGCGCCTGTGCCTCCATCAGCGGGAGGACCGGGGTGAACACGAACCGGCCGACGCCCATCGCCCCGGCCAGCGCCGCTCCGGTCTGGACCGCCGCCGGCCAGCCGGAGCGCGCGGCGGGCGTGCCCGCGGAATGCGACCCCATCGCGTACCTCGTAATCGTAGATCTTTGAAGTCCACAATAACAGCGACGCCGAGAATCATGGACATCAAGCGTCTATGATCTAGGTCATGGAGCTACCGCAGACGGTCGAGTGGGCGGTGCACTGCTGCTGGCTGCTGGCGCAGACGGACGGCTCCCCCGTCCCCCGGCGCCGGCTGGCCGAGTTCTTCGACCTGCCCGAGCCGTATCTCGCCAAGCTGCTGAAGGCGCTGGTCGCGGACGGGGTGCTCGCCTCAGTCCCCGGCGTCAACGGCGGCTACCGGCTCGCCCGGCCCGCAGGGCAGATCACCGTGCTCGAAGTCGTGCGCGCGGTGAACGGGCACACGGCCATGTTCCACTGCGCCGAGATCCGCCAGCGCGGTCCGGTCGGGCTCACCGCGGCCCAGTGCCGCCAGCCCTGCGGCATCGCCAAGGTCATGTACGACGCCGAGCTCGCCTGGCGCAACGCCCTGGCCGCGGTCACCGTGGCCATGCTGACCGAGAACGCGGCCGACGTCTCGGCCGACCGGGCGGCCCGCTGGCTCGGCCGCCAGGCGCGGACCGGGCTGGCGGCGGCTACGCCCGCCTCATCGGCATGAACGTGGGTACCGGGTCCTTGGCGAGGAAATCGAGGATGATCCGATTGCAGAGATCCGGTTTCTCGATGATCAGCGCGTGTGACGTGCCAGGAACGACGGCCAGCTCGGAATCCGGGATGCCGCGGTACAGGCGAAGGGTGTGCTCGGCCGAGATCATGTCGTCGTCGCCCGCCATGACCAGCGTCCGGGCGGCCACCCGGGCAAGGTCGGACTCGTCCAGCGTCGGCTCGGTCGTCGCCATCCGGTAGATCTTGCCGGCGATGACCGGGAAATGGCCTCGCCCGTCGGGGGAAACCTGTCCGTAGGCGTCGGCCAGGTAGTCGTTCGCGGCCAGGTCGCTCAGGTCAAGGTCGGCCGCCAGCCCGTCGTGGTGGAAGTTGGCGGAGATGAGCACCAGCCGGCCGACCAGGTCCGGGCGCGACAGCGCGACCAGCAGCGCGACGTTGGCGCCGTCGCTGTGACCGACCAGGTGCGACCGGCCGATGCCGAGCTCGTCGAGGAACGCGGCCGTGTCCGCCGCCATCAGGTCATAGCTGATCGGCCCGGGCACGTCGGGGGTGTGCCCGTGGCCTCGCCGCTCGGGCGTGAACAGGTGGAATCGCTCCGCGAGGGCCGGGATCGTCGCCCCGAATTCCGAGGCGTCGGTGAAGGCGCCGTGCAGCAGCACGAGCGGGTCTCCGGTGCCGTGCTCCGCGTACCAGGTCTGCACGCCGCCGACGTCCGCGTAGGTCATGGTTCTATCCCTTCCCCGTTAGCCTGGGCAGACGCTCGAACCGACCGGACTGGAGCACCGATGGAACTGACCAAGCACACCCACGCGTGCGTGACCTTCGACAAGGGCGGCAGCCGTCTCCTGCTGGACCCGGGCACCCTGACCCCCAACGCCGCCGAGCTGGCGGCCGGCGCCGGAACGATCCTGATCACCCATGAGCACTTCGATCACTTCGACGAGGCGGCGGTCGCGGCCGCGCTCGAGGCCCGGCCGGAGCTGAGGGTCTACGGGCCCGCCGCCGTGGTCGACCGCTGGCAGGCGAGGCGGGGCCAGGTCACGGCCGTCGCCGAAGGCGACCGCTTCGACGCCGGCGGTTTCGACGTCGCCGTCTTCGGCGGTCTGCACGCCTCCATCCACCAGGACATCCCCCAGGTCGCGAACGTCGGCTACCTGATTGACGAGCGCGTCTACCACCCGGGTGACTCCTACTACGTGCCGCCCGCCCCGG
>DATCGA010000270.1:0-8597 GCA_036509215.1 Trebonia sp.
ATCGGGGCCAGCGGCTATCGCCGTTGATGAGACCGGTTCGGCTCCGGTCGGCGATCTCACGTTCCGCAGCGGAGGAGCGTCTTCAGGGCATGAGCACCAAGCCGTTTGAGAAGGTCGTGGAGGAGCACGGCCGCACCGTGCTGCGCGTCTGCCGTGCGCTGCTGGCCAGCCACGACGCCGACGACGCGTGGTCGGAGACGTTCCTGTCGGCGATGCGCGCGTACCCGGACCTGCCCGAGACCGCCAACGTGGAAGCGTGGCTGGTGACGATCGCGCACCGCAAGGCCATCGACGTGCTCCGGTCGCGCAGCCGGCAGCCGGTCCCGGTCGAGGAGGTCACCGAGGCGCCGACCGGGCTCGGCGTCCCCGACGCGGACGACGGCCTGTGGCAGGCGGTTCGGGCGCTGCCGGACAAGCAGCGCCAGGCGGTGGCCTACCACTACGTGGCCGGCCTGCCCTACGCCGAGATCGCGCAGATCCTCGGCGGCACCATCGACGCCGCGCGCAGGGCCGCCGCCGATGGCATCAGAAACCTGCGGAAGAACTACCCGGGCGGAGGCCCATCATGAACAACCCCGACGATCTCTTCGCGACTCCCGCTGACGCCGACACGCTCGCCCGCCTGCACCGCAGGCTCGAGCAGGCGGCCGAGGACGAGGGCCTCCTCGACGTCGCCTACCGGACGGTCGACTCCCCGGTCGGCACCCTGCTGCTGGCGGCCACGCCCCGCGGGCTCGTCCGCGTCGCCTACGACGTCGAGGGCCACGACCGCGTGCTCGACACCCTGGCGAGCAGGCTGAGCACCCGCGTGCTGCGCGCGCCGAAGCGCCTTGACGCGGTGGCGCAGGAGCTCGAGGAGTACTTCAGCGGGCGGCGGCGCAGCTTCGACCTGCCGCTGGACCTGTCGCTGTCCAAGGGATTCCGGCTGCTGGTGCAGCAGCAGCTGCCGTCGATCGGCTACGCCCAGACCCGCAGCTACCGGCAGGTCGCCGAGCTGGTCGGGAACCCGAAGGCGGTGCGGGCGGTCGGCACCGCCTGCGCCACCAACCCGCTGCCGCTCGTGCTGCCGTGCCACCGGGTGCTCCGCACCGACGGCACGCCCGGCCAGTACGTCGGCGGTCCCGCCGCCAAGACCACGCTCCTCAACCTGGAGGCGGCGGCGTGAGCGCCATCGCGAGCGCCGAGCGGACCGGGCAGGGCGCCGACCCGTGGCGGCGGCGGGTGGACTCCGGCGACTGGGACGCCATCACGGCCGAGGTGAACGACTACGGCGGCGCGCTGCTGCCGCAGCTGCTCACCCCGGCCGAGGCCGAGCGCCTGCGCTCCCTGTATGAGCACGCCGGGCTGTTCCGGTCGACGGTGGACATGGGCAGACACCGTTTCGGCGAGGGCGAGTACCGCTACTTCAAGACCCCCTACCCGGAGCCGGTGGAGCGCCTCAAGCAGGCGCTCTACCCCCGGCTGGTGCCGATCGCGCGCGACTGGCACGCAAGGCTCGGCCGCCCCGCCCCGTGGCCGGACACGCTGGACGAGTGGCTGCGGATGTGCCACGACGCCGGCCAGCGCAAGCCGACCGCCATCCTGCTGAGGTACGGCCGGGGAGACTGGAACGCGCTGCACCGCGATCTCTACGGCGACCTCGTGTTCCCGCTGCAGGTCGTCATCAACCTGAACGAGCCCGGCGCCGACCACACCGGGGGCGAGTTCCTGCTCCTCGAGCAGCGCCCGCGCGCGCAGTCCCGCGGCACCGCCACGCTGATCCCGCACGGGCATGGATACCTGTTCACGACCAGGGACCGGCCGGTCCGATCGGCGCGCGGATGGTCGGCCGCCCCGGTACGGCACGGGGTGTCCGCGATCCGGTCGGGCCAGCGGCACACGCTCGGGCTGGTCTTCCACGACGCGACGTGAGCGACGGGCGCCAGCCGCCTTAGCGGCTGGCGCCCGTCCGCGCGGCGGTGTGGATCCGGCCGTCGCGGACCGTCCAGGTGCCTCCGCCGGCGGTGGCGCCGGACAGCCCGGGCAGGTTGCAGGCGCCGACGAGACCGATGGCGTGCGGCGTGCCGACCGCGGCGAACGCGATAGTGCGGTCCGGCCGCCAGGGCGTGGACCACAGCAGCCTGCGGGTCATCTGCGCCCACCCGCGCGGGGGCCCCGTCATGATCCACAGGTCCGGGTCGGCCGCGGCGAACCGGGTCGCCTGGCGCAGCCACGACGCCGCCTCCTCCGGCCAGGTGACGATATCGAGGACGGTCCCTCCCGTCGCCTCCCAGCGGCCGACGAAGGCGGCTCCCGCCTCGAGTGCCGCCGGAGAACGCCCGGAGCCGATGGCGACCGCGCGGGCCTGTCGGCGCAGCGCGAGTTCGACCACGCGGTCCAGTTCGGCCCTGGTGGTCTCGGACCCAGCTCCGATCCCGCCCGCGTCCCTCACCCCGCCGGCCGGCAGCCGCGGTGATGATGTCATTTCCCCTCCTGCCTGTGAACGCGGCAAGCCGTGGCGCGGCCCTGGTGAGCCACGCCACGGCGTGTCTGAAGCACCCGCGTTTACGCCTGCCGGATGAGGCCGAGCTGCCGCAGCGCGCTAACGCCGTCGTCCAGTCCGATCTCCTCGGTGATCAGGCCGTTCTCCACCTTCAGGACCGTAGTGCCGGTGAACCGCATGGTCTTGCCCGTGCTGGCCGGCAGCGAGCCGACCGGCATGTCGTCGAACGGCCCGCCGGTGTGGGTCCCGCCGCCCTCCCACTGCCCGACCACGTAGTCGCCCTCGGCGATCAGGTCCGCGGTCCCCCAGAAGTTCAGGTCAGGGAAGGCCGAGCGGAACTTCGTCGCGAACCCGCGAACCGCGTCACGGCCGCGCAGCGGCGCGTGCAGCGAGTACTCGAACCGGATGTCCGGCGCGGTCAGCTCGTCGATCACCGCCGGGTTGAAGTCCTTGCCCCAGAACTCGGTGAACCACCGGCCGACAATCGCCTTGTTCTCCTCGATCGACACAATCGTGTCCCTTCGCTAGCGGCTTGCGTCCGCTCCCGGTCGGAAGCGCTCGGCCTGCAGACGCCTGGCGACAGCGGTACGTGAGGTGCGAGCGTTGCCGAATTCTCCTGCAGGAACGGCCAAGGCACCCGGTCAGACCGGGAACGTGACCCCGGTCAGCTCTTCCGAGACCGCCCACAGGCGGCGCTGGACGGCCGCGTCGTGGGATCGCCGGGTGGAGGCGGTCAGCTTGGGGTAGCCCCTGAGCCCCAGGAACCCGCCCGGCCCGTAGTACTGGCCGCCGAGCACGCCCGGGTCGGTCGCGGCGCGCAGCACCGGGAGCGCCCCCATCGCCGCGTTCTGGCTGAACAGCGGCGTGACGGCGGCGGCCGCGGGCGAGTTGCGCATGAGCTCGGTGGCGGCGAATCCCGGGTGGGCGGCGACCGCGATCGTGGTCCCCGGGCCGGACAGCCGCCGCTGCAGCTCGTAGGTGAACATCAGGTTCGCCAGCTTGGACTGGCCGTAGGCCCGAACCCGGCTGTAGGACCGCTCCCACTGAAGGTCGTCGAAGTTAACGCGGGCCAGGATCCGGTGGCCGACGCTGCTGACCGTCACCACCCGGGAGCCCGGCACCGGCAGCATCCGCTCGAGCAGGAGCCCGGTGAGGGCGAAATGCCCCAGGTGGTTGGTGCCGAACTGCAGCTCGAACCCGTCCACGGTGGTCTGCTTGGGCGGGTACATCACCCCGGCGTTGCAGATCAGCAGGTCGATCCGCTGGTGCGCGGCCAGTAGCTCGGCCGCGGCCGAGCGGACCGAATCGAGCGAGGCCAGGTCGAGTTCCTGGACGGCGACGCTGGCGCCGGAGGCGGCGACGGCGATGCGGGCGGCGGCCTCCTTGCCCTTCTCGAGGTTCCGCACCGCCAGCACGACCGAGGCGCCGCGGGCGGCCAGCGCCTGGGCAGTCTCGAACCCGAGCCCGGTATTCGCGCCGGTGACCACCGCCAGCCGACCCCGCTGGCCGGGCACGTTATCGGTCGTCCACCGAGCGCTCATGATCTCCTCCAGATTAAAGACCGACGGTCTCTTGTGTTTGCCAACTTAAGAGACCGATGGTCTGATGTCAAGAGACCGGAGGTCTGTAACATAGGGGCATGGGGTTCCAGCGCGCGCGCAGCGAGGAGCAGCGGGAGATCCGGCGCCAGGCGATCCTGGACACCGCCGCCGCGATGCTCGACCTCATGCCGGTCAGCGAGGTCACCCTCAACGAGCTCAGCCGCCGGGCCGGCCTGGCCAAGTCCAACGTGCTGCGCTACTTCGAGTCGCGCGAGGCGATCCTGCTCGAGCTGCTCGACCGCGCCGCCAGGCGGTGGCTGAGCGAGCTGCCGGGGCAGCTCGCGGCCGGAGTGCCGCCGGACGGCACCCCCCGGGAGCGCGCCGATCAGCTCGCCGTCGTCCTCGCCCGCTCGGTCGCCCCCCAGCGGCAGCTCTGCGACCTGCTCAGCGCCCAGGCGAGCGTCCTCGAGCACAACGTCTCGGCCGACGTGGTCGCCCGGTACAAGCGGGCGATGTCCGACAACCAGGCGGCCCTGACCGAACTCGCCCTGGAGTACCTGCCCGAGCTCGGCGGCGACGGGGCGTGGAAGGCGTGCGCCATGTCCATGGTCTTCATGGGCGCGCTCTGGAGCTACACCCAGCACCCCGCCAGCGTGCTCGCCGCCTACGAAGCCGACCCCTCCCTGGCGGTACTGCGGCTGGACTTCGCCGCCGCCCTCGAAGAGGCGCTGGCCACGCTCTTCACCGGGTCCCTGGCGCGGGCCGGCGCGCTGCCGGGCCGCTGATGCGCGCGACCACGGTGCTGTGGGACATCGACGGCACCCTGCTGCACTCGGGCGGGGTGGCGCCGGAGGCCTTCCTCGAGGCGGTGGCCGAGGTAACGGGAGCCCGGCCGACGCCGGAGGGGCGGGATTACGGCGGGCGGCTTGACCCCGAGATCGCGGAGATGCTGCTGACGGCCGTGGGCGCGGAGCTGGACTGCGTCGCCGATGTGCTCGAGGCGCTGCAGCGTCTCGTGCTCGGGCGGCTCGATGAGCTCCGGGCCCAGACCAGCTCCTACCCCGGGGTCGACGCGCTGCTGGCCGCGCTGGCGGCGGCGGGCGTCCGGCAGACGGTGGTGACCGGCAACCTGGCCGCCATCGCCCGGTGCAAGCTGGAGGCGGGCGGGCTGATCCCCCCGATCGAGCTCGGCTTCGGGGGGTTCGGCGACAGCGCGGGAAACCGCGCCGCCGTCGCCCGGGTCGCGCTTGACCGCCTGTCGGCGGCCGGCTGGAATCCGGACCCGGGCGAGGTCTGGATCGTCGGCGACACCGCGCGCGACCTTGCCTGCGCGCGCGCCGTGGGCGTGCGCTGCGCGCTGGTGGCAACCGGGCGGCGCCCGGTCGGGGAACTGGCCGGCCTGGGGGCGGACATCGTGCTGCCCGACCTCTCTGATCCTCGGCCGCTGCTCGACCTCTGGCAGATCTAGGCACCCGAGCGGGACTCGGGCGCCGGCCCTCGCTAGCGTCCAGACCCGGCCCGGTTCGGTCGAGTCACGGTCCGTTCGGGAAAAAGATCTTGAATTCATTTTTCCGAACGGGCGCGCGGTGACTCCCTGAGCCCATTGGGCGGGTCAGGGGCTGTGCTTGTCGCGGGGCGGGACGAGGGGGATGGCGGCCAGCGGGGTGAGGGCGACGAGGGCGAAGGCGACCGGGTAGCCGACGGCGGCGATGAGGGCGCCGATGCCGGGGCCGACGGCCGAGGCGGCGATGAACTGGCCGGTGTTCTGGATGCCGAGGGCCTTGCCGGACCAGGACGGGCCGGCCGCCTCGGCGACCGAGGTGAAGGACAGGCCGTTGTCGGCCACGCTCACGGTCGAGGCGACGATGAGCGCCACCGCCGAGGCGGCGGCCCAGTGCAGCCCGCCGCAGCCCGCCAGGGCCAGCATGACGACGACGCCGGAGACGGCGACCCAGCGCAGCACCCGGGTCCGGCTGCCGACGCGGTCGCTGGCCGAGCCGACCGCGATGCGGCCGAGGGCGCCGATGAACTGGGCGGCGGCGATGACAGCCCCGGCCGCGGTGACGTTCCAGTTCAGGCTGGTGACGAGCCAGATCAGGCCGAAGATGGACAGCGTGAACTGGGGCACCACCAGCAGCGCCGACAGCAGGTGGATACGGGTCAGGAACGGGCTCTCCCGGTAGGGGTTGAACGGCCGCCCGCCGTCGGCGGCGGGCCCGGCGGCCGGCCGGGGCGGGTTGGCGATGCCGACGGCGCAGGCGACGGCGAGGGCTGCGGTGAGCGCGCCCGCCAGCAGCAGCGGCGCCCAGATGCCGAGCCCGCTGGCCAGCGCCGGGACGGCGAGCGCGGCCACCGCCACGCCGAGCGGCTGCGAGATCTGCCTGATGCCCATCGCCAGGCCCCGGCGGGAGCGGGGAAACCAGCCGATCACGACCCGGCCGGAGGCGGCGCTGGTGCTGGCCGCGGCCGCGCCGCCGAGCACGAACAGAACCCCGAGGCCGACGTAGCCACCCGCGGCGGCCGCCGCGAAGGCGAACGCGGCGGTGAGCGCGAGGCCGCCGGCGATCACCCACCGCTCCCCGTACCGGTCGGTCACCGCGCCCCAGGCGACCAGCGCCATGACCATGCCGAGGGACGGGGCGGCGGCCAGCAGCCCGGCCTGCGCCAGCGGCACGCCGCGATCGAGGTGCAGCAGCGGGATCAGGTAGGCGGGCGTGCTCAGGAACAGGCTGCCGGCCGCCTGGGCGCTGACCCCGAGGGCGAGCATCCGCCACGCCTTAGCCGGGGGCTGGTCGTCTGGCACCCGTTCGCGTGTCGGCGCGGTGCTGATGGCCATGCCTGCTTCCTTCCAATGGAGTACCATTGAGCAATACCATATTGGTATACCACGATGGAGGTCACGTGAGTATCGACGGCGAGGACAGCGTCTACGGCCGGCTGCGCACCGCGATCCTGCTCCTCGAGCTCGTTCCCGGCGAGCGGGTCAGCGAGCGCAGCCTCCAGGCGCTGCTTGGCGCGTCCCGCACGCCGATCCGGGCGGCGCTGATGCGGCTCGAGAACGAGGGCCTTACCCAGCGGGAGGGCCGAGGCTGGAAGGTCACCCCGATCGACCTGGCCGAGGTCCGCGCGATCATGGAGTACCGGGAGGCGGTGGAGGTCGCGGCGGTCAGGCTGGCGGTCGAACGGGCCGACGACGAGGAGCTCGCGGCGCTGCGGGCGCTGTCCGAGGCGCACCGCGGCTGCGACGACGAGGAGATCGGGCTGCGCGACTTCAGCGACTTCCACCTGGCGCTGGCGCGCCTGTCGCGCAACCAGTTCCTCGCCGACGGCATGGCCGGGGCGCTGACCAGGCTGTCCCGCACCCGCTGGCTGGGCGTCCGCACCCAGCAGTCGCGATCCGACGCCAGGGACGAGCACCTGGAGATCGTCGCCGCGATCCGGGCCCGCGATACCGACGCCGCGGTCGCGCTGACGGTGGCGCACAATCGCGGCACCGGCGACCGCCTGCTGGCCTACCTCACCGAGGAGCGCCGCCGCCTGCGCGGGCGCGGCTTCTCCATCATCGAGTCAGCCGCAGGCCCGGCGCCGCTGCGAGCCGTCTGACCTGCGGGCCCGATCACAGCGGGAGCGCGCGGTGACCTGCCGCTCCGGTTAGGTTGCCGAGCTCGCCGAGCACGTCCGACGCGATCTCCGCGAGCGACCGGCTCTCGCCTTCGCGGATCCATTGCGCGAACGCGATGCCGAACACGGAGGCGGCCGACTGGGCCGCGAGGGTGGCGGCCGGCTCGGCGACGCCTCGCTCGCGAAAGGCCGTCGCCAGCGTTGCCGCGAGGCCGGCCAGCTTGTGCAGTTCGCGCTCCTGGAGCGCCGGATTCTGGTCGATCACGGCCTGCCGCACACGGGAGTACGGGCGGCGCTCGTCGGGGAAAATCGACGCCGCCGCCTCCAGCGCGGCGGCGATGAGCTCGAGCGGGGCCGCTTCCGCGGGCGCCTCCTTCACCCCGTCGACGAACGCCTGGAGGAACCGGTCCTGCCCGTGGAACAGCACCTCGCGCTTGTCGCCGAAGTTGCGGAAGAAGGTGCGCTCGGTCAGTCCGACCGCCTGCGCGATCTCGGCCGCCGTCACCTGCTCGAATCCGCGGGTGGCGAACAGCTCAAGCGCCGCCCCCTGCAGACGCTCTCTCGTGCCCGGCTCCCAACGCACCATTCGAGCAAGTTTAGTGATGACAGTGACAGACGTACAGAGGTATAGTGATGTCTGTAACTGACGTCAGTCACAGACATCATGTCATTGCTCCGCTCGCAGCGGAGCCGAAGGGAAGACCTGCCATGCGCGTTTTCGTCACCGGAGCCTCCGGCTGGATCGGCTCCGCCACCGTCGATGAACTGCTAGCGGCCGGGCACGAGGTCACCGGGCTGGCCCGGTCCGACGCCTCCGCCGCCGCCCTCGAGGCCAAGGGGGCCCGCCTTCGCCGCGGCGACCTCGACGACCTCGGGAGCATCCGGGCCGGGGCCGAGGACGCCGAGGCCGTCATTCACCTCGCGAACAAGCACGACTGGTCCAACCCGGCCGC
>DATCGA010000271.1:0-2562 GCA_036509215.1 Trebonia sp.
CCGCCGGTCTTCACGATGTCCTTGTAGCGGTCCAGCATCACCCGCAGCCCCTCGTCGTCGTAGACGCAGCTGTCGCCGGAGTGGAACCAGCCGAAGCGGAACGCCTCGCGGGTGGCCGCCTCGTCGCGGTAGTAGCCGGACATCATCGACGGTGAGCGGTACACCGCCTCGCCGGGTGTGCCCGGCGACGACTTGAGGTCCTGGCCCTCCGGGCCGAGCACGGTCGAGGCGAGCACCGGACTCGGCACGCCGACGTAGTTCTGCTTGGGGGCGGTGCGTGCGTACAGCTCAGGCCACTTGTCCGGCCAGAATCGGTGGCAGGAGATCGACTCCGTCTGCCCGAAGATCTCGAACACCAGCAGGTCCTCGCCGCAGTGCTGCTTCATCGATGCCAGTGTGGCCGGGGACAGCGCCGCCCATCCGTAGACGATGACCTTGAGACTGCGGGCGTCGAGCTCAGGGTGCTGGGTGAGCACCGTGTCCAGGGCGTTGATCATCATCGGGGAGCCGGCCCACAGCGCGGTCACCCGCTCCTCGGCGATCATCTCGGCGATACGGCCCGGGTCCGGCTTGCGGCCCAGGATGAGCGTGCCGCCGGAGAGGAACACCGAGTAGGTGAAGGGCTGGTCGCCGACGTGGTACAGCATCGGCAGGAACGTGCCGACCCGCAGCTCCGACTCGATGCGCAGGCCCCGGGTCAGGGACAGCGCGAACCCGTAGGCGGCCATGTAGCTGCAGGCGTGCGAGATCATCACGCCCTTCGGCATCGCCGTGGTGCCGGAGGTGAACAGCAGCTCCCAGATGTCGTCTCCGTGGATCTCGACGTCCGGCTCGGTGACCGGCTGATCGCGCACGAAGTCGCTGAATGAGACGCTGCCCGGCACCGGGCCGCCGCCGATGGTGATGGTGACGCCCACCTCGAGCCCGTTGGCCGCGAACGGCGCCTCGGCGGCCGGCCAGAACTCAGCGTCCACGACCGCCAGCTTGGGCTCAACCAGCCTGATCATGGCCGAGACCATGTCCGGGGCCATCATGGGGTTCATCGGGGCGACCACCAGGCCGGCCTTGGCGGCACCGATCTTGATCAGGTAGCCCTCGACCGAGTTCTCGCAGAACAGCATGACCACGTCGCCGTGGTCCAGGCCGCGGGCCAGCAGGGCGTGCGCGATCTGGTTGGCGAGCTGGTCGGCCTGCCGGTAGGTCAGCCGCCGGAAGGCCGGGTCCGCGTAGGCGCCCTCCCGGCCGACGATCGCCTCCTGATCGGGGAAGCTCCACGTCAGGCGCTCGAGCAGATCGCCGACGCTGGTCCGCTCCCAGCGGTGGGTGGCGCGCCGGTGGTGCAGGCTCGTCACATCGAAGTCAGTCGCAGTGAAGTCCGCGGCCATCGCCACTCACGTCCTCTCTGACGGTGTGCTCATGCAGACCTGCCCGGCGCCGGCCGCCGGAAAAGTGAGTAAACATTCACTTCGGAGGTCACTGTAGGCATCCACGGGCGGCTTGAAAAGGCCCAATCGCGATACGGGCGAGCACTCTGGCGTGGCAAGTGAATCCAGGTTAACCTCGGGTTGCACTGGCTGGCTGGGCATGATCGTCCTGCCGGACACGACCAAAGGAGGTTCGGTGCCCGTCCTGCGATCGGCGGCAGATACGGCCGGCGAGGCGTACCAGGCCAACCGGGCCGGGCAGCTGGCGGCCATCGCCGCCCTCGACGAGCAGCTCGAGCTGGCCCGCGCGGGCGGCGGCGCGAAGTACGCGCAGCGCCACCGCGACCGGGGCCGGCTGCTGGCCCGGGAGCGCCTCGAGCTCCTGGCCGACCGGGACTCGCCGCTGCTCGAGCTGTCCTCCCTGGCCGCGTGGGGGACCGAGTTCGCGGTCGGGGCGAGCATCGTCACCTGCGTCGGCGTGGTGTCCGGGGTCGAGTGCGTGCTGATCGCGCACGACCCGACGGTGCGGGGCGGGTCGATGAACCCGTACACGTTGCGCAAGAACCTGCGGGCCCTGGAGATCGCGCGCCGCAACCGGCTCCCCTTGATCAATCTGGTCGAGTCCGGGGGGGCCGACCTGCCCACCCAGTCGGAGCTCTTCGTGCCGGCGGGCCGGATCTTCCATGACCTCACCGAGCTGTCCGCGATGGGCATCCCGACGATCGCGCTGGTCTTCGGCAACTCGACCGCGGGCGGCGCGTACGTGCCGGGCATGTGTGACTACTCGGTGCTGGTCGACGGCCAGGCCAAGGTGTTCCTCGGCGGCCCCCCGCTGGTCAAGATGGCCACCGGCGAGGAAGCCGACGACGAGTCCCTCGGCGGTGCGGACATGCACTCGCGGATCTCCGGGCTGGCCGACTACTTCGCGACCGGCGAGCTGGACTGCATCCGGATCGGCCGGCAGATCGTCGCGGAACTGCACTGGCGCAAGCTCGGCCCGCCGCCCAGCGAGCCCGCCGACCCGCCGCTGTATGACCCGGAGGAGCTGCTGGGCATCGTGTCGGCCGACTTCCGGGTGCCGTTCGATCCCCGCGAGGTGCTGGCCCGGGTCGTGGACGGCTCCCGGTTCGGGGAGTAC
>DATCGA010000272.1:0-3022 GCA_036509215.1 Trebonia sp.
TTGGCGCCCCTGGCCTGCGGCCCCGCCGCTGGGTCGCGGTGACCGCGACGCCGCTCGCGCTGTCCAGCGACGACACGACCTTCTTCGGGCCGGCGCCGGTCGGGCTGGGCGAGGATCAGAAGGCCGCCAACCGGGCCGCGAACGCGCAGTTCGCCATGGCGATGCAGCCGACCCAGGATCATTTCGCCGGCGTCCTGCGGGCGCTCGGCGCCACGCAGACTTGCCCCCGGTTCGTGGACGGCATCTACACCGTCCCCGACGTGCTCGCCGCGCTGACCGTGCCCGGCTTCGAGTTCGAGCGCGGCGACGCACCGGACTCGCTGCACCTGGTGGGCGCCCTGCCCGGTCGCAGCGCCGCCGGCTGGCAGCCCCCGCCCTGGTGGGCGGACCTGGACGGCTCCCGCCCGGTCGTGGTCGTGACCCAGGGCACTTTTGCCAACCGCGACCTGTCCCAGCTCGTCGAGCCCGCCCTGGCCGGCCTGGCCGGCCTGGACGTCACCGTGGTGGCCGCCCTCGGCCGCGGGGCCGGCGCGCTGTCCGTCCCGGTCCCGCCTAACGCGCGGGTCGCCGAGTTCATCTCGTTCGACGTGCTTTTGCCGAAGGCCAGCGCGTACATCACCAACGGCGGTTTCGGCGGCACCCAGCAGGCGATCGCGGCCGGCGTCCCGGTCATCGTGGCCGGCCTCACCGAGGACAAGCCCGCCGTCGCCGCACGGGTCGCTTATCACGGCCTCGGCATCGACCTGCACACCGGCACGCCCGCGCCAGAAGACGTCGCGGCCGCCACCGAGACCGTCCTCAAGGACACCTGGATGCACGCCAACGTGCGCAAGCTCGCACCGGTATACGCCGCGCACGACGCGCTCAGCGAGATCGAGCGGCTGACCCTCGGCTAACGAGGGCGGTCTCGCCGCGGAGCCGGGGTATCGCCCCGCGCACGCGAAGGAGCCGCTCAGGGTATTGCCTGACAAGCGAGAGAAATACCAGCCGATGTAAAAGAGCAAGGGGATTAATCGAGTGAGAATTGGTATTGGCGTGCCGAACCAGGTACGTGGCGCCGAGCCCGCGATCATCCCGTCCTGGGCCGCAGCGGCTGAACGGGCCGGGTTCGCGACGCTGGCGACGATCGGGCGGATAGCGTACCCGGGCGTCATGGACACGGTGGCGCTGGCGGCCGCGGCGGCCAGCACCGATTCGCCGGAACTGCTCAGCACGGTGGCGCTGGGGCCGGTATGGCCGCCGGTCCTGCTGGCCAAGGAAGCCGCGGGGATCGACGCGGTCTCCGGCGGCCGCCTGACCCTCGGCCTGGGCGTCGGGCTCCGTCCCGACGACTTCGTCGTCGACGGCCTGGGGATGGCCGCCCGGGGCAAGCGGCTCGACGAGGACCTGGACGTCTACCGGCGGGTCTGGAAAGGCGAGCCGGTCGGCGGCGGTCCCAACCCCGGCATCACCCCGGGCGCACGGGAGATACCGCTGATGTTCGGCGGGGGCGTGGCAGCTGCCTATGAGCGGGTAGCCCGCCGGGGCACTGGATACATCGGCCCCTCGGTCCCGACCGCGATGGTGGCCCCGCTATTCGAAGGGACCAGGGCCGCGTGGAACGAGGCCGGGCGTGCGGGGTCGCCGCGGCTGGTCGCGATCGCCTACTTCGCGCTCGGCGACCAGGAGCAGGGCCGGGGCAACGTCTGGGACTACTACAGCATTTCCGGCAGCGACGTGGCCAGCCTCATCACCGGAGGCGTCGCCGCCGGCCCGGACGGGGTCAGGGAGACGGTCAAGGCGTTCGGTGACATCGGCGCCACCGACATCATCCTCAACCCCACCGTCGGCGACCAGGACGAGATCGCCCGCCTCGCTGACATCGTGCTCTGAGGCCTTCGGGCGGTGGTGCGCCGTCCGCGCTCAGGTGGCTGGCTCGTCGCAGTCGTAGCCGACCTGCCTCAGAGCGTGGGCCCTGAGGCGGACGGGCACCAGCGTCGTTAGCGAAAAAGAGCCGAGGACAGGGCTCCCTCGCCCCGTTCCTGTTCGACTAGACCTCCATCGGGGTGGTGCAGTCCTCGACGGCGGCAGCGGAACGGTCGCTATACCGCTCCTTCGGACGGTCAGCGCACCGCTCCTGCCCTCGCCGTCCGTACCCGCCCGTGGATTCCGCGTCCCGGGACCCGGGCACGGGACTTGCGGTGACCTACCCGGGCGGGGTGCTTGCGCGGTTGTCAGCCGGGGGCCCGGGGCCCGCCTGGAGGGCGTCGATGAAGGGGCACAAGTGGACGTGGTGGCCACTGATGGTTGCGGGCTCGATTTCCGCGAGTTGCCCGGCAGCGGGCTGGCCGCAGTCGGGACTGGAGCCGTCGACTGCCCAGCTCAGAGCGGACCATGAGGCTCCGCGGGCGGACGGCCGGGGAAGGGCCTGATGACGGCGCGCCAGGAGAGCATCGACGACGGGACCGTGAATCTCTCCTGGCGGTACGGGAGATGAGCAAGCTCGTCCGCTGGGCGAGGGTGCTCGGCGACGGGATGCTCGGCTACCTGATCGGGAGGATCGTAGTCGTATCCGGCACCGTCACGCTCACCGCGGTATGCCAGCTGATTGTCGGGCTGGCCCTGTTCTCCGGGCTTGGCCTCGGCAGCGCCGCGAGCTGGCTCACGCTGGCCTGGGTGCTGGCCCTGGGGCTGCTGGCCATGTTGCCGCTCGGCGTCGTCCTGGGTTCGCTGTTCCCTTCCGTCCGCAGCGCCACCGTGATGATGGCCGGCATTTTCGCGCTGATCGGCATCTCGGGCATCTTCTACCCGATCACCCAGCTGCCGGCGTGGCTGCAGTGGGTCGGGCAGGCATTTCCGTCGTACTGGCTCGGGCTCGGCGTGCGTTCGGCGCTGCTGCCGGGCAACCTGGCAGCAGTGGAGATCGGGCATTCGTGGCGGCACCTGGCCACGGCCGGCGTGCTGGCTGCCTGGGCGATCGCCGGGCTGGTTCTTGCCCCGATCCTGCTGCGCCGGGTGGCCCGCCGCCAGGCCGGATCGAGCG
>DATCGA010000273.1:0-8368 GCA_036509215.1 Trebonia sp.
CCCGCCTTGACGGCCGCGTCCACCAGGATCGTCAGCCGCTCGGCCGAGGGCAGGCCGCCCTCGTAGGCGTCGAGCACGTAGAGCCACGCGAGCGTGTCCCCGTCGAGGCTCTGCACGCGGACCTTGATCTTGCTGTAGAAGCCGAGGTTGACGCCGTCCCAGACGTCGAGTTCCTTCTCGTCGATCTCGGGGACGTCGTAGAGCGCGACGAACGTGCGCTGCGCGGTGTCCTCGACAACGGTGGTCAGGGCGCCGTCCCAGCCGAGCTCGTCGCCACCGAAAGTCAGGCGCCAGCCTTCAAGCCACCCGGTGCCCCGTTGCGGGGAGTGCGGGCAGCGCAGGAGCATCTGCGCCGGATCCATGTTGCTGCCGTAGGCGGCGTAAAGGGCCACGCTGCCTAAGCGTACGGCGTAATCGGCGGGGGCGACGTACAACCTAGTGGGTAACGTCCGGGATAATTGCTCAACGTGACCCTGCCACGTCCACGCGTCGCGATCCTGGGCGGCGGGCCAGGCGGCTACGAAGCCGCGCTCGTGGCCTCCCAGCTCGGAGCCGAGGTAACCGTCGTCGATGAGGACGGTCTCGGCGGCGCCTGCGTGCTCACCGACTGCGTCCCGAGCAAGACGCTCATCGAATCGTCGTCGACCATGACCTCGCTCGGCCGCGCCGCCTCGCTCGGGCTGCAGCTGGCCGACGGCGGCAACCCGGTGCTCGGGGTGGACGCGCCGGCCCTCTACACCCGGATCAAGGCGCTGGCGGCCGATCAGTCGAACGACATCGCCGAGCACATGGCGGCCGAGGGCATCCGGGTTATCCGGGCCAGGGGCCGCCTGGCCGGGGGCCGGCCGGCCGGGGGCCAGCTGACTAGCCCGCACACGATCGACGCCGACGGCGCGGCCGTGCAGGCGGACGCGGTCCTCATCGCGACCGGGGCGTCGCCGCGGGCGCTGGCCGACGGGGCCCCTGACGGCGAGCGGATCCTCACCTGCCGCCAGATCTACGACCTTCCCGAGCTCCCGCCGGAGCTGGTCGTGGTCGGCTCCGGGGTGACCGGGGCCGAGTTCGCCAGCGCCTTCCAGGCGCTCGGCTCGCAGGTCACGCTGGTGTCGTCGCGGGAGCGGGTGCTGCCGCACGAGGACAAGGACGCCGCCGTCGTCATCGAGGGCGTGTTCCGGCGGCGCGGCATGAACGTGCTCGGCAAGTCGCGGGCCGAGTCGGTCCGGCGCAAGGGCGACGGCGTGGTGGTCACGCTGGCCGACGGCCGCGAGGTGTCCGGCTCGCACTGCCTGCTGACCGTGGGGATGGCGCCCTGCACGACCGGGATCGGCCTCGCCGAGGCGGGCGTCCACCTCGACTCGCGCGGCTTCATCGAGGTGGACCGGGTCTCCCGCACGTCAGTGCCGGGCGTCTACGCGGCGGGCGACTGCACCGGCGTGCTGATGCTAGCCTCGGTCGCCGCGATGCAGGGCCGGATCGCGATGTGGCACGCGCTCGGCGAGTCGGTGCACCCGATCAGGCTCAGCCACGTGGCGTCCACGATCTTCACCGATCCCGAGATCGCCTCGGTCGGCGTCTCGCAGGCCACCGTCGACCGGGGCGAGGTCCCGGCCCGGGTGGTCAAGCTGCCGCTCGCCACCAACCCGAGGGCGAAGATGGGCGGCTTCCGCGACGGCTTCGTCAAGGTCTTCGCCCGCCCGGGCACCGGCCTCGTGCTCGGCGGGGTGGTCGTCGCGCCGAGGGCCAGCGAGCTGATCCTGCCGCTGTCGATCGCGATCGAGCAGAACCTGTCGGTCGAGCAGATCGCGCACACCTTCTCGATCTACCCGTCCCTGTCGGGCTCGGTCACCGAGGCCGCCCGCACGGTCATGGAGTTCGGCACCGACGCGATCGCCTAGCCCGCTCACCGGATGACGACGTCGGCCCGGTCCGGGGTGCCCTCGCGGGCGAGCATCAGGTCCTCCTGGGCGGCCCACCGGTCCCAGTAGGGGGCGAAGGTCGCCCCGTCGCGGTCGAGCGCCCGCTGCTTCCTGGTCGGCCCAGGGACCTCCAGCCAGACGAGCACGCTCTCGAACGCGGCCGCGCGCCTGGCCCCGGCCCCGACGCCCTCCACGATCAGCACGCCGGGCGGCTCCAGGACCATCGGCCGGGCCCACTGCCCGGCAATCCAGTCGTACCTCGGCACGAGCGCCGCCCGCCCGGCCGCGAGCGGCTCCAGAACGGCGGCGACGAGCAGGTCGATCCCGTGCTCGAGGCCGTCCCAGCCGCCGTACAGGTCCTCAAGGGACACCACCGGCGCCCGCAGCCGGTCACGCAGCGTCGCCGCCAGCGACGTCTTTCCCGCCCCCGACCGGCCGTCGACGGCCACCACCCGGGTGTCGCCCGCCCGGGGGGCCGCGCGCCGCGCCGCCGCCGCGATGCGCGCAACCCCGTCGCCAGCGCCGTCTAGCCGGCTCACCTGACCATCGCGCGTTACCTCGGCCCGCGCACGTCAGTGGGCGGGGCGGCCGGTGTCGGGGTCGTTCGGGACCGCCAGATCGTGCTGGTGCAGCCGGGAGGCGCGGATGTCGCCGGCGCTGATCGCGACCGTGCCGACGCTGGCGACCAGCGCGAACAGGGGCACCGCGACCCGCAGCCAGACCGGTCCGGGCAGGAACGCCAGCGCTATGCAGATCGGCACCAGGAGCACCAGCAGCCGCCGGATCGTCCGGCCGCGCCAGCCCGCGTCGATCAGCTCGTGGCGCACCCACTCCCGGTTCCTCGGCGGCAGCCGGAACCCGATCGAGAACAGCAGCCAGCCCCAGATACTCGGGTCTCCAGGCAGCCGCGGCATCCTCTCAGTCCCTTCGCCTACTCCTTGATCTGGCAGATCTCGGTGTCGGCGGAGACGGTCTGGCCGACCTCGACCGCGAGGCCGGTGACCGTGCCGTCCTTGTGCGCGGTGAGCGGCTGCTCCATCTTCATCGCCTCCAGGATCACCACCACCTCGCCCGCCTTGACTACGGCCCCCTCGCCCGCGACGATCTTCACGATCGTGCCCTGCATGGGCGTGACCAGGGCGTCGCCGCCCGCGCCGCGGGCCGGCCCGCGGGCGCCGCGGCCGGCCCCGCGCGCGCCCCTTGACCGTTCGGCCGGGGCCGCGGCCGCCGAGGCGGGCACCGCGAGCATGGCCGGCAGCACCACCTCGAGCCGCTTCCCGCCGACCTCCACCGTGAGCCGCTCGCGGGCCCCTTCAGGCTCCACCGCCGCGGCCGGCTGCGGTTCGAGCACGGCGCTGAACTCGGTCTCGATCCAGCGGGTGTGCACGCCGAAGCTGTCGCCCGCGAACGCCGGGTCGTCGACCACGGCCCGGTGGAACGGCAGCACGGTCGGCATCCCGCCGATGGTGAACTCCGCCAGCGCGCGGCGGGCCCGCTCGAGCGCCTGGGTCCGGCTCGCGCCGGTGACGACCAGCTTGCCGATCAGGGAGTCGAACGCCTGCGGCACCGTCTCGCCCGCGCCGTAGCCCGCGTCGAGCCGGACGCCCGGCCCCGACGGCGGGTTCCACTCGGTGATCGTGCCCGGCGCGGGCAGGAAGTTGCGGGCCGGGTCCTCGGCGTTGATCCGGAACTCGATCGAATGGCCGCGCAGGGCCGGGTCGCCGTAGCCGAGCGGCTCGCCGTCGGCGATCCTGAACATCTCCCTGACCAGGTCGAGGCCGGCCACCTCCTCGGAGACGGGGTGCTCGACCTGGAGCCTGGTGTTCACCTCGAGGAAGCTGATCGTGCCGTCCTGGGCGACCAGGAACTCGCAGGTGCCGGCCCCGATGTAGCCCGCCTCGCGCAGAATCGCCTTGGACGAGGCGTAGAGCTGCTCCATTTGCGCGTCCGACAGGAACGGCGCCGGCGCCTCCTCGACCAGCTTCTGATGGCGCCGCTGCAGCGAGCAGTCGCGGGTGGAGACCACCACCACGTTCCCGTGCGCGTCGGCCAGGCACTGGGTCTCCACGTGCCGCGGCCGGTCCAGGTAGCGCTCGACGAAGCACTCGCCGTTGCCGAACGCCGCCGTCGCCTCGCGGACGGCGGACTCGTAGAGCTCGCCGATCTCGTCCTCGGCCCGGGCGACCTTGAGGCCGCGGCCGCCGCCGCCGAAGGCGGCCTTGATCGCGATCGGGAGGCCGTAGGCGCGGGCGAACTCCCGGACCTCGTCCGGCCCGCTGACCGGGCCGTCGGTGCCGGGGGCGAGCGGCGCGCCGACCCGCTTGGCGATCTCCCGCGCCCGGACCTTGTCGCCCAGCGCCTCGATCGCGGCCGGCGGCGGCCCGATCCAGGTCAGCCCGGCCTCGATCACGGCCGTGGCGAAGGCGGCGTTCTCGGCCAGGAAGCCGTAGCCCGGGTGCACCCCGTCAGCGCCGGCCCGCCGCGCGATCGCGATGATCTTGTCGATGTCCAGGTAGGTCTGCGCCGGGGTGCTCCCGTCGAGCGCGTACGCCTCGTCGGCGGCGCGCACATGCTGGGCATCGAGATCCTGGTCGGAGTAGACGGCGACGCTGGCCAGGCCCGCGTCCTTGCAGGCGCGAGCCACCCGGACCGCGATCTCGCCGCGGTTCGCGATTAGAACTTTCCGCAATTTAGACCCCTGGTAGAGCTGGCATCCTGTTTCGTCGTAGCTGTGGGGAGTCTAGATCAGTACCGTGGGGTGGGTGCTGATCTGGGTACCCGCGAACTGGGTCTCGACCGGACTGACCGGTCTATCGAATACCGATGTCGAGATCGTGGCGCTTGGCCGCGATGTCGGGCAGACCGGCGATGTGGGCGACGTCACCGTCCCCGATAGCGTCGCGGGGGTCGAGTTCTACGTGCCGAGCTTCTTCCCCAGCGCGGCCGGCGTCGCCGTGCTCAGCCGGATGCCGCGGCTCAAGGTGGTGCAGACGCTGACCGCGGGGGTCGACTGGCTCCGCCCGCACCTGCCGCCGGGCGTCGCGCTCTGCAACGCGCGGGGCGCGCACGACGCGTCGACCGCCGAGTGGGTGGTCGCGGCGATGCTCGGCGTGCTGCGCGGGTTCCCGGCGTTCACCCGCGAGCAGGCCGAGGGGCGCTGGGCCTACCAGGCGACCGACCAGCTCGCGGCCAAGCACGTGCTGATCGTCGGCTACGGGTCGATCGGGGCCGCGGTCGAGCGGCGGCTGGCCGGGTTCGAGGTGACGGTCACCCGGGTGGCGCGCCGCGCCCGGCCCGGCGTGGCGGGCCTGGACGAGCTCGCGGGCCTGCTGCCCGGCGCGGACGTGGTGGTGCTGCTGGTCCCGGCCACGCCGGAGACGGCGGGGCTGGCCGACGCCGGCTTCCTCGGCCGCATGAAGGACGGCGCGCTGCTGGTCAACGCGGCCAGGGGCACCGTGGTGGACACGGCGGCGCTGACCGACGAGGTGGCGAGCGGCCGGCTGCGGGCCGCGCTGGACGTGACCGACCCGGAGCCGCTGCCGCCCGGCCACCCGCTCTGGTCACTCTCCGGAGTCTTCATCACGCCGCACGTGGCCGCGTCCACCCCGGTCTCGCGGGGCCGGGCCGCCCAGCTGGTGCGGGAGCAGGCCGAGGCGTACGCGCGGGGCGGGCCGCTCCGGAACGTGATCAGCGGCGCCTACTAGCCCCCGCATGGGGACTGCAAGGGCCGCTACCCCAAGGGGAAACTGCCTTAAGATAGGGGAGGCAGCCGGCTGCGCACGATCGCGGTCGATCCGGCCGACGCCGGCGATCGCACTTGTCTCCCGGTGGACGCCCTTCCTCAACCGAAGCGTGATCTCACATACGTAGAGTGAGCGTTACAAGTCGAGGGCGGTGTGATAATCGCCGCCGGTGACGGATTGTTGTCGATCCGTTGCCTGATCCTCAGCAGCACGCCACCCGAGAACCGCACGCTATCCAGAGAGCGCCGGCGACCCAACGAGAAGCCCGGAAGGAGCCCCGGTTGCACCTCAAGAGCACGGGGGACCTACGGTGAGCGTCCTCGCCATGGTCGCCTCGGCCGGCGCGGTCGTCGGGCTGTGGACGGGTGCGACGCGCTACGCCGGCCCGGTCGCCCGCGGGTACCGCTGGCTGGGCGGCGCGGCGCTGTTCTGGTTCGCCGGGTTGATCGTCTCCCAGGTGCTGTCCGGGCAGCTCAGCTCCACCGGGCTGCCGCTCTCGCTGGCCGACGTGGCGCCGCTGCTGGCGCTCGCGTCGGCCGCGATCGGGGTCATGGTGCTGGCCGAGGGCGAGCGCAGGAGCGATTCGGCCAGCGTGCTGCCCGGCCTCGCCGACGGCTACGTGATGGCGGTCGCCCTGCTCGTCATCGGCTGGGTGCTCGCGTTCGGGGCGGAGTTCCACCACCTGGGCGAGAGACCGGAGACGTTCCTGGTCGACCTGCTGCACCCGCTGTCTGACCTGGCCGTGCTGGGCGCGCTGCTGCCGGTGCTGACCGCCGCCTGGCGGCGGGTGCTGGTCCCCTATCTCGCCCTGCTCGCGCTGACGCTGGCCGACTCGCTCGGGGTCGGCGCCCGGATCTCCGGCGGCCACCAGGGCGTGCTCGAGCAGCTGGCCATGGTCGTGGCCGCCTGCCTGCTCGGCCTCGCCCCCTGGGTGGAGAGCATCGCCGCCCGCTTCGACCTGCTGCCGGCCCGGATCCAGAGCGCCGCCCGCGGCGCCGACGTCGGGACGCCGGGGCTCCTCAGCGTCCGCCGGTCACCGGTCACCAGTTCCGGCGCCGCTACCATCATCGCCGCGTTCGCCGTGGTCATCGCCGCGTTCGTGGTGATCGTGAACGGGCTCGCGAGCGCGCCCGCGTCCGGGCTGGCGCTCGTCATCGCGGGCGGCGCGGCGGTCCTGGTCGTCGGGGTCCGGATCCTGATGCTGGTCAGGGAGAACGGCGTCGCGGTGCGGATGTGGCGCGAGGCGAGCAACAGCCTGCGCGAGCTGGCCGACCGGACCGGCGACATGGTGCTGATCTGCGACCTCGACGGGACCATCGGCTACGCCAGCCCGCTGGTATCCGGGTTCAGCTACTCTCCGGAGGCGCTGGTCGGCAAGGGGCTGAGCGAGTTCGTCCACCCCGAGGACATCGGGGCGGCCCGGGCGGCGGTCGCCGCCGTGGCCGGCCTGCCGGCGGATGAGGCGCTGACCCCGGCCGCGGCCGACAGCGTGCTCGGCCCGCGCGGCGGGGCGGACGGCGAGGACGGCGCCGTCGAGCGCAGCGGCCGCTTCTCCGGCCGGCTCCGAGCCGCCGACGGCAGCTGGCGGCACGTCGAGTGCGCGGTGCTGCTCTACCGGCTGCCCGGCGAGCCCGCCCGGCTGCTGGTCAGCCTCAGGGACGTGTCCGACCAGGTGGCGCTCCGCCAGCAGGTGACGTACCTCACCTTCCACGACGGGCTGACCGGGCTGCCGAACCGCGCCTACGTGGAGGAGCGCGCGCGGGAGGCGCTCGAGCCGTCGCCCGACCGGCAGGCCGCCGTGATCTTCCTCGACCTTGACGGCTTCACCGAGGTCAACGACCTCGTCGGGCACGGCGCGGGCGACCTCGTGCTGGCCCAGGCGGCGCGGCGGCTGCGGGAGGTCGTGCCCGCCCAGGAGACCGTCGCCCGCTGGGGCGGCGATGAGTTCGCGGTGCTGCTCGAGAACGCGGCCGGCCCCCAGGAGATCGTCGAGCTGGCCGAGCGGCTGGCCGGCATCGTCGCCGGGGCGCCGTTCAAGGTCGCCGAGCGTGAGCTTGGGCTGACCGCCAGCGTCGGCGTCGCGCTGGCGGACGAGAGCGCGCCCGGCGTGGTGCTGCGCAACGCCGATGTGGCCATGGCCAAGGCCAAGGACAGCGGCGGCGCCCGGGTGGAGGTCTACGCGCCGCAGATGCACGCGGACGTGGTCCGCCGCCTCGATATGGCGAGCGACCTGCAGCGGGCGATCACCAGGGAAGAGCTGACCCTGCAGTACCAGCCGATCGTCGAGCTGGCCACCTCGCGCGTCATCGGCGCCGAGGCGCTGGTCCGCTGGTGGCGGGGGGACGAGGCGGTATCGCCGCGGGCGTTCCTGACCGTGGCCGAGGACTCCGGTCTTATCAACCAGCTCGGCGAGTGGGTGCTGCGCAAGGCCTGCGCTCAGGGCGCCGCCTGGCGGGACGCGTCGTGGGACGTCGGCGTCTCGGTCAACATCGGCCTCCGCCAGCTGAACGCGCCGCAGTTCTCCGCCCAGGTGGCGGCCGCGCTGGCGGAGAGCGGCCTGCCGCCGAGCGCGCTGACCATCGAGGTGAGTGAGCGGATGCTGGTCGAGGACGCCGGGCTGATCGGCGACCGCCTGGCGGAGCTGCGCGATCTCGGCGTCAAGCTCGCCATCGACGACTTCGGCACCGGCTACGCCTCGCTCGCCCACCT
>DATCGA010000274.1:0-5764 GCA_036509215.1 Trebonia sp.
CCCTCCCTCCCTCCCTCCCTCCCTCAGTCCCTCCTCTTCAGTCCGAGGACGTGGGCGCGCCCTTTGGCTCACGGCTGTGCTTCTCCGCTCGCCTCCGGACGCTCAGCCATGATCGTGTGCCGTTAGGGCCAGCGTTCGTCGCCTCCGGGCGTCATTGTGTTCCGTTATGGGCGCTATACGACCCGAACGGAACACAATGACCTCCATGTCCGTCCTGCTTGGTGTCAGTGGTACAGGGGAGGACGTTGCCGCCGATGTCCCGCCCGCAGGCGGCAGGCAACGACCTCGAACTACGAACACAGCCACCACGGAGACGTCAAGAATGCGGCCTGACCTAGCCATCGGCCGTGACCATCAAAGCGGGCAGCCTCAGAGCCCCTGCCCTCCCCCTCGTCGCTCGGCACAGACCGCCTCGCTCCTCAGTCCAGGCGCCGGCGCGCCCTTTGGCTCGCGGGTCTCGTCAGCCGCGCAGCCGCAGGCCGCGGGGAGTGGCCCGGAATCCGGCCACCGACAGCGCGGCGGCCAGCGGCGAGTCGTGCACGGCGCCCCCGTCCGCCTTCTCGACCGTGATCCGGCCGAGCGCCCCGTCGCGGACGGCGGTGGCGAGCGCGTGCGCGCACGGGGTCAGCACGGCCGGGTCGTCGGTCCAGGACAGCAGGGTCTTGCCGCCCCGCTCGACGTAGAGCGCGAGCTCGCCCGCGAACAGCACGACGACCGCGCCCGCCTTACGGCCGGGCCGGTGTGAGGTGGCGGTCTCCTCGGGGCGCGGCGGCCACGGCAGGGCCGCCCCGTAGGGCTGCGCCGGGTCGGCCGCGGCGAGCACCACGGACCGGCTGCGCCGGTCGGGCTCGGCCGCGCCGTTCCCGTCGCCAGGACGGCCGGAACGACGCATGTCCGCCGATCCACCCGCGTCCCCGGACCGGCCCGCATCTCCGGACCGGCCTGCGTCCCCGGTGCCGCCCGCGACCAGGTCGCCCGCCATCGCCCGCATCCGGTCGACCGCGCCCGGCAGCGCGAACTGGGCCGCCCCGAGTCCCTCGACGAAGTAGCCGCGGCGGCACTGGCCGGTCTCCTCCATCGCCCGCAGCACCGGGTAGACCGCAGCGAACCCGCCCGGCACCCGCTCGGCCGCGACGGCGCCCCTGGTGAGCACCCCGTGCCGCTCGAGCAGGGTGAGCGCGAGCGCGTGCGCCCGCATGGTCGCCGCCGCCGGCCCGCCGAGAACGCTGGGTGCCGCCGCGCCATCGCCGCCGAGGCCGGTGGTGGCGGCGACGGGGGCGCCGTGCCGGTCGGGCAGCAGCGACCAGCGGCCGCTGACCGTGGGCGGCCCGGTCCGCGACGGCATCGCCGGCCGCCGGGCCCGGCCGCCATGCCCGCCGCCGTAGCCGCCCGCCCGGCCGCGAGCCGGCCGCGGGTTGAACACCCCGGGCGTCGCGCTGGCGCGGGCGGCCGGGCTGAGCTCCACCGACGACGTCCGGCGAGGCGCGGCCGGCCGCCGCGCGGCGGCGCCCCCGGACGTGAGCACTCGCAGCGGCGCCATCGTGTCGTTGGTCAGCAGCCCCGCCCAGACCAGGTCCCACACCGCCGACACGAGGTCGCCGTCATCGGGCGGGTGGCCGTCGAGGACCCGGGCCACCCGGTCGCCGAGCATGCGGAAAAACAGCCCGCCGCCGCCCTCGAGCGCGGTCAGCACCGCCAGGTGCAGCGGCGTCATCGTCAGCTCGCCCGGCTCCGGCAGCAGCAGCGGGGCCGACTCGGCGGGCGCCAGCACCAGCCAGCCGTCCCCGGTGCCGACCGTGCCGGCCCCGGCCCAGACCACCTCGCCCGCCGAGGTGAGCTCGTCAAGCAGCGCCGGCGAGTAGCCGGGAACCCGGCCGGGCAGCACCAGCGTCTCCAGCGCCGCGGCCGGCACCGGCGCGCCCGCCAGCCGCTCGATCGCCTCAAGGACCGAGCCCGCGTCCGCCCGCCGCCGCCAGCCGCCGCCGGGACCGGTGCCGCCGCCGCGACCGCGGCCGCCGGCATCCGGCCCGGCCGACTCCTCGACGCCGTGCCAGGCGGGCAGGAACCGGCCCAGCACAGCCGCCGGGACCGGCTCCACCTCCTTGCGCAGCCGGGCCAGGCTGCGCCGCCGCAGCATCCGCAGGACTTCGCTGTCGCACCACTGGGTCCCGTGCTGGGTGGTGAGGAACTCGCCCTCGGCGACCCGCCCGTCCGCCCCGAGCCGCCGCAGCGTCATCGCCACCACCGCGACCCCGAGCCCGTAGCGCGATGCCACCGCGGCGGCGGTGAACGGCCCGTGGGTCCGCGCCCACCGCGCCACCAGGTCGCCCAGCGGGTCGGGGGGCGGCTCGGTGAACGCCTCGGGGATGCCGACCGGCAGCGCCACCCCGAGGGCGTCCCGCAGCCGCCCGGCGTCCTCGATCGCCGCGTGCATCTGCTGCCCGGCCACCCGCACCTCGATGATCCGCCGGGCCGAGGCGAGCGACGCCAGCCACTGGCCGGCCGACTCCGGTGCCGCGCACCGGGCCGCCACCTCCTCGCCGGTCAGCGGGCCCGACGTGCGCAGCAGGTCGGCCACCGCCTCGGCGTCGCGGCAGCGGCGGCCGGCCGACAGGTGCTGGAGGTCGGCCTCGGTCTCGGCCACCACGGCCGGGTCCAGCAGCTCGCGCAGCGCCTCGGTGCCGAGCAGCTCCGCCAGCAGGGCCGGGTCGAGCGCGAGCGCCTGCGCCCGCCGCTCGGCCAGCGGCGCGTCGCCCTCGTACATGAACGCGCCGACGTAGCGGAACAGCAGGCTCCGCCCGAACGGGCTGGGGGCGGCCGTCTCCACCTCCACCAGCTGGATCCGGCGGGCGGCGAGGTCGCGCAGCACCTCGGTCAGCGCGGGCACGTCGAACACGTCCTGCAGGCACTCCCGGACCGTTTCCAGCGTGATCGGGAACCCGGGGAACTGCGATGCGATCTCCAGCAGCTGCGCTGACCGCTGCCGCTGCTGCCAGAGCGGGGTGCGCCGTCCCGGCTGCCGCCGGGGGAGCAGCAGCGCCCGGGCCGCGCACTCGCGGAACCGGGACGCGAACAGCGCGCTGCCGCCGACCTCGGCGGTGATGATCTCGCCGATCTCGTCCGGGTCGAGCAGCGCGACGCCGGCCGGCGGCGGCTCGTCGGAGTCGGGCACCCGGATGATGATCCCGTCGTCGGTGTGCAGCGCCTGCACGTCCATCCCGCCGTAGCGCTCGCGCAGCCGGGCCGAGATCGCGAGCGCCCACGGCGCGTGCACCCGGTCGCCGTAGGGGGAGTGCAGCACCACCCGCCAGTCGCCGAGCTCGTCGCGGAACCGCTCGAGCACCAGCGTCCGGTCGTCCGGCACGTGACCCGTCGCCTGCCGCTGCTCGGCCAGGTACCTGACCAGGTTGCGGGCGGCCAGCTCGTCCAGCCCGCCCGCCCGCAGCGACGCCACCGCCTTGGCCTCGGGCAGCGCCGCGAGCTCGCGGACCTTGGCTCCGATGGCCTTGCCGAGCTCGGCCGGCCGCCCGGGCGTGTCCCCGTGCCAGAACGGCAGCTTGCCCGGCTGGCCGGGCGCGGGCAGCACCAGCACCCGGTCCGGGGTTATGTCCTCGATCCGCCATGACGACGCGCCGAGCACGAACACGTCGCCGACCCGGGACTCGTACACCATCTCCTCGTCGAGCTCGCCGACCCGCTTGGGCTGCCGGGCCCCGGCCCCGCGAACGGTGACAGTGCCGCCGTCGCCGTCGGTCGCGCCCCGGCCGGACTCGGCCCCTGAGGCGAGGAACACCCCGAAGTAGCCGCGGTCGGGGATCGTCCCGCCGCTGGTCACCGCCAGCCGCTGCGCGCCCGGCCGCCCGTGGATCACCCCGGTCACCCGGTCCCACACCACCCGCGGCTTCAGGCCGGCGAACTCCTCGCCCGGGTACCGGCCGGCCAGCATGTCGAGCACGGCCTCGAGCACCGGCCTGGTCAGCGCGCTGAACGGGGCCGCCCGGCGGACCACCGCCTCGAGCTCGTCGACCGCCCAGTCGTCGAGCGCGGCCATCGCCACGATCTGCTGGGCGAGCACGTCGAGCGGGTTGCGGGGGATGCGCAGCTCCTCGATCGCCCGCTCCTGCATCCGCTCGGCCACCACCGCGGCCTGGATGAGGTCGCCCGCGTACTTGGGGAAGATGACGCCGCGCGACACGTCGCCCACGTTGTGCCCGGCCCGGCCGACCCGCTGCAGCCCGCTGGCCACCGAGGGCGGCGACTCGACCTGGATGACCAGGTCGACCGCGCCCATGTCGATGCCGAGCTCCAGGCTCGAGGTCGCCACCACGGCCGGCAGCCGCCCGGCCTTGAGCGCCTCCTCGATCTCGGAGCGCTCGACCCGCGAGACCGACCCGTGGTGCGCCCGCGCGATGACCACGGTCCCGTCCGGTCCGACCCCGGCTGGGCCCCCGCTCCCGTTCCCAGCCCCGCTCCCGTTCGCATCCCCGGTCCGGGCTCCGCCGCCGCCCCCGGTCCCCGCCATGTCCCAGGTCCCGCCGGCCCCGTTCGGGTAGAACCCGCCGCCGTCCGGGCCGCCTCCGTCGCCGCCGGCCGCGGTCCAGGCCCGCTCGGTCGCCAGCTCGTTCAGCCGCCCGCAGAGCCGCTCGGCCAGCCGCCGGGAGTTGGCGAACACGATCGTCGACCGGTGCGCCTCGATCAGGTCGAGCACCCGCTCCTCGACGTGCGGCCAGATCGACCGGCGCCGGACCGGGTCGTCCTCGCCTCCGGCCCCGGCCGCGCTCTCCATGTCGCTGAGGTCCTCGACCGGGACGATGACCTGCAGTTCCATCTGCTTGGCGCTGGCCGGCTGCACCACCGTGACCGGCCGCGCCCCGCCCAGGAAGGTCGCCACCTCCGTGGCCGGCCGCACGGTGGCCGACAGCCCCACCCGCTGCGCCCGCCCCCCGGCGGCGCCTCGCAGCGCGTCCAGCCGCTCGAGCGACAGCGCCAGGTGCGCGCCCCGCTTGGTCCCCGCGACCGCGTGCACCTCGTCCACGATGATCGTCTCGACCCCGCGCAGGATGTCCCGCGCGGCGGAGGTGAGCAGCAGGAAGAGCGACTCGGGGGTGGTGATGAGGATGTCGGGCGGGTGCGCGACGATCTTGCGCCGCTCGTCGGCGGCGGTGTCGCCGGTCCGCACCGCCACGCTGATCTCGGGCTCCGGCAGCCCCAGTCGCCGCGCCGCCTGGCCGATCCCGGTCAGCGGCGATCGCAGGTTCCGCTCGATGTCGACCGCCAGCGCCTTCAGCGGCGACACGTAGACCACCCGGCAGCGCCGGTTCTTATCCGACGGCGGCGGCGTCGCGGCCAGCCGGTCGATCGCCCACAGGAACGCGGCCAGCGTCTTGCCGGACCCGGTCGGCGCGATGACCAGCGTGTCGTCGCCCTTCCCAATCGCTCGCCACGCCTGCGCCTGAGCCTGGGTGGGCACCGCGAAGGCGCCCTCGAACCACGCCCGCGTCGCGGTCGAGAACCCGTCCAGCGCGTCCGCGCTGCTCACCGGTTCAGCCAATCCGCCCTCTCACCCGTCAACCCGACAACACCCTCGCACCCGTCAACCCGCCCGCTTGCCCTTCAACGCCCTAGCACCGTCACCCGCCCGCTTGCCCTTCAATGCCCTAGCACCGTCACCCGCCCGCTTGGCCTTCAACGCCACCGGGCCCGTCCGCCACCTCCCAGTCTGCCTCCCCCCACCGACATTCCGGTCCGCAAGCCCCCAGCCCCC
>DATCGA010000275.1:0-5695 GCA_036509215.1 Trebonia sp.
CGACTGGGTGGGCGCTGCACGTGCTCGCCGGCATGGCCACGATCCGAGGTGACCTAACTGACGCGCTGCCGCTTTACGACCAGGGGCTCACGGTGACGGAGACCGATCCGGCGCTGACCGACCTCGGCCTGCTGCTCCTAGTCAACAAGGCGATCACGCTCGGCAACCTCAACCGGTACGACGAGGCGCTGGCCACCGCGGAACAGGCCAGGCAGCTCGCCGATCAGGTCGGTACCCCTATTCGACTCGCCCAAGCGCATGGCGTCCTCGGCCAGCTGTTCTTCGAAACCGGGCGATGGGACAACGCGCTTGACGAACTCTCCGCCGTGCCGACCGACCTGAAAGAGCCGGGCGCAGCCAGTGGCGAACTCGGTATAACCGCGGTGATCAGCTTCCACCGGAACGAGATCGGCGCCGCCCGTCAGGGGCTGGACGCCACCGCGCCGTACGCGCAGCGGCTAGGGCAGCGGACGATCGCCCCGCTGCTGGTCGCCCGATCGCTCGGCCATGAGCAGGCAGGCGATCGTCCAGGCGCGCTGGCGGTGCTCACCGCGGCATTCGACGGTAACCCCGACGACCTCGGGGACATCGAGGATCTGCTCATGGACGCGGTCCGCCTCGCGACCAGGACCGGCCGCAAGGCGATCGCGCAGACGCTCACCGGTCAGGCCGATACGCTGGCGGAGGGGTCACAGATCCCGCACCGTCAGGCCAACGCGCTGTACTGCCGCGGCATCGTCGACCAGGACGCCGCCGTGCTGCTCAAGGCCGCGCAGCGGTACGAGGACGCGGGGCGGCCGCTGCCGAGGGCCAAGTCGCTCGAGGCGGCCGCCGAATGCCTGGTCGAGGTCGAGGACCGGGTCGGCGCGCGGCTGGCGTTCGAGCAGGCCATGGAGGTCTACGAGTTCCTCGGGGCCGAGGCGGACCTGAACCGGGTGCAGGCCGAGTTCCGCGGCTACGGGATCAGGCGCGGGCCGCACAGCAAGCACCGGCGGGCGCAGAACGGCTGGGAGGCGCTGACCGACGCCGAGCTCAAGGTCGCGGCGTTCGTCGAGGAGGGGCTGTCCAACCCGGACATCGCCGCGCGGCTGATGCTGTCGCGGCGCACCGTCGCCACCCACGTCTCGCACATACTGAAGAAGCTCGAAGTCGCAACCAGGACCGACATCGCCCGGGAATCGGCGCTGCGCGTCCACGCCTCTCAGTAGGCCCACCAGGAGTCCCCGCCGCTTGTGCCACCCCCGCGGGCGGCGGGGGCGTCGTGGTCGGCGTTCCCGCATGGCCGGCGTCCGCCTGGCCGTCGCCCGCTGGCCGGGTCTGCTGCGGATCCGTCGCCGCAAGTTGATCACCAATAATGCAAATCGCGCTATTCGGCGGTTTATAGTGCCGAAAGTTCCCTTTGTTCCGTAAAAGACCAGCTAGTGCGTTTAGCGGCCAGTACGCTTTACCTTGTGCATCCGGTAACCGCGGCCGGCGTGCTGGCTGGACGCGCCGACGAGCTTGCGCTGCTCAACGGGCTGTTGAGAGACCTCGCCCGGGGCAGCGGCAACGTCGTGCTCATCGAGGGCGAGCCCGGAATCGGGAAGACCGCCCTGGTCCGCACCGCGCTCGCGTCCACTGCCCACGGCTCGAGCGCGGGGGCGCACCACGGGTCGCAGTGGGGGTGCCAGGTCTTCTGGGGGGCCGGGGACGAACTCGGCCAGGAACTGCCGCTGCACCCGTTCCTCGACGCGCTCCGGGTCCGGACGCCGTCGGCGAATGCCAGGCGGACGGCGATCGCCGGGTTCCTCCGGGGCGAGGTCGCCACCGACCGCGGGGCCGACGTGCCCGCGCTGCTGGCCGAGCAGCTCATCGCGCTGGCGATCGACGAGACCGCCGCCCGGCCGGTAGCGCTGGTGATCGACGACCTGCACTGGGCCGACCCGGCCAGCGTCAGGCTGTGGGGACGCCTGGCCAGGACCGCCGGGCAGGTGCCGCTGCTGCTGATCGGGATCACCCGGCCGGTCCCGCAGCGGGAGGACCTCCTCGCGCTGCGCCGGGGGACCGACGACGCGCAGCGCGTCCCGCTCGGCTCGCTGTCCGAGCCGGCCGTGACCGAGCTGGTCGGCGCGCTGGCCGGCGGCCGGCCCGGCACCGGGCTGCTGAAGCTGGCGGCCGGCGCGGCCGGCAATCCGCTCTACCTCACCGAGCTCCTGGCCGCGCTCGCCCGCTCGGCCGGCGTCACGGTCGACTCGGCCGGCAACGCCCAGCTCGCGGCCGGGTCGGTGCCTGACTCGCTGCCGGGGGTCATCGCGGACCGGCTCGGGTTCGTCTCCGCCTCGACCAGGGAGGTGCTCCGCGCCGCCGCGCTACTCGGCGTGGAGTTCGCGATCGGCGACCTGACCGCCGTGCTCGGCCGGACCGTGGCCGACCTGGTGCCGGCGTTCGACGAGGCCCGCTCCACCGGCGTGCTGACTGACTCCGTCAACGGCCTGGCGTTCCGCCACCCGCTGATCAGGGAGGCGCTGTACGCCGAGATGCCGGCCTCGGTCCGCGCCGCCTGGCACCGGGACGCCGGGCACGCTCTGGCGGCGGCAGGCGCGCCCCCGGACCGGGTCGCCCGTCAGCTGCTGCGCGGTTCGGCCGACGACGGGGCGGGCTGGATGATGGAGTGGCTCGCCGCGTCGGCCGACTCCCTGGTCGGCCAGGCGCCCGGGGTGGCGGCGGAACTGCTCGCCCGGGCGGTCGACAGCATCCCGGCCGGGTCCGCCACCCACGGCTGGCTGGCGGGCCGGCTCGCCGACGCGCTCTACCGCACCGGCGACCTGGCGGCGGCCGAACGGGTGGCGGAGCGGGCGCTCGGCCACGCCGTCGACCCTGACCTGATCGTCGACCTGCACTGGACGCTGACGCAGTGCCGGATGAGGTCGGGTTCGGCCGACGAGTCCTTCGCCGCGCTTGACCGCGCCCTTGGCACGCCGGGGCTCTCGGCCAGGCACCGGGCCCGGCTGCTGGTGCTGGGCGCGCGCACCTGCCTGTACCTCGGCGACGTCGACGCGGCGGGCCGGGAGGCCGGCCGTGCCCTCGCAGCGGCGGCGGAGGCGGACGACGCCTGGGCCACCGGCTGGGCGTTGAACGTGCTCGCGGGCCGGGCCACGGTGCAGGGGAAGCTCGTCGACGCGCTGCCGCTCTACGATCAGGGTCTGGCGGTGACGGAGACCGACCCCGCGCTGACCGACCTGGGGCTGCTGCTGCTCATCAACAAGGCCGTCACGCTCTGCAATCTCAACCGCTACGACGACGCCCTGGCCGCCGCCGAGCGGGCCAGGCAGCTCGCGGACCAGGTCGGCACCGCGATCCGGCTGGCGCAGGCGCACGGCATCCTCGGCCAGCTGTTCTTCGAGACCGGGCGCTGGGACGACGCGCTGGCCGAGATCGAGACCGTGCCGACCGACCTGAAGGAACCGGGGGCGGCCTGCGGCGAGCTGGGCACGCTGGCCGTGATCAGCTTCCACAGAAACGAGGCGGCGCGCGCCCGTGAGCAGCTGTCCGCCACCGAGCCGCACGCGGGCCGCTTCGGCCAGCGGACGATCGCGCCGCTGATCCTCGCCCGGTCGCTCGACCGCGAGCAGGACGGGGATCTTCCTGAAGCGCTGGCGCTGCTCACCGCCGCGTTCGACGCCAACCCGGACGACCTCGGAGAGACCGAGGACCTGCTGATGGACGCGGTCCGGCTGGCGCTCAGGACCGGGGACAAGTGGACCGCGCAGACGCTGGCGAGCCAGGCTGCCACCCTCGCTGACGGGTCGCAGGTGCCGCACCGGCAGGCCAGCGCGCTCTACTGCAAGGGTCTGATCGACCGGGACCCGGCCGTGCTGCTCGAGGCCGCCCAGCGGCTCGAGGACGCCGGCCGGCCGCTCCCCCGGGCCAAGGCCCTCGAGGCGGCGGCCGAGTGCCTGGTCGAGTTCGACGAGCGCACCCCCGCCCGGCTGGCCTTCGAGCAGGCCGTCGCGGTGTACGAGTTCCTCGGGGCCGAGGCCGACCTGAACCGGGTCAACGCCGAGTTCCGGGTGCACGGGATCAGGCGCGGGCCGCACAGCAAGCACCGGCGGGCGACCAGCGGCTGGGAGTCGCTGACGGACACCGAGCTCAAGGTCGCCGCGCTCGTGGTGGATGGGCTCTCGAACCCGGAGATCGCCGCCCGGCTGGTGCTGTCGCGCCGCACGGTCACCACGCACGTCTCGCACATACTCAAGAAGCTCGACGTCGCCACCAGGACCGAGATCGCCCGCGAGTCGGCCCTGCGCACCCTGGGCGCCCGGTAGGCGACCGGCGCGGGGCGCGGAAACCCGCGCCGGGAACGGGGACATACGAGGGCGGCGCGCCGGGTGAGGGTCCGACGCGCCGCCCGTAGGTAGCGCCCGCGCAGCGGCCCATGGAGCGCGGACGCCTTAGGTGGGAGCGCTGCGCCTGCGGCGTCCTCGCGAACCGGGGGGCGGATCCCCGGAACCCCGGCCGCGGGTCTGTGGCCCGCGCCGGGACGGCTGAGACGACGACGGGCGCAGCGCGCCCACGTTCACTGGCCCCGGCTAGCGGGGCGGTGCGGCCTCCCGGCCGCTGGCTCGGCGCGATCGCAGGGGCGGCGCGCCGTGCACGGCGCACGTCGCACCACCCCCACGTCCGGCCCCGCCAGCCGCCCGGCGGCCCGGGCACCGCGCGCCATCAGCTCGCGGCGCCCGGTCGGCCCGGGGAAGCGACCCCGGGAGGGGCGGGGCGGCGGGGATGGGGGCGCGAGTGCGGCTCACGCGCGACCACCCCCACGTCGTGGCGGGGATGGGACGCGAGCGCGGCTCACGCGCGACCACCCCCATGTCGTGCTGCGCGACAGTCCCCAGGTGGTGCTGCGGTGCAGCCCCCACGTGGTGCTCCGCTGGGATCCCCACGTGGTGCTGGGATGCGAACCCCACGTGGTGCTGCTCCGCTGCGACGGCCGGTGCTCGGCCGGCCCGGGCTGGCGTGCGTCTTCGACGATCTTCATGCGCTTGCTCCAGACGTGTCGGGCCCGCTGTCGCCTGGGCCGGTTCGCTTCCTGATCCCCGACCAGAACGTGAGGCGGCAGCGGACCACCCGGTCCCTGACGCCGCGCGCGTCGGCGCCCTGCCAGGCGGCGCCGCGCATGCCCCGGCCGTGAAAGCCGATGCCGCGCAGGTCGGCCTGACGGCACCCGCCCGATCCGACGGCGGGGGCGGTGAACCTCCGGGGGCTCACGGCTCACCGTCCCCGCTCGCGGTCCCCTGCGGACTGTGCCCGAGCCCCGCTGCGGCGCGGGGAGCGAGGGCGAGCGCGTAGAACACGGCCCGGCCCGCGGGGGTGCGGTAGTGGCCGGACTCGGCCGCCAGGGCGGCGGCGAGCAGCAGGCCACGGTCTGCGTCGGCGTCGGAGGCGGCGGTCTCCCAGGAGTCGCCGCGCACCGACGCGTCGTGAATCTCGACCCGGAACTGGGTCGCGCTGCAGCGGATGGCGAGCATCAGGGTCTCGCCCGCGCCGTTGGTGACCGCGTTGATGATCAGGTCGCAGGCGAGGATGCCCGCCACCCCCGGGTCGACCGGCACCAGCCACTCGGCGATAGCCGCCCGGACATGACCGGCGGCGTGCGCCGCCGCGGCCGAGCCGGTGGAGAGCCGGACCCGGCGGTGCCGGAGCTCGGCCGGCTCGG
>DATCGA010000276.1:0-8751 GCA_036509215.1 Trebonia sp.
AGACGGCGCTGCTCGCCCTGGACGGGCCTCGGGTCAGTACCGGCTGAAGCCTCAGCCGTCAGCGCCCCGCGTTCTGCCCCGCCCACACGGCGCAATCCTCGGCGAACGCGAGCTGCCGCGGGTGCAGCGCGTGACCGAGGATGTGGTGGTCGATGTTGTGGCCGGTCGACCGGGCGATGCCGGCGTCGACGAACGGCGCCGCCGTCAGCAGCTTGGCGAACTGCTCGACGTTGGCCGGGTGCTGTCCCACAGCGCGTCGAACTCGGCCAGCTGGTTGTGCACCGGCACGGTCAGCCGAGGCGCCAGCCCGGGCAGGTGGTCGTCCGGCCACTGCGGGGCCTGCACCAGCTCGCGCACCGGAACCGGCGCGTACGAAGCGTGCGCCGCCTCGACGCCGGCCGCCGTGCGAGTGAACTCCGGCCCGAACATCACCTGGTCGCGCTGGTCGTAGGGCAGGTCGACGGTCGCGTCCGGCGGCAGTGACGCCAGCGCGCCGGCCGCGCCGCCGCGCCGGATGACCGCGCCCATGCCGGTGACGGACGCGCCGATGAGGCGGAAGTCAACGTCCCCGGCCGCGATCATGAGGGCGATCATGCCGCCGATCGAGTGGCCGACCAGGAACACGCTGTCCGCCCCGACTCCCCGGGCGGCCTGCCCGGTCACGTCCGCCAGCAGCCGGGCGTGCAGGTCAAACGTATTGTCGGCCGGCTCCGGGGTGAAACTGGCGCCGTAGCCGGGCCGGTCGAAGCTGACGACCGGGTAGCCGCCCGCCGCCGCGAGATCCATGAACGTGCCACCGTCGGAGCCGGCCACGTCGAAGTAGCGCGTTGTAGGTGCCGCCGTGCAGCGCGGCGATCAGCGGTTTGCCTGCGGCGGACTCGGGGCCGGCCGCCAGTGCGGCGATCGCCTTACCGTCCACCTCGAACGCGACGGTGCGTCGTGGCTGCGTCATCTGTGACTCCTCGATTGCTCGGGCCTTGGCGGTCACCTTAACTGCGATATGTGATAACACCCAAGAGGTCGCGTCTTCAGGCCCTGACGGCGACAGGCCCGGGGACCAGCCCCTACGCCGGAATCACGGCGTCGGTGTCGCCCGACAGCAGCAGCTGCGGGATCTGCCCGAAGGCGTACTGGGCGGTGGCGGAGTACGGGACGAGCGTGAAGGCCCAGACGACGTCGAAGCGGTGCTTCGGCCACGCCGAGGGGATGGCCGTTCCATCGACAACCGGCAGCGCCGAGGCGATCGTCGGGATGTGGTGGTGCTCCCAGCAGATCAGCACGACGCCGCAGTGGTCGCTCACGACGCTGGCGGCGAGCTGGGACTCCTCGCCCACGGCGAAGGCCGAGTCAATCGTGAGTCCGAGGCGGCCGCCGAGGCCCTCGATGGTCTGGTATGTCCGGTGGCCGGCGTTCTTGCCGGGGCCGCCGTGAACCGGCGAGAGCAGGACGGTGGGAGTTTGCAATCCTGCCTTCGATCCCCCGATGGCAGGATCGAAAAGGGCGACCAGCCCGCCCGCACGCTGCCATCCCCTAGGCACCAGGGAATGCGGGCTCTGCTTTCCCTCAAGGTCGACCCCGAATGGCGCATCAGGCGACTTCCCGTGGTGGGATGGCTCCGGATCGGCTGGCTTCTCGCCGTGCCGGATGATGTAGATCGCCTCCGGCGGCCCGGCAGAGTCATTTTTCGAATTCTTATGCATCTATTTTCCCTCCCCGGGAGATGTGGCGAAATTCTATCGCCGGCACCAGAAGCAGCGCATATCTCTAACGCGTAACGCGGTGAATGTCTGATTTCTTGTCAAAGCATCCTCGAGTGAGCGAAGAGAGGAATTGCCTGATGTTCCCTCACAGAGTCCCCGCAGACGCCGCTACCAGTCGGGAACGCGGCGCGCGACGAAGCGGCTGATGCTGATCGCGGCCGCGGCCTGCGTCCCGGTCCTGATCATCGCCTACGCCCTCACTACGTCGCACAGCGGGCGGGCGGTGGATACCTCCGACGTCACCGGAGTCGGCCTCCAGCCCGCCTACGGCCACGGCGCGCGAGCCGGCGGCTGGGGGAAGGGCGGACACACGATGATGCCCGGCGCGGTGACGTTCACCGACGCGCTGATCGACAACGACGCGATCGGCAGCCTGAACACGGACGAGGTCACGATGGAGTCGGCCGGCAACGTCGCCGAGGCCACCCCGTCGGCGCTGACCGACGGCGACGAATTCACCGTCACCGCCGACGCTGGCGGCGCCGCCAGCACGACCGGCACGGCCGGCGGGCACCGGCATCACCATCAGCGCTAGGGGCTCGGCGGCTAGCGAGCCTGCCCCTGGCCGGCGTCGGCGTCGGCCAGGTTGAAGCCAGGCAGGGACGGCCACCGGATCGAGACCACCACCGAGGCCTCCTCGGCGTGCCAGGTGTGGTTCACGCCGTGGAACACGATGTAGTCGCCCTGCTCGGCCAGCACCACCGTGCGGTTCGGCAGGTCGATCCGGAACCGTCCGCTGATCAGCACGGACAGCATCGATCGGGGGTCGTCGGTGACCCATCCCGGCCGCCTTTCGCCCTCTGGGTGGACGCCCCACTTGATCTCCACGTCGTCGCTGCTGCGCGGGTCGCCTGCGGGCATGAAATGCCCCAGGAGCCAGCCGCGGGCGGCGGCGTTGGTCGCTGCGTTCCCTACATAGATCTCGTCGGACACGGCCGACGACCGTAGCACCCGCCGGTCCCGGGCGACAACATCGATGTCCGACTATGCGTTGCCTAAAGCGGGACGCAGGCAAGCTCACTCGCCCGCTTCGTACCGCCCCAGCAGCGCGCGGGCGCCGGCGATGAGCCGGGCCCGCACGGCCGGCGGCGACAGCACCTCCAGCTGGCCGCCGAACCCGGCCAGCCGCTGCACCGCGGCCGCCTCGTGCTCGAAGGTCAGCGCGACGTCACGGTACCCGCGCTCGTCGGCCGGCGGCGCCGCGTGAAGGGCCGGCCGCACCGCGTCGCCGAACACCTCGGGGAACACCGCGAGCGCGTCGGCCGACGCCCGCAGGAGCACCTCGAGCCTCGGCCGGCTGGCCATGAACGAGGCCGACCAGCGGCTCCAGAACGCCGCCAGCTCGAAGTCCGGCGGACGGTTGAACGCATCAGGCAGCACCAGCGCCGACGTCACCCGGCCGACCCGAAAAACCGTCGGATCCAGGTCAGCGTCGGCCCCGTCGGCCCCGCCGGCCGCCTCCGGTCGCTCCCCGGCGACGGCCACCAGGTACCAGACCCCGGCCTTGCTCACCAGCCCGAGCGGGCAGACCGCCCGGCTGCTCTCGGCCCCGCGCTCGCCGTCGCGATCGCCCCGCCGGTAGCCGATCCGCAGCTGCCGCCGGCCGCGCACCGCCGTCGCCAGCGTCCGCAGCCACGGCACCGGCTCGCTCCCGCCGAACCAGCGCGGCAGGTCAAGATGGACGAGCGCGGGCACCGCCCCCCCGCCGCCAGCTCCGCCCGCCCCAGCAGAACCAGACACACCAAAAGAACCAGACGCGCCAGCAGTCACGCGGATCTTCTGCTGCGCTGCGGCGAACGCGTCCGCCAGCCCGAGCTCGGCCACCGCCGCGGGCATCCCCAGCACCAGCAGCGCCTCCGCCTCGTCGCCCGACAGCCCCCGCAGCGGGAATCGGTACCCGTCGAGCAGCCAGCATCCGCCCCCGGGACCTGATTCGGTGACCACCGGCACCCCGGCCACGTTCAGCGCGGCGATGTCGCGGTAGACGGTCCGGACCGACACCTCGAGCTCGGCCGCCAGGCCGCGGGCGGACATCCGCCCGCGCGCCTGCAGCAGCAGGGCAAGCGAGACCAGCCGATCGGCGCGCATGCAGCGAAGCCTACGCACCTATCGCTGACACCCCCTGTCAGCGAGGTCGGCCGATGCCGGCCGGAACTCAGCTGAACGACCTGTGCAGCTCGAAGACGCGCTTCTCCCGCCCGATCGCCGACCCGACGATCCGGTCCCGCCACGGCGTCGAGGCCGCCGCCTTGTAGGCGGGCTCGTCGAACGCCGCCTGCGAGTCGATCTCGTGCAGCGACAGGTACGTCGGCCCGTCGCCGGAGGCGAGACGGTACCGCCGCGACCGCCGCCAGCCCGGCACCGCGAGCAGCATCGGGATGTGCTCCTCGACGTACCAGGCCTCCATGTCAGCGATGCCCGACGACGGCACTGACATCGACACCGCCATCAGCACCGGCGGCGCCTCCCCGGTGTCGCCCGAGTCGCTGATCGGCGAGTAAAGCCGCCGGTCGATCGTCGCCGCGGCCATGATCGACTTCTCCCGGGCGGACGCGTTCTCCCACACCGACTTGTACGCAGGCTGGTCCAGCGTCCCCGGTGCAACCTCGTAGGTCGCCAGCCAGTCGGGCGTCAGCGAGTCCGCCGCCCGGAACCGGCTCACCGCGCCGAACCCGTCCAGCGCCAGCCGGGCCGGGACGTGCTCGTTGTCATACCAGTCGGTGAACTCGTCCAGCGAAACGGGGCCGGGAGAGGAGTACACGAAGAGAAGATCGTCAGCCATGCCCTCAATTATCTCCCGGCCGACGACCCGCCGTAAAACCGAAAGCCCGGCAGCCGCGACGCCATGACGTCGCAGGCTGCCGGGCTTACCGGCTGTCTAACCCGTAACACCGGTGCGGCCATCGGGTCGATGCCCTCCATGTCCTCGCGCTTGATCCGGATCATCACCAGCGCGATGACCACCGCCAGCAGCGAGATCCCGGCCGACACCAGGTACCCCTTGCTGAACCCGAAGGCCAGCGCGTGGTTGCTGATCGCCGTGGTCGCCGTCGTCGACAGGTGCGCCCCGTGGGTGGCGGCGATGGCCGACTTCGTGTTCGAGGCCACCGCCGACCAGGCCACCGTGCCCAGGATCGCCAGGCCGATCGACCCGCCGACCTGCTGCCCGGTGTTGAGCAGCGACGACGCCACCCCAGTGTCCTTGTTCGGCACCTTCGCCAGCGCCACCAGCGACAGCGGCACGAACGTCAGCCCCATGCCGAGGCCGGTCAGCATCATCGGCCCGAGCAGGCCGCCCGCGTAGGTGCTCTGCTCCGTGAGCCGGGACAGCCAGAACATGCCGACGGCCGCCAGCAGCGGTCCGAAGGTGATCAGCGGCCGCGCGCCGATCCGCGCGACCAGCTGCGAGGAGAGCGCCGCCCCGACCACGATCATGCCGACCATCGGCAGGTACGCGATCCCCGAGCGGACCGGAGAGTAATGCCAGACCTCCTGCACGAAGATCGTCATGAAGAAGAACATGCCGAAGATCGCGGTGCCGATGCACAGGCTGATCAGGTAGGCGGCGGTTCGGTCGCGGGACTTCAGCACCCGCGGCGGCACCAGCGCGTGCCGCGACCGTGCCTCGATGAACGCGAACGTGCCGAGCAGCACCACCGCCGCCACCAGCGACACGATGACCTTGGTGTCCCCCCAGTGCCCGGTCGCCTGGCCGTTGCTGAACGTGGTCGCCGCCTCGGACAGCCCGTACACCAGGGCGCCCAGGCCGAGCGAGCCGGTGATCGCACCGGGCAGGTCGAACTTGCCGCGCACCCGCTCCGACTCGCCGATGACCCGAGGCGCGAGCAGCACCAGGATCAGGCCGATGGGCACGTTCACGAAGAACACCCAGCGCCAGTCGAGGTAGCTGGTCAGCAGCCCGCCGGCGATCAGCCCGATGGCCGCGCCGGAGATCGAGACGCCCGCGTAGACGCCCATCGCCCGGTTCCGCTCCTTGCCCTCGGGGAAGGTGACGGCGATCAGCGACAGTGAGGCGGGCGCGGCCAGCGCGCCGCCGATGCCCTGGATGATCCGGGCGGTGAGCAGCCAGGCCTGGTCGGTCGCGAACCCGCCTGCCAGCGAGGCGAGCGCGAACAGGGCGATGCCCGCGATGAAGATCCGGCGTCGCCCGAGCAGGTCGCCCATCCGCCCGCCGAGCAGCAGCAGGCCGCCGAAGGCGAGCGTGTAGGCGTTGACGACCCACTCCAGGTTCGTGCCGGAGAAGTGCAGCGCGTTCTGGATATGCGGCAGTGCGACGTTGACGATGGTCGCGTCGAGCACGACCATCAGCTGCGCGGCCGCGATGACCACGAGCGCGAGCCCGAGCCGCCGCGGCGCGGCCGACTGCCCGCCGGACGTCGCGCTGGTGACCCCGCCGCCGACCGCGACGGGAGCGCTCCCCGTCTGGCCTGAGGTTGTGGACACTGTGGTTCCCCTTACCTGATTTTGGGCGCGTTTCACCCACGGACTTACTGCGTCTCGTTTTTTAAAGTCTTTTGAAAATCTTTAAATATGTTCCGAACGGTCGCGTGACTTCGTGTCATCCGCCCGGGTCTCGTCATCGAGGCAGACAGCCGACCGTACGCCGCCGAGCGCCTTCTTCAGCAGCCCCAGGAAGCAGCACCGTTCGGTGTCGTCGAGCGCATAGCTCCACGGCATCTTCACCGCGAGCTCTTGCATCAGCCGCTCCTTCGCGGCGATGCCCTCCTCGGTGAGCACGAGGTTCTTCACCCGCCGGTCCCGCTGGCTCGGCGCCCGCCTGGCGAACCCGCGCCGCTCCAGGGTGTCGGCGACGCTCGTGACGAACGACGCGTCGCACCCCATCTGCTGCGCGAGTTCCTTCATGGACATGACGTCGTCCAGCTTGAACATGGCGAGCAGGTCGTGCGGGGCGATGTCGAACTCCGACGCGATGCCCTGGCCGATCCCGCCGACCAGCTTGATGAGGCTGGTCATCGAGTCCAGGATGTCGCGGTTGACCGCGGACGCGTCCGCCCCCGTCTCACCTGACCCCTGTGCTCTCATGCTCATGACTAGCTAAACAGTTGAGCTACTCAAGCAATTCCTGCTCCCGTCAACTTTTCTGACGTTTTTCTGGGCCCTCATACATGTGACGCCCTAGGCCTCCTAGATGTGACGTCCCGTCCCCCGGGTTCTCATCGTTCAACCCGCAGGAACCGGGCCGGGCCGGGACCGACATTCCGAGACTTGCCCTGGTCTGCGCTCTAGACTTCCGACGGACACGGGGTTTCGGGCAACCGTCTGCCTTGTCGCGGCGTCCTTATCGATGTGACCGAAACCTCATCTGGACCTTCTGTGAAGCGCCGCGCCTTCCTCGGCGTGGCGGCCGGCGGCGTCGCCGCGCTCGCCGTGCCGGCCGTGGCCGAGGCCGCCGTGCCCAGTCCGCGCAGCCCGATCTCGCCCGCCGCGCGCCGGTCGATCGGCATCGGCGCCCGGGCTTCAGGCCCGACGCCGGCCGACTGGACCGCCCTCGCCCATGACCTGAAGGGCTCGCTGGTCCGCCCCGGCGACCGCAGCTACACGGTCGACAGCTGGCTGTTCGACCCGAGGTTCGACGGGATCCACCCGGCCGGGATCGCCTACGTGGACAACGCGCACGACGTGGGCACCTGCCTGGCGTTCGTGCGCAAATTCGGCGTCAAGTTCGCGGCCCGCTCCGGCGGCCACAGCTACGCCGGCTACTCGTCAAGCACCGGCCTGATCATCGACGTCGAGAACCTCAAGGGCGTGCAGGTCTCCGGCTCGACCGCCAACGTGGGCGCGGGCACCCGGCTGATCGACTTCTACAGCGAGCTGGCGGCCAAGGGCCGGGCCATCCCCGGCGGCTCCTGCCCGACCGTCGGCATCGCCGGCCTGGTCATGGGCGGCGGCGTCGGCGTGACCGCCCGCGCCTACGGGCTGACCTGCGACAAGCTGACGTCGCTGAACATCATCACGGCCGACGGCCAGGCGCTGACCGCGAGCCCGTCGTCGCACTCCGACCTGTACTGGGCGTGCCGGGGCGGCGGCGGCGGCAACTTCGGCATCGCCACCTGGTTCCAGTTCGAGACCGTGCCCGCCCCGTCGCCGGTGCTGTTCTTCCTCACCTGGCCCTGGTCGAAGGCGGCGAAGGTGATCGCCGGGTGGCAGTCCTGGGCACCGAACGCCCCCGACGCGCTCTGGTCGAACCTGCACCTGTCGGCCAATATCGGCGGGCGCACGCCCACCATCCAGGTCGGCGGCTGCTACCTGGGCAGCATCACCGGCGCCCACAACCTGATCGAGCAGCTCTACGCCAAGGTCGGCTCCCCGCCGCCGTCGAGCGGCTACTTCCTCAACCAGTACTCGTTCCTGAACGCGATGCTGTTCGAGGCCGGCTGCCGGCACGGCCTGACCGCCTGTCACCTGCCCTGGTACCAGAGCGGCGGCACGCTCACCCGGCAGCCCGAGCTCGCCAAGTCGGACTACATCTCCCGGCCGCTGTCCAGCGCCGGCATCGCGACCCTGCTGCGCGAGGTCACCGCCCTGCAGTCGGTCCGGGGGGTGCCCGGCGGCGTCGGCGGCATCGCCTTCGACGCCCTCGGCGGCGCGGTCAACCGGGTCTCGCCCACCGCGACCGCCTTCGTGCACAGGAACGCCCTGTTCGGCGCCCAGTACACGACCGGCTGGAAGAACGGCGCGCCGGCGGCCGAGGTCAACAACCAGCACGCCTGGCTCCGGTCGTTCTGGACCTCCATGCGCCCGTACGTCAACGGCCAGGCTTACCAGAACTACATCGACCCGGACCTGACCAACTGGGCCCAGGCCTACTACGCCCAGAACTACCCACGGCTGCAGACGGTCAAGCGGACCTACGACCCGACCCGCCTGTTCAACTTCCCGCAGGCCATCGTCCCCGCGGCCGCGTCGGCGCCGCCGGGCGTGGCCGTCACCGGATAACCGCCCACCCCAC
>DATCGA010000277.1:0-6986 GCA_036509215.1 Trebonia sp.
CGTAGGGCCAGGCCACGGGGCCCGCCTCGCGGTCAGGAAACGGCCGCCTCGCCACCGCCCGGGCCCAGCACACCAGAGCCGGCCCCGCTTCGCTCGGAAAGTGCTCCATGAGCCTGGACCGACGAGAGCTTCGACAGGCCCGATCGCTCCAGCTCAGAGGCACTTCCTACGCCCGTCGGATTCCCGTTTTCCATCTGCGTGAAAGCCCCAGGCTAAGCCGGCGAGCTGAGCGTTTCGCTTCGTGCTCGGCGATCCGGGCCATGTCGACCCGTGAATTGACGCGCAGCTTCATGAGGACATGTCCGTGATGGGCGCTCACAGCGCGCCTTCTGTCACTGCGGTCAGCCGGGCGGCGGTACCGGCCCGGCAGGTGAGATAGTCAGGTCGTGCGGCTGTACCTGTCCTCATTCCGGCTCGGGGATCACCCTGAGTTCCTGGTCAGCTTGGTCGGCAAGGTGGCGTGGGTCGCGGTGGTGGCCAACGCGATGGACGATCAGCCGCCAGATATCCGCCGGCAAGCCGTGGAACGCGAGCTGGCGGCGCTGTCCGGGTTGCAGCTGCGGCCCACTGAGCTTGACCTGCGCTGCTATGCCGGGGAGCCGGACGCGCTGCGCGAGCGTCTCGCGGGGAACGATGGGCTGTGGGCGCGCGGCGGCAACGTGTTCATGCTGCGCCATGCTCTGCACGTCAGCGGCGGCGGCACCGTCCTGCCGGATCTGCTGCGGCGCGACACGATCGCCTACGCGGGATACAGCGCGGGCCCGTGCGTTCTGGCACCAAGCCTCCGGGGGCTGGAAGCGGTGGACGACGCCGCTGCAGTGGCTCGCATTTACGGGGCCAGCCCGATCTTCGATGGCCTTGGCGTGCTGCCATATGCGATCGTGCCGCACTACCGATCTCCCGATCGTCCAGAAAGCGCAGCCTGCGATCAGGTCGCTGCCCGGTACGCCGCCGCCGACGTCCCGCATCGGACGCTCCGAGATGGCCAGGCCCTGGTCATCGACGGCGCCACCGAGGCCATCTGCTGACGGCTGCTGCGGTGTCCCGGTCGTCTGGGTGCGGCAGAGCGAAAGCGGTTAGGTCGCTAGGGCCGGTCCGGCTGGCGGCCCGGGTCCATGAGCGCTTGGAGCGCGGGCCGCACAATACAACACTGCCCTTTCATGGACCTGCCGCCGGCCCGCGGTTGACCCGGCGCTTCGGCGCGGCCTCGGGCGTGCGGTCAAATATTCTTGTTACCAGCGCATCCGCTAGGCGAGAGACACTCTCAGATGGAGGGGTTCCAGGCCGAGGGGGGATCGACCCCGTATCCCCACATTGCTCTATCTGCTATAGCGCCGAGATCAATCTCTAGCACCCAGGAGCTTTCGTGTAAGGACTTATGCTTCCTAACGTGCAGAAACGCCGCCTGCCATATGCGGCCGCAGCGGCCAACCAGTCGCGGTCGGCCGCCGCGTCCCCGGCCGCGTCACCCCCGCCGAGATGGCCGCGCTCCTGACCGTCTGACCCTGCGCCGGGGCGTAACAAATATCGCTGGGTCAGGTGTCGCGGGTCATCATCCGCCACGCCCCGACGACGGACCAGACGACGATCCAGCCGACGATCACCGAGATCATGGCCCAGGTCGGCATCGGGGGTATGCCGAGGGCACCCCGCCCGCCGAACAGCACGCCGCCGCCGGGGCCGCCGCCGGTGGCGGTGGCGAGCCCCGCGGGGCGAAGCTGGTCCATCGCCACGCCGACGTCGAGCCGCTGGCCATTTATGAAGTAGGGGATCTCGGTGCGGGCGAAGATCGGGGTCACGATGATCTCCAGCCCGATCAGCAGGATCGTCGACAGCGTGCGCTGCCCGGTGAGCGAGCCCAGCCCGAGCCCGACCAGGAACCCGATCCCGACCTCGAGCTCGAGCCACAGCCCGATCTTGAACATCTCGTTGGCCGGCGGTTCGAACTGCTGGTCCTCGGACCCGATGTAGCTGGCGTAGTCGGTGGCGATACCGCTTTTGGTCCCCGGCTGGATCGGGGCGGCGTTGTCGCTGATTTGGCCGGGCGGAAACGCCTGCGCCGCCTGCCGCGGATGCTGGTGTTCCCAGGTCTGCAGCTGGGCCTGGTCGAGGTACGGCGGGACCGGGATGTTGTTGTTCATGCTGACCGAGGTCGGCTGCGGAGACGCCTCGTAGCTCGAGACCAGGCAAAGCATTGTGAACGCTACGGCGACCGCCGGGACCAGGATCGCCAGGCCAGCCGGGATGCGGGCAAGGTAGAGGGCCAGCCGGGACCGTCCGGTGACCACCAGGTAGCGGAACACGCCGTCGTTCAGGTCCGTGGTCGCGGCGGCCGCGCCGACCACGGCGGCGATGATGAACCCGAATTCCGCGCTCAGGTTGGCAATGGCGGCGAACACGCTCGGGGTGCCGGCCGGCCCGTAGTGCGCGGGGTCGAACAGGTGGAACGCCAGCCGCAGGCCCAGGATCAGCACCGTCGGCGCGACGGTCAGCACCAGCACGGTGATCATCAGGCCGCGGCGCTTGCGCAGTTCGAGGTGCCTGGTGGCGATGAGGCCCCAGGTCGGCACCGCGGCGCCGAGCCGCCGCGAGACCGAGGTGCGGCCGGGACGGGTCAGGGATCGCCCTTCGGACAGCAGCGGCTCGGCCGCGGGGGCGGGGCTGGTCACGGGTTATCTCCCAGTCGGGTCGTCACAGACAGGAACCAGTCCTCCAGCGAGGCGCGGATCTCCTGGAGGCCGTACACCGAGATGCCCGCGCCGACCAGCCGCCGGTTGATGTCGGCGACCAGTTCGCGCGAGGCCCCCGGGGGCAGGGTGACCGTCAGCCCGGCATCGGTGAGGGAGGTGCCCGCGGCGATCCCCGCCTCGTCGATGAGCCGCCCGGCCCGGGCCGGGTCGGCGCAGTCCACCTGCAGAGCCGCCCCGCCCGCCCCGCGGATCAGCTCGTCGATCGGGCCCTGGCGGATGACCCGGCCGCGGTCCACGATCGCCACCGCGTCGCAGGTGCGCTCCACCTCGTCCAGCAGGTGTGACGACAGCACCACGGCCCGGCCCTCGTCGACCAGGCTTATGATCATCGCCCGCATCTCGTGCATCCCCGCCGGGTCGAGCCCGTTCATCGGCTCGTCCAGGATCAGCAGCTCGGGGTCACCGAGCAGGCAGGAGGCCACGCCGAGGCGCTGGCGCATGCCCATCGAGTACCTGGCGACCTTGTCGTCGGCGCGTTCGGCCAGGCCGACCCGCTCCAGCGACGGGGTGATCCGCTTCGCCGCGTCACCGCCCCGGGCCGCGGCCAGCAGCCGGAGGTTGTCCCGCCCGGTCAGGTGAGGATGGAACCGGGGCTCGTCCACGATCGCCCCGACCCGGGCCAGAGCCTGGCTCCGCTCGGCCGGGAGGGGGATGCCGAGCAGCGACATCGTGCCGCCGTCGGCCCGGGTCAGGCCGAGCAGGGTGCGGATCAGCGTCGTCTTGCCCGCGCCGTTCGGCCCGAGGTAACCGAACGCGTACCCGCGCGGGACCCGCAGCTCGACGTCGTTGACCGCGACGTTGGCTCCGAACCGCTTGGTCAGGCCGTGGGTCTCCACCGCCCATCCGTCGGCCGGGCGCTCGAAGGAGATGGCGGAGCGCGGCGTGCGGGCCGGCACGGGGCTCGCGTCACCATTCGGCGCGTGCGGCATGGCCGGCGTCGACGGCGCGTGCGGCATGGCGGGCGTGGCCGAGGCGGGGGGCGCGGCCGTCGCGGCCGGAGAGGCGGGTTCCGACGGCGGCTGCCGGCGGCCCCAGTCATCGTCGTGCTCCTTGGTGTGCCGCCCGCGGCGCATGCGGGACACGCCGAACCCCAGCGCGACGAGCACGAGGAGCGCGAGAAGGATCCCCCCGCCGCCGAAGTGAACGCCGTGACCCGCCGGGACGGAAGCGGCGTTCGCCCACCGGGCCGCGCCGGTTGCGTGTTGCGAGATGACTCGCGTGCCGAAGGTATTCATCGCAGGTAATCGTGAACGAACCGCGAGGCCCTGTCATCATGCGCGGGGATCAGCTTTGCGTCATTCCCGAGACCGACGCCGAGCCGGGCGCGAGGCGCTCGGCAGAGCTAGTCGGGTCGGCTGCTCACACGGCGGTGATGATCCCCGCTTGATACGCGAGGATGACCAGCTGGGTACGGTCGCGGGCATCGAGTTTGGTCAGGATCCTGCTGACATGCGTCTTGGCCGTGGGCAGGCTCACCCGCAGGGTCTCGGCCAGCTCCGCATTGGACAGCCCCTGGGCGACCAGGCACAGCACCTCGCGTTCGCGCTCGGTGAGCTCGTCCAGCCCGCGGGGCGCCTTCGACGGGCTCCGGGTGCTGCCGGTGAAGTGGGCGATGAGCCGGCGCGTGACGCTCGGGGCCAGCAGCGCCTCGCCGCCGGCGACGGTGCGGATCGCGCTCAGCAGCTCCTCCAGCGGGCGGCTCTTCAGCGCGAAGCCGCTCGCCCCGGCCCGCAGCGCGTCGAAGACGTAGTCGTCCAGGTCGAACGTGGTAAGGATGAGCACCCGCGGCGCGTCCGGGCCCGGGCTGGAGGTGATCTGCCGGGTCGCCTCGATCCCGTCCATCACCGGCATCCGGACGTCCATGACCACGACGTCCGGGGCGAGCCGGTGCGTAGATTCGACCGCCTGCCGCCCGTCGGCCGCCTCGCCGACGACCTCCAGGTCATCCTCGGCGTCGATCAGCGACGAGAACGCGGTGCGCAGCAGCGCCTCGTCGTCCACGACGAGGACACGAATCGTCACACCGACGCCTCGAGCGGGATCTCGGCGAGCACGCGGAAGCCGCGGCCGGCGAGCGGTCCGGCCACCAGCCAGCCGCCGAACGCGCCGATCCGCTCGCGCATGCCGACGATGCCGTGGCCGGTGCCCGGGCCGGCCGGCTCCTCGCCGCCCGGCGGGCGCCGGGCCGGCCCGCCGTCGTCGGTGACCTCGAGGCGTACCCGGCCGGCCGACACAGCGAGGTCGACGCAGGCGTGGGCGCCCGGCGCGTGCTTCACCACGTTGGTCAGCGCTTCCTGGGCGACCCGGTAGAGGGTCAGCTCCAGCGCGGGGGAGAGGTGACGGTCGGTGCCCGACGTCCGCAGCTCCACCGGCGAGCCGGAGGCCCGCACGTTGTCGGCGAGCTCCTTCAGGTCGACCAGCCTCGGCGCCGGTGCCAGCGCGGCCGCTCCGACCTGCTCGTCGCGCAGCAGCCCGAGCACCACCCGCAGCTCGTCCTGGGCGGTCCGGCCGATCGTCTCGATCGATTCGAGCGCGGCACTGGCCTCCTCCGGGCGCCGGTCCATGAGCCGCCGGCCCACCCCGGCCTGGACGGTGATCACCGCGAGCGTGTGGGCGACGACGTCATGCAGCTCGTGCGCGATGCGCACCCGCTCCTCCCGGACCTTTTGGCGGGCGCACTCGACCTCGGCGGCCCGCTCGCGCTCGGCCTGCTCGGCCTCGGCGGCCCGCTCGCGCTCGGCCTGCTCGTCCAGCCCGGCCTGATAGCGCCGTCGGGCCGCGACGCTGTCGCCGACGAACCACCCGGCCACCAGGGGCGAGTAGCCGGCCACGGCCTCCAGGAGCAGCGGCGGGTGCGGGAAGGCGAGCGCGGAGTACAGCAGTGCCGCGCTCAGGACCGCCGCGACAGTCAGGGCCCCGCGGATGGAGGTCCGGCGCGGCAGGTTCGAGGCGGTCAGGTACACCGCTCCCCCGAGCAGGATGCCGAACGGCAGCGAGGCGGTGCCGGAGGCCATGACCATCCCGGCCGACGCGGCGGTGACCGCGAGCACCGCTGACGGCCACCGCCGCAGAAACACGATCAGGCAGCACGCCAGGACCGCCAGCGGGAGCCGCTGCCCCACTACCGCCACCGGAAGCTGCGGCCCCCGCACGGAGATGCGCGCGGCCGTCATGGCCAGCGCGGCCAGCGCCGTGCACGCGGCGAGGACGGCGGTAGCCAGCCACGGGCGCCCAACGAAGGCGCGGGCGGGCGCCCGCGGCGGCCGCTGCGCCGGATAGTCAGACACATAAAGACGGTAACCGGCAGATCCGCTGGGCGCATCAGTCCCGAGTATGACGGCGGCTACAGGCTGCTACATCCTGACAAACCGCCGCCGGGCGGCACTTGCTGCTGCGGTACCGAATACGGAGGACGCTCTCACGCGAGCGGCGCGGATGGTGCCAAGGCAGCTGCCGGCGGCCGTCGCGCAATTCGCTGGCCGGACAGCCGAGTTGGCGGTCTTGGACCAGTGGCTTGAGCGCCTCTCCGAGGACGGGGTCGGCGGAGCAGTGGTGATTTCGGCGGTTGGCGGAATGGCCGGGGTGGGCAAGACCGCCCTGGCCCTGCGCTGGGCGCACCTCGCCGCCGGAAAGTTCCCTGACGGTCAGCTGTATGTGAACCTGCGGGGTTATGACCCGTCGGGGCAGCCAGTCCGAGCCGCTGAGGTGATCCGCAGGTTCCTGGAGGATCTCGGGGTTGAGCCGGAGCGGATCCCGGCCGACAGCGAAGGGCAGGCGGACTGTACCGGAGCTTGCTCGCCGGCCGGCGCATGCTGATCGTGGCCGACAACGCAAGAGACACCGCGCAGGTCCGCCGGCTGTTGCCCGGAGCGGCAGGCTGCCTGGTCCTGGTGACCACCCGCAGCCCGATGACCGGGCTGGCCGCTGCCGACGGCGCCCGCGTGCTGACCCTGGATGTGCCCACTGAAATCGAGGCGGTCGAACTACTGTCGGCCCGCCTGGGGGCTGGCCGGGTAGCCGCGGAGCCCAAGGCGGTTGCCGACCTGGTCAGGCTCTGCGGCCGGCTTCCGCTGGCGCTAGCTGTTGTGGCCGCTCGCGCGGCTGCGTCCGGCTGGCCGCTAGGCGGCCTCGCCGCTGAGCTGGCTGATGCCAAGGGGCGGCTGGGTGCGCTGAGCCTCGATGACGCCGCAGCCGACGTGCAGGCCGTGTTCTCCTGGTCCTACTCACAGCTCAGCG
>DATCGA010000278.1:0-13489 GCA_036509215.1 Trebonia sp.
CGGCGGCCGCGCGCGGGCTCGGGCTCGACGTCACCGTCATCGAGCCGCTCGCGCAGCCCATGATCCGCCAGGTCGGGCCGATGATCGGCGCCGAGGTGGCCCGGCTCCACCGCGCGCACGGGGTCGACCTGCGGACCGACATTGGGGTGACGCAGCTGATCGGCGACACCGGCGTCGTGACCGGGGTCGCGCTGACCGACGGCGGTGTTGTCCCGGCCGATTGCGTGCTTGTCGCCATTGGGGCGGTGCCGGCGACCGATTGGCTGTGCACCTCCGGGCTCGCGGTCGGCGACGGGGTCCAGTGCGACGAGTACTGCCGGGCCGCGCCCGGTATCTACGCGGCGGGCGACGTCGCGTCGTGGGTGAACCCGCGCTACCGGCAGAGGATGCGGGTCGAGCACCGGATGAACGCCACCGAGCAGGGCACGGCGGCGGCGGTGAACCTGCTTAAGGGCGATGTGCAGCCGTTCGCGCCGCTGCCTTACTTCTGGAGCGACCAGTACAACGTGAAGATCCAGGTGCACGGGCACCTGCCGGACGGCGCCGAGGCGGCGATCGAGGAGGGCAGCCCGGCCGACGGGAAGTTCGTCGCGCTGTACCGCAAGGACGGGGCGCCGACGGCCGCGCTCGGCTGGAACTCCCCCGCCCGACTGGTGCGGTATCGCAAGCTGTTGCTTGGGTGACAGGCGCCACCTGTCAGGAATTCCTAGCCCGTGATTGCGATCGCTTCCATGCGCAGGCTCTCACCGGTAGTACCCACCGTGACCTCGGATCCGCATATCCATCCCATCCACCCGATGTTCTGAACCTGGGCATCCGCACAGACGGTTCCTTCCCTTGGCTCAAGGCTCAGCGCCTCCATGCGCAGGCTTTGCCCCTCGGTCCCGACCGTGAGCACGTCGCCATCGTTCGCGCAGGCCCAGCCTTGCCAGCCGATGCTCTGGACGTGGGCGTCCGCGCAGAAGCCGTCAGTATCGTACGAGACGATAGCGAGAGCTTCCATGCGCAGACTCTGGCCGGCGGTCCCGGCAATCTCGCCGTCGCACACCCAGCTTTGCCAGCCGATGTTCTGCACGTAGGCGTCATAACAGGTGTATCCGCCACTAGAAACCTGGGGCCTCTCGGCCATGGACGGCTTTTGGGGCGGCGGGGCGATGCGGGCCGTGGCGGGCGACGTCGTGGCGGCGGATGACGCTGGAACGAATGCGAAGAACCCTGCCGTAGAAGCGAGCATGCAGGCGGACGTCGCCGCCGCGATCCGGTTTATTTTCATGAGAGTTCCTCCAGCATTACTATTCTTAATCCCGGCTCGCCAAGAATATAGGGTCGCCAGAGAAATGATATATACCAATTATGTTAAATGGCATATACCAATTATGCGGGCCCGCGTTCAGGCAATAGGCACTGCTCGTAAAGAACGGCGGATGGCCTCCCCGCCTCTTCCGGCACCCGCTACCATGTAAGTGTGCGCATACTCGGCACATGAGTCGGGTGGGGAAGGCAGGACTGGGAGTGACAGAGACGGCCACGCCGCGGCGGAGGCTTACCGCGCAGGCTCGCAAGAGCTCGATCCTGGCGGCGGCGAGGCGCGCGTTCACCGAGACCGGCGACATGAACGGCACCACGATCAAGCTTATCGCCGAGCGCAGCGGGATCAGCGAAGGGGTGATCTACCGGCACTTCGAGAGCAAGGACCAGCTGTTCTTCGAGGCCGTGGTGGAGCCGCTGAAGAAGGCGGTCGACGACCTGGTGACCGCGACCGAGCTGATCGACAAGGACGAGCCGCTGACGCCCGAGCGGCAGCTGGCCGGGATGACCGGACTGTACAAGCAGCTGGTGGCGACGCTGGTGGACGTGCTCCCGCTGCTGGGGCTGGTGATGTTCGGAGACCCGGTCGTGGCGAAGAAGTTCTACCGGGAGAACTTCTCGGTGGCGATGGACCGGCTGGCCGAGGCGTGGCGCGAGGTCGAGAACCGGTACGGGTTCCCGTTCGAGTCGCCCGACATCGCCGCCCGCGCGGTGATGGGGATGGCGCTGCAGCTCGCGCTGGAGAGCAAGCACGGCAAGAAGTTCGACCGCGAGCGGGCGATCGCGCTGATGAGCGAGGGGACCGTGAAGGGGTTCTTCCCGACGATCGAGCCGACCAGGCGGAAGCGGTAATGGCCGGCGCCACCGGCGCGGAGATCGTGACCGAGCTCGCGCGGCGGTTCGCGGCGGGCGACGGGGCGGGCGCGGCGGCGCTGTTCCACCCGGAGATCCGGATCGAGCAGCCCGCCTCGCTGCCGCACGGCGGGTGGCACTGCGGGCTGGACGGGTTGGCCGAGATGGGCGCGGTGTTCGGGCAGCACTGGACGCGGTCGATCGCCGATCCTCCACGGATCCTCGGCGGCGCCGACGGCGCGGTGCAGGTGACGTCGCAGACGTGGACGGCGAAGGCCACGGGACGTTCGGCCACGGTGGACGTGATTGAGCTGTTCTCGTTTCGCGACGGGAAGGTGTCCGAGATCCGGGTGTTCCAGCAGGACACGGCGCTGCTGCTGGGGACCCTGGCCGAGTTATTCGATGCGGACGGCCTGGTCTTGGGCGCGGAGGCAGAGCTCGGCGGCGGCGAACGCGTGGGACTGGGTCATCGCGTGCTCGGTGCCGTCGAGGCAGTCTCGGATGAGCTCCCCGAAGAACGGGTAGCCGACCTTCCCGTGGACCGGGATGTGGCGCTCGGTCTGGTGGTTGACGAGGTAGACGTGGTCGGCTTCCGGGTCGCGGGCGACGTCGGTGTACTTGCGGAGCTCTAGGTACCCTTCGGTGCCGAGGATGAAGGTGCGGCCGTCGCCCCAGGTGCCGAGGGCGTCGGGGGTGAACCAGTCGACCCGGCAGTAGCCGGTCGCGCCGTTGGCGAGCACGACGTTGACGTCGCCGAAGTCCTCGAGGCCGGGATGCTCCTGGTGCGCGTAGTTGGCGACCCGGGACGAGGTGATCGTCGCGTCGTCGGTGCCGCCGTAGAAGAGCACCTGCTCGAGCTGGTGGCTGCCGATGTCGCAGAGGATGCCGCCGTATTTACTTCTGTCGAAGAACCAGTCGGGCCGGCTGGCGGGGTTCATCCGGTGCGGGCCCATGCCCATTACCTGGATGACGCGGCCGATGGCGCCGTCGTGGATGAGCTGGCCGGCGTAGACCGCGCTCTCGGAGTGCAGGCGCTCGCTGTAGTAGATGGCGTACTTCTTGCCGGTCTCGCTTGTTGCGGCGCGGGCCTGGGCCAGTTGGTCGAGGGTGGTCATCGGGGGCTTGTCGGTGAAGTAGTGCTTGCCGTGATCGAGGACGCGCAGGCCGAGGTCGGCCCGGTTGACGGGGATCGCGGCACTGGCGACGAGGGTCACCTGGGGATCGTCGAGGGCCTCGCGCTCGGATCTGGCCGCCTTGACGTCGGGGTAGCGCTCACGGAAGGCGGCGACCTTGGCCGGGTCGGGGTCGTAGACCCAGCGGAGCCCGGCGCCTGCTTCCAGGAGGCCGTTGCACATGCCGTAGATGTGGCCGTGGTCGAGGCCGACGGCGGCGAACGTGAAGTCGCCGGGCTGGCAGACGGGCTTGGTGTTCTTGGCGGTCGGGGCGTAGGTGGCGCCGTCGTGGTGCGGCTGGTTCACGTGGTGATCTCGTTGCTGCTGAACTCGCCGACCGACGCGGTCTTCTTGTGGAAGTGCGGCGCGGCGGCGAGGAGGCCGGCCCTGGTGCGGAAGGGGTCGTCGGGCGGCAGCGGCAGCGTCACCGTCTGCGCGGTGATCGCGGCCTGGTAGATCGCGGTGATGATCTCGATCGTGGTGCGGCCGTCGCGACCGGTGACCAGCACGTGGTGGGTACCGTCGGTCGTCTCAAGCGCGGTCAGCACGTCGTCGATCTGGCCGGTGTGGCCCTCGTAGGCGAGCGCGGGGAGGCTCTCGTAGTAGTCGTTGAGCTCCCGCTCGGTCGCCTCGTCGCGCTCGTGCTCGGGGAAGCCGTTGGGCAGCGCCGCCTGGGCCGACACCGTCCACGGCATCGCGATCTTGGCCCGCTCGGTCTGGAAGATGATCTGCTGCTCCTGGCCGTGGTGCACGACCGAGGCGGTGAGCTGGCCGAGCGCGCCGTCGGGGAAGCGCATGATCGTCAGCGACAGGTCCTCGACCTCGGAGTTGCCGTGGTTGACGTTGCCGATCATCGACTGGATCGCCGCCGGCGTTCCGACCATCCACTGGAGCGCGTCGATGTGGTGGACGGCGTGGTTGAGCGTGCAGCCGCCGCCCTCGCTCCGCCAGGTGCCCCTCCACCAGAGGTCGTAGTAGCTGAGCCCGCGCCACCAGTGCGAGTCGACCTGGGCGTGCAGCACCCGGCCGGCCAGGCCCGAGTCGAGCACCTGCTTCAGCCGCATCATCGGGTTGGTGAACCGGTTCTGGGCGACGACCGACAGGATCGCGCCGCCTCGCTCGGCGGCGGCCAGGATCGCGTCGCACTCGGCCAGCGACGGCGCCATCGGCTTTTCCAGGAGCGTGCTGACGCCGGCGTCGAGCAGTTTGGCGGCGATCTCGGCGTGGCCGGAGGGCGGGGTGCAGACGGAGGCGAGGTCGATATTTCTGCCGCTGGCCAGGACCGCGTCGACGCCGTCGAACGCGACCGCGTCTTTCAGGCCGTACTCGGCAATCCGGTTGTGCGCCCGTCCCAGGTCAGTGTCGGCCACGGCGACCACACGGCAGCGGTCGGGGAAGGCGAGGTAGCCGTCGAGGTGGAAGGAAGAGATTGCGCCTGCTCCGATGACGGCTACGTCGATCATTCACACTCCGCTTGGCGCCGGGACCTCCAACACGAGCGCGCTGGCCATGCCGCCGCCGGCGCACATGGCGGCGACCGCGGTGCCGCCGCCGCGACGGCGGAGCTCATAGATCAGCGTGAGCACCATCCTAGCCCCGGTCATCGCGACCGGGTGGCCGAGGGAGCAGCCGCTGCCGAGCACGTTGACGATCTCGTCGTCGATGCCGAGCTGCCTGGTCACCGCGACCGGAACCGAGGCGAAGGCCTCGTTGATCTCCCACAGGTCGACGTCGGCGATCGTGATTCCCGCCCGGCCGAGGACCTTGGGGATGACGGTGGTCGGGGCAAGTCCCGTGTCGGCCGGCGGGACGCCGACGGACGCCCAGGCGCGGACCACCGCGAGCGGCGCGAGGCCGTTGGCGGCGGCGAAGTCGTCGCTGGTGAGGACCAGCGCGGCGGCGCCGTCGTTCACGCCGGCGGCGTTGCCGGCGGTGATGCTGAAGCCCTCGATCTCGGGGTGCAGCGGCTTGAGCGAGGCGAGCTTCTCCAGCGTGCTGGTCCGCCGTGGATGCTCGTCGACGTCGAAGGTGAACGTCGACCCGTCGCGGCGGGTGATCTCGATCGGGAAGATCTCCTGGGCGAAGCTGCCGTTGTCGTTGCCTGCGATGGCCCGCAGGTGCGACCGGTACGACCAGGCGTCCATGTCCTCGCGGGAGACGCCGGCCTTGACGGCGGCGTTCCACCCGACGGTGATCGACATGTCCCTGATCGGGGCGTCGGCGGTCTCCCGGTGGCTGGGCGCGAGCCAGTCCTCTTCCCAGCTGTCGGTGCCGGGAACGCGCCGGCTGGTCTTGGGCATCGTCGAGCTCGACTGCACCCCGCCCGCGACCACCACCCGGTCCATGCCCGCGATGATCGACGACGCGGCGGTCTGGAGGGCGGACAGTCCTGAGGCGCAGTGCCGGTTGTGGGCGATGCCGGGCGCGTTGACCAGGCCGGCCTCGATGGCGGCGTAGCGGGCGATGTCGCCGCCGCCGTAGAGCGACTCGCCGAGCACTACGTCGTCGACTTCATTCGGGGCAATGCCCGAGCGCTTGACGGCCTCGGCGACCGCCTGGGTGGCGAGGTCGAGCGCGTCGGCGTCGGCCAGCGACCCCCGGTACGCGGTGCCGATCGCGGTGCGGGCGCCAGCGACGATCACGGCCTGCTGGGTTGTCATGATGTTGTCACTCCTCTGCTCATTGGTCTTAGCTCGCCGTTACCAGGCGGCCGGCCCGGTTGCCGGTCAGCTCGCCGTGGTCGACGAGCACGGTGCCGTTGACGAGGGTGTAGTCGTAGCCGTCCGCTCTTTGCACGAACCGGCTCGCGCCGAGCGGGAAGTCGTTGACCAGCTCGGGCGTCCTTAGCCGGAGTCGGTCGAGGTCGATGACGTTCACGTCGGCGAACGCGCCTTCGGTCAGGAGCCCGCGGCCCGCGATGCCGAACAGGTCCGCGCCTTCCCTGGTCAGCTTGCGGACGGCCTGGGCGAGGGCGAGCCTGCCTTCGTCCCTGACCCAGTGGCTCAAGACGTAGGTGGGGAGGCCGGCGTCCATCGTCAGGGCCACGTGGGCGCCGGCGTCGCCGAGGCCGATGACCACGTCTGGGTTGGTGATCATCGCGCCGACGGCGGCCATGTCCTGGTTGAGGACCGGGTAGTAGAGCATGCCCTGGCCGTTGGTGTCGACCAGGTACTCGAGGAACGCGCCGGCCGGGGTGGTGCCGCGCCTTGCCGCCTCGGCGGCAAGGCTGTTGTCCGGGCTTACGTCGTAGCGGGCCTCGCCGGGGGGCATCAGGTAGAGCTTGGCCGGGTCCTTCGGCGCTAGCGGGCCGGACAGCACGACCTGCTCCGCCTCGGTCGCCAGTTGGGCGCGCAGGGCCTGATCGGCTAGGGCCACGGTCCGTTCGATATAAGGCTTTGACATGAGAGATGCCCACGTGGGCAAGCCGTCGTAGGGGGTGCGGCTGGCCAGCCCGTAGAGGATCGCCGAGCCCCGGGCGGAGGTCTGGGGCCGCAGGTCGGCGCCGCGGCCGCGCGCGGCGGCGGTCTCGTCCATCACCCACGACCAGAGGCCGGGGCGGCGGTCGCTCTGGGTGATGGCGAACGTCAGCGGGCGGCCGCAGGCGCGGCTGACCTGCTCCATCCACGCCATCTCGGCGACCGAGTTCTGCCGCTCGGGGCCGTCGCGCTCGCCGATCCTCGGCACGACCTCGATGACGCCCTTCCCGCGCTGGGCGAGGACGTCGGCGATGCCGGCCAGCTCGTCGGGGAGCGCGAACGTGCCGGGGAGCGGGGTGCCGTCGGGGACCGTGTGCATGAAGCTGCGGGAGGTGGAGAAGCCGAGCGCGCCGGCGTCCATCGCCTCGGCCAGCACGTCGGCCATCGCCTTGATGTCTTCTGCGGTTGCGCTTTCGTTCTGGTCGAGGCTGCGCTCGCCCATCACGTAGTAGCGGAGGGCGCTGTGGCCGACCATGCCGCCGGCGTTGACGCCGAGCGGGCGGCGGCCGAGGGCGCGCAGGTAGTCGCCGTAGGTTTCCCAGCCCCAGTCGAGGCCCGCCATGATCGTGTCGGTCGGGATGTCCTCGACCGAGTCCATCATCCCGGCCAGGTAGCGTTCCTGGCCGGGCCGGACGGGGGCGAAGGTGACGCCGCAGTTGCCGAGCACGACCGTGGTCACGCCGTGCCAGCAGGACGAGGTGGCGGCCGGGTCCCAGAAAAGCTGCGCGTCGAGGTGGGTGTGGATGTCGACGAAGCCGGGGGTGACGATGCGGCCGGTGGCGTCGATCTCTCGCTTGCCCTGTTCTTTTATGGTGCCGACTTCTTTGACGCGGTCGCCGTCGATCGCGACGTCGGCCTGGACGGGGGGCGCGCCGGTGCCGTCTACTACCTCGCCGTGGCGGATCACGATGTCGTGCATGGTCTACGTCCTCCCGGCCGGCTGTCGCTCGCTTTTTACCATAGCTGAGTGTGTGTTTACTTTGCTAGGGTGGGCGCATGGGATCGATGGATGGCCGGGTCGCGATCGTCACCGGCGCCAGCCGCGGCATCGGGCAGCGCATCGCCGAGCGGTTCGCGGTCGAGGGCGCGGCCGTTGCGCTGGTGGCGCGGACGGTTGCCCCGGGGACGTCGCGGCTGCCGGGTTCGTTGACGGAGGTCGTTGCCGGCATCCGGGCCGCCGGCGGGACGGCCGAGGCGATCGCGGCCGACCTGACCTCGCCCGCCGACGTGGAGACGGTGATAGAGCGGGCCGAGGCCTTGCTTGGGCCGGTGGACGTGCTGGTCAACAACGCCGGGGTGAACTTCTACGGGCCGGCCCTGGCGGTGCGCGCGACCCGATACGCGGTGATGTTCGAGATGATGGTGCGGACGCCGTTCCGGCTGTGCCAGCTGGCGGTGCCGGGGATGGTGGAGCGCGGGCAGGGCTGGATCGTGAACATCACCTCCAAGCAGGCCCGGCACCCGATGGGGCCGCCGTATGCCGAGTGGGCGAGCGACGGGTGCGTTCCTTACGGGATGTGCAAGGCGGCGCTCGACCGGCTCTCGACCGGGCTGGCGGCGGAGCTGCACGGGACCGGGGTGAGCGTGAACGCGCTGGGCACGTCGGGGCTGGTGCTGACGCCGGGGGTGGCGGTGGTGTCGGACTACTCGGCGTCGAACGCGGTGGTGGAGCCGGACGAGGCGATGGCGGACGCTGCGGTGATGTTGTGCGCCACTCCCCCGGGCGCGGTGACCGGGCGGATCGTGTACAGCATGGAACTGCTCGGGCGGCCGTTGCCGGAGGGGCCGTGGGCGCTTTCCAGTACGTTCTGATTTGTTTTTTCGATTCCTTTAAATTCTTTTGATTTCGAACGGAAGGTGGCGGCTCATGAAGGTCAACGTGGACCCGGATCGCTGCGAGGGCCATGCCCGGTGCTGGGAGATCTGCCCGGAGGTGTTCTCGCTTGATGAGGTGGGACACGCGACGATAGCGGTTGAGTTGGTGCCCGCTGGGCTTGAGGCCGAGGTGGCGAAGGCGGTCAGCAACTGCCCGGAGCGCGCGATTACAGCCTCTTCATAGCTTGGATGCTTCAGTCGACGCTGGCGCTCAGCTGGCTGGGCGCAGGCGCGGTGCGACGACGATCTCGGTGACGGGGGCGAAGGGGATCTCCGGGGTGCCGCTGACGATGACGTCGGCGCGTTCCCAGGTTCGCTGGTCGGCGTTGAAGGGCGTCTCCTCGGCCATCCATTCGCGATGGGCCTGGAGGGTCGGGTTCCCGTTCGGCGTTCCGATGCGGGTCAGCGCCCGTCGTTCGGCCCCGCGCTCGTCGGATTGGACCCAGATCAGAGCGTCGATTAGGTCCGCCACTTCCCGGCGCCCGGCGCCGTCCCCTTCGATGACTAGCAGCGGGCATTCGGCGGCGATCTCGATTGAGCCTTCGCGGCCGTGCTCGGCCCATCGCGGCGGGCGGTAGCTGACCGGGCCGCCCTGGCGGGCGGGCACCAGGATCCCCTCGATGAGCAGGTCGGACCAGCCGAAGCGGGAGTGCGCCCAGGCGATATCGTCGGTGTGCACCACCGCCGACCCGGGGACGGCCTCGGCGATCCGTGCTGCCAGCGTGGTCTTGCCGCCGTTGCTGCGCCCGTCTATGGCCAGGATGAACGGACGGCCGCGGACGGCGCTGCCCAGGCCGGGGTAGGTAAGCGCCTTGATGACCGTTCGCAGCGACTCGGGGCGCCACGGGCCGGCTTCGGGCTCCTCCCGGGGTAGCTGCAAGGCCATGCCCTCAGTATGCCGAGGAGCTGGTGAAGCGGGCTGCCTGGGCGTTCTGCCTGATGATGTCCAGCGACGCCGCGTCCACCAGGTCACGGGCGAGCTCGTACTCGCGGGTCAGGCGGGTGTCGCTGACGACCGGGTTGTCGGTGCAGAGGGCGACGCGGACGCCCGCTTTCACTAGCGTCGCCAGCTGGTGCTGGGCGCGGCCGCGGGCCGCGCCGGTCTGGACGTTGCTGGTGATCGCGACCTCAAGGGTCACGGGCCGGCCGCCTCTCCGGCGTGGGTCGTGACCGCGAGGCCATTCTCGCGGGCGAGGCGGAACGCCGGGGCGAAGAGCGCGGCCGGGTACCCGGCCTCGTCCCCCGCCAGATCGGCCCCGACCAGTGCGCTCTGGTGCCGCAGCAGGCGACGGACCTGGGTCATCGCGGAGTCCGGGCCCTCGTCGCGGACGACGATCCCGATGAGGCCGACCTCGATCGAAGGCGTCGGTGACGGCCTCCATCGTGACCCGGCGCCAGTCATCAAGCGTCCGCACCAGGGCGGTCGCGTTCTCGATCTTCGCCAGGTAGGGCGGCAGCCCTTCCTCGCGCTCGGCGGCAACGAGCGCCGAGCGCCATTGCGCGGGGAGCTTGTCGGTGCCGATTCGGGTCGCCAGCTCGATGCTGGTCTCCGGGCGGATGCTTCCTTCAAGGTGACGATGCAGGTCAACCAGGGGGATCATGAGCACAGCCTTCGAGGCAGGGCACGTGAGGTGCCCAAGGGGACAAGGTCAGGGGCGCCGCGCGCGGCGCGGTACCCGCGTCAGCCTCGAAGATCCATCCGGTAGCTGTGGTCGCCGAACACGTCGAAGGCCCTGTCGGCCGCCAGCGTCGCCTCAGCTCTCACGACGTCAAGAGTAACGTCCGATGTCAACGGGCCACCGGGCCACCGGGCCACCCCGGCCGACCGGGTGTAAAAAGTTTAGCCTCGTGGTGCCGGGTTACGCTATTTCCTCGTTTTATGTGACGCGCACATAAATATGTGAGAGTAGACTGCCACCATGGAGATCGAGGCGCCACCCAGCAGAAACTTCAAAATTGGATATGACCAGGCCATCAAGTCGCTTCTCAGCAAGGTGCAATACTACAGCAAACCAGAGAATGACTACCAGCGCGGATGGAATGCCGGAGTAAAGGCATCCAGCGAAAGGGCATGGCCCACATAAATTCGTTAGTCGACGGTTATGGTGGCTGGGTCGGCTGGGGTGAAGTTGTAGACGCGGGTGGCGTTGCCGACGGTGATCTTGTCCTGGGTGTCCTGGGGCAGGTGGGCGAGCCACTTGCCGGCCATCGCCACCGTGTCCGGCCAGGTGGAGTCGGAGTGCGGGTAGTCGCACTCGAGCATCACGTTGTCCTCGCCGATGATGTCGAGCAGTCGCAGGCCGGCCTGGTCCTCGATGAAGGTGCCGTACACGTGGTCTTTGAACAGCCGGCGGATGTCGGTGTCGAGGTCGAAGTTGGACTCGCCCTTGGCCTCGCCGCGTGCGTGGGACGAGTTCATCGTGATGTCAAACCGCGAGGCCCAGAACCGCTGCTTGTCGATGACTTGCTCGGCCCGCTCGAGGAAGTACGGTATCCAGCCGATCGAGCCCTCCGACAGGGCGATCTTGAGGCCGGGGAACCGGACGAAGACGCCGCTGAACAGCCAGTCCATCAGCGTGCCGGCCTGGTTGGCGGCGGCCGAGTAGGCCATGAACGCGAGCGTCGGCATGTCCTCGGAGGTGCGGATCAGGTTGGAGGACGAGCCCACGTGCATGTTGACCACGAACTTGGCGTCTTCGCAGGCGCGCCAGAGCGGGTCCCAGTGCTTGGTGTGGATGGAGGGCAGGCCGAGCTTGGTCGCGTTCTCTGAGAACGCGATTGACTTGGCGCCGCGGGCGGCGGTCCGCTCGACCTCGGCCGCGGCGGCGGTCGGATCCCAGAGCGGGATCAGCATCTGCGGGATGAACCGCCCTGGGTACGCGTCCGACAACTCGTCGAGGATGAAGTCGTTCCACGCCTGCACGCACAGCAGCCCGAGTTCCCGGTCCTTGGCCTCGTGGAAGACCTGCCCGCAGTAGCGCGGGAACGACGGGAACAGCATCGACGCCAGCACATGGCCCTGGTTCATGTCCGCGACCCGGGCGGCCGGCTGGTAGCAGCCCGGCCGCATGTCCTCGTAGCTGATCGGCTCGGGCGAGAACTCCTCGCGCTTCTTCCCCGCCACCGCGTTGAGGCCGGTGGTCACGATCTGCCGGTCCTCATAGGCCCAGAACTCCGAGCTGCCGTCGCGGACGATGCGCGGCCCGGTGTCCTTCCACCTCGCCGGCAGCCGGTCCTGCCACAGCCCGGCCGGCTCGATGAGGTGGTCATCGACCGAGATGAACCAGCTGAACGACATGCATCCTCCCGAGGAGTCCGGCCGCCGCCGGCAGCGGACCTATAAAAGCGAGCGATCACTCATCATCGTACACCGGCGGGCCCTGGCAGGCGAGACCGATGGCCCGCATGGTGGCTTCGATCACCGTGGAGGCAGTGAGCCAACTCGGCCTGACCGAGGGCAGCAACGTCATCGCAATCATCAAGGCATCGGACGTGATCGTCGCCACCGCCGACTAGGGCACGGAGCCTGGGGTGTTGGCTAGCTCGCGGCGGTGAGGGGTTGGATGTAGCGCGACTGCAGGTTCATGGCCGCGCAGCGCTGGATGGTCGAGGTGGTCTGGGTTAGCCGAGCTCGATCATGAGGTCAGGGCCGGACCTCGGCGTAGCGGGCCGCTAGGCGCTTGCGGTGGGCGGCCGGGGACCCGAATAGGGAGCGGTTCAGGGCGGCGCGCTTGAGGTAGACGTGGATGCCGCTCTCCCAGGTGTAGCCGATGCCGCCGTGTAGCTGCATCGCCTTGCCGGCTATCTCGACGGCGGTCTGGCATGCGTGTGATTTGGCCATCGACGCGGCTACGCCGGCCTGCGGGTCGCCGGAGGCGATCGCGTGGACGGCTGCGTCGACGAGTCCTCTGGACACGGAGATGCTGACGAGCACGTCGGCGCAGGCGTGCTTGACCGCCTGGAAGGAGCCGATCGGACGGCCGAATTGCTGGCGGACCTTGGCGTAGGCGACGGTCGTTTCGAGCATGGCCTCGCTCAGGCCGAGGCTGTCACAGGCGATGGCGGCGGCCGCTCGGTCGAGCAGCCTGCGGGCGGCGGCGGAGGGGCCGCCGTTGAAGTGCCATAGGGACGCCTCGTCGACCTTGAAGCCGTCGGCGGTTATTTGGGCCAGCTGCCGGGTCGCGTCGAGGACGGGCTGAGCCATGACGGTGAGGCCCGCTGTTCCGGGGTCGACGTCGATGATCACCAGGGCCCCATCGTCTTCTGTGGTGCCGGCTAGCAGCAGGAGTCGCGTTGCCTCGGCGGCATCGGGGGCGAAGGCGGCCTGGCCGTGCAGTCTTAGTCCGCCGGACGTCTGTTCCAGCCGGAAGGGTGGGCTGTCGTGCGAAATCGCGGCGCCTTCTGAGCCGTCCGAGAGTACGGCTACGGGAAGCGCGTTGCCGGTGGCGGCTCGGGTGAGCAGATCGTCGCGGGCGGGGGTGGGGGCGAGTTCGCGGAGGGTGCCGATGCCTAGGACTACTGCGCCTAGGTAGGGGCCGGGGGCGGCGGCGCGGCCTAGCTCTTCCAGGATCACGGCGGTCTCGGCGAACGTGGCGTCGGCGCCGTTGTGGGCGGAGGGCGCTTCCAGGCCGAGCCAGCCGGCGTCGGCTAGCTGGCGCCAGCCTGCTTTTGTCGCTGGGTTGGCTTTGCCGAGGAGGTCCCGGGCCACCGCGCGGAGCTCGGCGCGGGCCTCGGCTAGGTCGTCGTCGTCGTCGGTGGTGTTGGTGGTGGTGGTGGTGGTGCTGCTGGTGCTGGTGCTGGTGCTGG
>DATCGA010000279.1:0-8092 GCA_036509215.1 Trebonia sp.
GAGGGAGAGGGCGGGGGCTCCGAGGCACGAGCTACGAGGGAGAGGGCGGGGTTCGGAGCGCGCGGCGGCGAGTGGGAAACACTGCGTCTGGAGGCGAGTGGGGAAGCACAACCGCGAGCGGCCGGTTCCGTCGCACACGACCGCGGTCAAGGCGACGGTGTCGTCGTCGGCCCCGCTGTTCTTCGACATCACCTACCCCTACGGTGACCCGGACGTGATCTCGACGACCGGGAAGACCGCCACCGCCGGCTACTCGGCGGCGGACGTCGGGCCGGGCGACTGGACCGTCACCCCGTTCCTGGTCGGCCCGATCGGGGCCAACCCGGCCAACAACGTCAACGCCACCGTGGCGATGACGGCCACCACGGCCGGATTCAACTCGTCGATCAGCACCCCGACCGGGGACCTGTGGCTGGGCAGCACCAACGCCTCGGCCACGTTCACCCCGTACGTGGTCGAGCCCGGCCAGAGCGTCACCATCCCGGTGACGATCACGGCCGGCGGCGCGGCCGGGAGCACGGTGACCGGAACGCTCTACATCTCCGACTCCTCGTTCATCTCGCCGCTGCTGAACTTCGACGCCCAGCCGGGGAACACGCCGGAGGGCAGCGACGTGGCCGCCTTCCCGTACAGCTACACGATCGGCTAAGCGGGCGGTCTCCGCTGCGCGGGGGCGTCCGGGCGATGTGGCCCGGGACGTCCCCGCGTCCGTTTTCCCGGCCGGATTAACGCTCGCCGCGCCGACCGGGGACATGTCCGGGCGGAGAGTCGCCCCGGTCCGTTCGAACGAAAAGCCTTTTTTTCCTTTACCTGACGATGCGGCCATAACGACCGATTCCCAATGAATAGTTAAGGTCGTGCGGCTGCGGACTAAACCCGTCGGCCAGCCATCATCAGGGATGGTTAAGAAGCGGTTTACGTGGCTAGGGCTTACCTAAGATGTACCGGTGACCGGCAAATAGCGGTCCGAGAGCCCGCGGTGAAACGCCTCATCTGATCGGAGTGTCATGTCTGGTTCGTCCGGCCAGTGGGGGGCTGGCGACGCCGCCGGCCTCGCCAGCAAGGAAAGCGACGCCGGGCCGGCCGTTGCCGAGGCGGACCGCCGCGAGCCCGATCCCCGCGAGCCCGATCCCCGCCAGACGTCTCCCGGCGAGCCCGCGCCCCCGCCGGGCCGGCCGGCCCGGCGGTGGGCGTGGCCGGCCGGCTACGCCGCCGCCGCCATCGTGCTGTTCCTGTGCTATCTGCGGATTTCCGGGACCCAGGCGGTCACCGGCGACGGCGCCTCCATCGCCCTCGGGGCGTGGGACATGATGCACGGGAACTGGCTGCTGACCGGCTGGCAGCTGACCGACGTCTCGTTCTACACGACCGAGCTGCCCGAGTACATGCTGGTCGAGCTCCTGCGCGGGCTCGGCCCGGCCGACGTGCACGTGTCCGCCGCGATCACCTACACGCTGCTGGTGCTGCTGGCGGGGCTGCTGGCGAAGGGGAGCAAGACCGGCCGCGAGGGCCTGATCCGGGTGCTGATCGCGTCCGGGATCATGATCGCGCCGCAGGTCGGCCCGGGCGCGTTCCTGCTGCTGCTGTCGCCCGACCACACCGGCACGGGGGTGCCGCTGCTGCTGATCTTCCTGGTGCTCGACCGCGCGCCGCGCCGCAACTGGGTGCCGCCGCTGGTGGGCCTGCTGCTGGTCTGGGTCGAGGTCGGCGACCTGCTGGCGATCACCATCGGCGCCGCCCCGCTCGCCCTAGTCTGCCTCGTCCGGGCTTACCAGGGCATCGTGCAGCGCCGCGAGCCGTGGCGCGAGCGCGCGTTCGAGCTCGGGCTGGCCGCCGCCGCGATCGTCTCGATCGGCGTGACCAGCCTGGTGGTGAAGGTCATCCGGCATCTCGGCGGGTACGTCTCCGCCCCGCTGAACACCACCCTCGCGCCCAGCGCGGCCTGGCCCGGCCACATCGCGCTGACCGCCGAGGGCGTGCTCGGCCTGTACGGCGCGGACGTCACCAGCCGGACCCTCGGCTTCTACGTCGGGATCGCGCTGCTGCACCTGGGAGGCCTGGCGCTGGCGGTCTGGGCGACGGGCAGCGTGATCCGCCGCTTCTTCCGCTGCGATGACCTGATCGCGCAGGTGCTGACCGTCGCCATCATCGTCAACCTGTGCGCGTTCACGTTCAGCGTGCTGCCCAACACCTACTGGGACAACCGGGAGATCGCGTCGGTGCTGCCGTTCGGGGCGGTGCTCGCGGGCCGGGTGCTGGCCGAGCGGCTGACGGCGGCGCGGCTGCTGCCGGCGCTGGCCGCGCTGGGCTGCTGCTACCTCGTGGCGCTGGGCTACGGCGTCAGCAGGCCGCAGGTCGCCGCCCACGACCAGGCGCTCAGCGAGTGGCTGACCGCCCGCCACCTGACCACCGGCCTGGCCAGCTACGCCGACGGCAACAGCCTCATCCTCGACAGCCACGGCAGCCTGCAGGTGTACGCGCCGTTCTGGAGCGCGAGCACGGTCAAGCCCGGCACCCACGAGACCAAGGCCTCGCAGTTCGACCCGAGCCTGCACGACGCCAACTTCGTCGTCAGCACCAACGTCGACGGCCCCGCGTTCTACATCCCGCCCGCCTGGATCATCCGCGATTTCGGGCCGCCGGCCCATACGTACCACTACGGCGTCTGGACGATCATGACCTACAACCAGAACCTGCTGGCCGAGCTCCGCTGACCGCCGGGGGCGGCGGCGGGCCGGCCCCCGCCCCGGGGATGCTTAAGAAGCTATTCACCTGACCACGATGCCCTGAGTCGTACCGGAAGATGTACCGGTGTGACTGGCAACATCGACGCTTCCGACATCGACGGCCCCAACATCGACTCCCCGGCGGAGTCTGCGCCCGGCCGCGCCCGGCGGTGGCCGGCGATCGGGATCTGGTGCGCGTGCGGGCTGGCGGCGCTGGCGCTGTGGGCCGCCTACGCGCGGCTGTCGCAGGCGTTCCCGACCAACTCCGACGGCGCCAGCATCGCGCTGCAGGCCTGGCAGATGCTGCACGGCAACCCGCTGCTGCGCGGCTGGGCGCTGGCGGACGTGTCGTTCTACACCACCGAGCTGCCCCAGTACATGCTGGTCGAGCTGGTCACCGGGCTGAACGCGAACGTCGTCCACGTCGCGGCGGGGATGACCTACGCGCTCGCGCTGGTCGCGGCGGCGGCGCTCGCGACCGGGCGCGCCCGCGGCTGGGCGGCGGTGATCGGCGGCTGCATCGCGGCCGGGATCATGCTCGACCCGCAGGGCGGCGACGGCGTCGCGGTGCTGCTGTCGTCGCCCGACCACATCGGCACCTCGGTGCCGATGATGCTGGCGTGGCTGATCCTGGACCGCGCCCGCCCGGGCTGGCGGACCGCCGCCGCGGTGTCGCTCGTGCTCGGCCTGGCGGGGCTGGCCGACTCGGTGGTGACCTACGCCGCGATCGCCCCGCTGGTGCTGGTGGTGGCCATTCGCCTCGGCCACGCGCTGCTGCACGACCGGTCGGCGCCCCGGCGCGGTGTCCTGGCGGAACGGCGGTACGAGATCGGGCTCGCGGCGGGCGCGGCCGCGGCCGCCATCGCCGCCCGGGTGGCGCTGCGGCTCATCGGGGCCCTCGGGGGGTTCAGCTCGCCGCCGCCGGTCGCGTCGGTGGCCTCGCTGCACCTCATCCTCAGCCATAACCTGCCGGTGGTCGGGCGCGGGCTGCTGATGCTGTTCGGCGCGGACTTCCTCGACTACCCGGTGGGCGTCGTCCTCGTGCTCCACCTGGTCAGCGTGGCGCTGGTGGCGGTGGCGGTCGCGGTGACCGCATGGCACTTCCCGGCCGACCTCGACCTGGTCGCGCAGCTGCTGCTGGCGGGCATCGTGGTCAACCTGGCGGTCTTCATCGTCAGCACCAACGTCTCCTGGCTGCCGACGATGCGCGAGGCGGACGCGGTCCTCCCGTTCGGCGCCGCGCTGGCCGGGCGGCAGCTCGGTCCCCGGCTGGCCGCCGCGCTGGCGGCCGGCCGTCGGTCGGCGTCGCTGCCGTCGACGCCGGCGCGGGCGTCGCGGGCGTCGCGGGCGTCGCGGGCGTCGCTGCCGTCCGGGCGGCCGGGCCGGGTAGCCGGGCTGTCCCGGGCGGCCGCAGCCGGGCTGGTGGCGGCGCTCGCGCTGGCCGGCGTCGGCTACGCGGCCGGCCTCGCCCGTCAGGTCAGCCCGCGCATCCCGGTGTCGTCGGGGCAGCAGCTGGCCGACTGGCTGACCGCCCGCCACCTGGACAACGGGCTGGGCGGCTACTGGCAGTCGGCCTCGGTCACGCTGATGAGCCGGGGCGAGGTCACCGTCCGGCTGGTCGGCATCGACTACCGGCCGCGCCGGCAGATGCTGGTCAAGGGGGTCAGGGAGGACTGGGCGGGCTGGTACAGCCCGGCGACCGAGACGGCCGACTTCGTCGTGCTGGCGCCCGGCGACGACTCGTTCCCCGGGTTCGACGGCCGGGCGGCGGCGATCGCGACGTTCGGGCGGCCGGCCGCGGCCTACCGCGTCGACGGGTACACGATCCTGGTCTGGCCGAAGGCCAACCTGCTGGCCGAGCTCGCGCCGCTGCCCGCGCCGCTGCCCGCGAGCTAGGCGGCCGGGCCAGGTCGCAAGTGTGACTTCCGACACACTTGGGGTGACATTGCCCGATCGGGGCGGCTGATGCAAACGTTTGCAACGTGCCCGATGTCACTAAACCGGTCGGGAAGCTGCATAATGGCGATCATGCGACTGTCAGCACGCGCCGACTACGCACTGCGCGCCGCCATCGAACTCGCCGCGGCACAGGACGGCCATGTTACGGCCGAGCAGCTTGCGCAGGCGCAGAATATACCGGGCAAGTTCCTCGAGACCATCCTCACCCACCTGCGACGCAGCAACATCGTGCGCAGCCAGCGCGGTCCGGACGGCGGATTCTGGCTCGCCCGCCCGGCGGCCGAGATCTCCCTCGCGGACATCATCAGGGCGATCGACGGCCAGCTGCTCGGGGTGCGCGGCGAGCGGCCGGAGAACGTCAGCTACCCCGGCGCGGCCGAGCCGCTGCAGCGGGTGTGGATTGCGCTACGGGCGAACGAGCGGGCGGTCCTGGAGACGGTGACGCTGGCGGACATCGTCAACACCAAGCTCCCCGACGCGATCCAGCTGCTGGTCGACAGCCCCCAAGCCTGGGTGTAAAGGCCTTCCTCGGCTAGACGAAGAGTCCCGGGCGGTTCATCGGAACCGCCCGGGACTCTTGTGCGTCTAGGGCGCTATACGCCGACGACCGAGGGCAGGTGGTCGAGGCCGTCGTCGAGGTGGCCGAGGTCGTCGTCGAGCGACTCGGCGGCCTCCGGCACGTCGACCGAGACCCGCTTGACCGGGATCCGGTCGCTCGGGATGCGCAGGCCGGGCTCCCGCAGGGCCCCGGACAGCACCGGCTCGTTCTGCAGCTCGGCCAGCGAGAAGTTGTCCGACACCTCGCGGAACACCTGCGAAAGCGGCGTGTCGAGGGCGGCGCAGATCGCGGCCAGCAGCTCCGACGACGCCTCCTTGCGACCGCGCTCCACCTCGGACAGATAGCCAAGTGACACTCGCGCCGATGCGGACACCTCGCGCAGGGTGCGGCCCTGCCTGATGCGGAGTCGACGCAGCACGTCGCCGAGCAGTTGACGAAGTAGAACCATCGTCGCACTCCCTTCCTGAGGCGCAACCCTTCCAAAGGCGCAACCGCTTGCCGGGCTCTCTTGCGAAGTTACCGGATCGCGACCCTCGCTACCTCCACCGTACCTTTCCGTACGGTAAGCCCGCGAGACCGCTACCGGGTGTGTCCGCTCCCGACGTAACGCTGTAATCACGGACACTCTTCCCTAAGTCGGCCTAGTAGCAAACCAAGTACCCGTTCCACAGTCAGTCTACGTATCTCATCCCGGTTTCCTGCCAGCGAGATCGTGCGCACCACCGTGTCGTCGGCCAAGCTCACCGCGATGTGCACCGTGCCGGGGGGATAGCCATTCTGGGGGTCAGGGCCAGCAACTCCGGTGGTCGCCACTCCGATCGTGGCCTGCAGGCGCCGCCTGACGCCCTCGGCCATCGCCGCCGCCACCGGCGCGTAGACCGGGCCGTGGGCCTTGAGCATGGCGACGTCGACGCCGAGGGCCTCGGCCTTGAGCTCGGTCGCGTAGGCGACCACGCCGCCCCGGAAGGCGCTCGAGGCGCCGGGCACGTCGGTCAGCGCGGCGGCGACGAGGCCGCCGGTCAGCGACTCGGCCGTGGCCAGCGTGTGCCCGGCCTCGGTCAGCCGCTTGAGAACCTCCGCGGCCAGCTCACGGGCGGCCGGACCGGCCACGCCTGCAACCATCCGACGATCCTCCGATATCCGCTGGCTACGCGGGCTTGGGCTTCTGGATCAGCCGCACCGCGCGCACCACGTAGTCCACGCCCGTCACCAGCGTTACCACGAGCGCCGCGCCCATGACAACCTCCCTGATCAGCACCGGGAGGCCGAACGAGGGGGGCAGCACGTACAGGCAGATCGCGATGATCTGCAGCAGCGTCTTGAGCTTGCCGCCCTGGCTGGCGGCGATGACCCCGCGCCGGATGACGGCGAAGCGCAGCGCGGTGATGCCGAGCTCGCGGAACAAGATCAGCGCGGTGACCCAGACCGGCAGCTCCCCGATCACCGACAGGGTGATCAGGGCCGCCCCGGTCAGCGCCTTGTCGGCGATCGGGTCCGCGATCTTGCCGAAGTCGGTCACCAGGCCGCGCCTGCGCGCCAACTCACCGTCGAGCAGGTCGGTCAGAGAGGCGCCGCCGAACGCGGCCAGGGCGGCCAGCCGCCACCCGGTGCCGCCCTGGGCGAGGCACACGACGAAGACCGGGACCAGGCAGATCCGGGCCACCGTGAGGATGTTGGCGACGTTCACCAGCCCCACCGGCGCCGGCTTGTCGGCGTCGGCGGCCTCGGCCGCTCCGGCTGCGCCCGCCGGGCCGGCCGCGTTGGCCGGGCCCGCCGCGTTAGCCGGGCTCGCCGTTCCGCCCGGGCCGGCCGCGCCGGGTGCGCCCTCCGCGTGCGGAAGGCGGCGGTCCGGGGCGGGCGCGCTCACGCTTGGGCGACCAGATCGGCGCCCGCCGACTCCACCACCCGGGCCGTCACGAGGTCGCCAGGGGCGAGCGGGCGGTCGGCGAGCAAGGTAGTGGAACCGTCCACGTCCGGCGCCTGATGGGCGGCACGGCCCTCGTAGCGGCCGTCTCCCAGCGCCTCCTCCACCAGCACCTCGACGGTCTCGCCGATCCGGTCAGCCGCCCGCTGGGCCATGACCTCCTCGGCGATGTCGGCGAACTCGTCGACCCGGCGGGCGATCTCGGCCTCGTCGAGCTTGATCTCGTCGGCGAACGTCGCCGCCTCGGTGCCGTCCTCGTCCGAGTAGCCGAAGATCCCGATCGCGTCCAGCCGCGCCTCGCTCAGGAACAGCTCGAGCTCGCGGAGGTCGTCGGCGGTCTCGCCGGGGAAGCCGACGATGAAGTTGGACCGGACCCCCGCCTCCGGGCACGCCTGCCTGACCTGCTCGACCAGGCGGGTGAAGCGCTCCCGGTCGCCGAACCGGCGCATCCGCCGCAGCACCGGGCCGCTGGCGTGCTGGAACGACAGGTCGAAGTAGGGCACCACGCCGGGGGTCGAGGTCATCACGTCGATCAGCCCCGGCCGGACCTCGGCCGGCTGCAGGTAGCTGACCCGCACCCGGGCGACGCCCTCGGTCTTGGCCAGCTCAGGCAGCACGGTCTCGAGCAGCCGCAGGTCGCCCAGGTCCTTGCCGTAGGAGGTGGAGTTCTCGCTCACCAGCAGCAGCTCGCGGACGCCGCTGGCGGCCAGCCACTGCGCCTCGGCCAGCAGCTCGGGCGGGCGCCGGGAGACGAACGCCCCCCGGAACGAGGGGATGGCGCAGAACGCGCAGCGGCGGTCGCAGCCGGAGGCGATCTTCAGCGGCGCGGTGACGCCGCCCGCCAGCCGCCTGCGGATCACCTGCGGGCCGGAGGCGGGCGCGAGGCCGTCGGGAAGATCGGTGAGGTCAACCTGGCGCTCCGCC
>DATCGA010000280.1:0-14386 GCA_036509215.1 Trebonia sp.
CCACGCTGACCGAGCTGGCCGCCGTGACCGTGGCTAGCGCGGTGTCGGAGGCCAAGGTCGAGGTACTCGTCGCCGCCGGTGGCGGCGTGCGTAACCCCGTTCTGATGGGCCGCCTCGCGCAGCTGCTGCCCGGCGTCGACGTGCTCACCACCGACCGGCTCGGCGTTCCCGCCGACGTCAAGGAGGCCGTCGCCTTCGCCCTCATCGGCTGGGCGACCGCGCACGGGCTGCCGGGCAACGTGCCCAGCTGCACCGGCGCGGCCGGGCCGCGCGTCCTCGGCCGCATCACCCCGGCCGCCGACGGCCGCCTGCCGCTGGGCAGCCGCCTGGCCGACTGGCCGACCGCGCTGAGCATCACCGGGCCCACCGACCAGGGGGCCACGGGGTGAACCTGATGACCTCCGCCGTCGAGCGGCTGCTGTCGCTCGGCCGCGCAGGAAGCCACCCGGCCAGCGCCATCGCGGGCGTGCGCACCGCCGCGGGCACGACCGTGGCCGAAGGCGGCTGGGCGCAGCGGCCCGCCGACGGCCTGCCGGGCGAGCCCATGACCAGGCAGACGCTGCTTGACCTGGCGTCGGTCACCAAGATCGCCGCCACCACCACGCTGATCATGCTTCTGGTGGCCGACGGGCAGTTGCGCCTGCAGGCGCCCGCCCGCCGGTTCCTTCCGTCGTTCAGCGGCGGCGGCAAGGACGACGTCACCGTCGAGCACCTGCTCACCCATACCGCCGGCCTGCCGCCGTGGTGGCCGGTGTACTGCGAAGCGGGCGACCGCGAGGACGCGCTCGAGCGCGTCCAGCTCCTGCCGCTCGCCAGCCAGCCGGGCACGGCGTGGTGTTACTCCGATCTTGGCCTCATCCTGGCCGGCCACCTAGTCGAACGCGTGACCGGCCTTGGCCTTGCGGACGCGTTCCGGCAGCTGGTCGCGGAGCCGCTCGGCCTGGCCGCCCGCTACGGGCCCGTGCCCGCCGATGCGGCGGCGGCCAGCGCCGACAGCGACGCCTACGAGTTCGGCATGGTCGCCACCGGCCGGCCCTATCCGGTGCCGTTCACAGCCGGTCAGTTCCCCGGCTGGCGGAACCGCCCGCTGCGCGGGGAGGTCAACGACGGCAACGCCGCGCACGCGCTCGGCGGCGTCGCGGGCCATGCCGGCCTGTTCGCCACGGTCGACGACCTGCTGCGCCTAGGCGCCGCCGTGCGTGGCGGCGACTTCGTCCCCGCGCCGATCCTCACCCGCTTCGCGGCTCCCGTCCCCGTCCATCCCGAGCAGGCGGCCGGCTTCCGCCGTGCCCGCGTCCAGCTCGGCGGCTCCGTCCGCACCGTGCTGCACCACGGCGGCTTCACCGGCACCTACTTCGCCTTCGGGCTCGAGGATGAGCTCGTCGTCGCCGGCGGCGCGATGCGCCTGTACGGCACCCTCGGGCCCATTCCCGCCGACGGCCCGAGGGCCGATGTCAGTCAGCTGGTGGCCGGCGCCGACATCCAGTCCGTCTTGCTCGACGCCGCCATGCAGGCATTCGAGCTTCCCAGTACCCACGCGACCCCCGCCGAGGAACTATGACCGAGATCTCCCCCGCTCCCGCCCGCGAGCCGGTCCTGACCATCCGCGACCTGAGCGTCGCCTTCGCCACCTCTCGGGGCGAGGTGGAAGCGGTCCGCCATGTCAGCCTCGACGTGGCGGCCGGCGAGACCGTCGCGATCGTCGGCGAATCCGGCTCGGGAAAATCGACCCTCGCCGCCTCCGTGAACCGGCTGCTGGCCGAGAACGGCCGCATCACCGGCGGCACCATCACCGTTGGCGATCTCGACATCACCGCCGCAAGCGAGAAGGCCATGACCGCCATCCGCGGCAACCGGATCGGCCTGGTCCCCCAGGACCCGATGACCAACCTCAACCCGGTGATGAGGATCGGCGCCCAGATCGTCGAGGCCCTCGAGGTGCACGGCCGTGCGCGCGGGCAGGCGGCCAGGGACGAGGCAATCCGGCTGCTCGACCAGGCGGGCATCGACGACCCGGAGGCGCGGTTTCGTCAGTACCCGCACGAGTTCTCCGGCGGCATGCGCCAGCGGGTGCTGATCGCCATGGCGCTGGCCTGCCGGCCGGAGGTACTGCTAGCCGACGAGCCCACCTCGGCCCTCGACGTCACCGTGCAGCGGCTGGTCCTCGACCAGATGGGGCAGCTTGCCTCTGATCTGGGCGCGGCCGTGCTGCTGATCACTCACGACCTCGGCCTGGCGGCCGAGCGGGCGGACCGGGTCGCGGTGATGCACCGCGGCGAGATCGTCGAGTTCGGCCCGGCGGCCGAGCTCGTCGCCAGCCCGCAGCACGAGTACACCCGCCGCCTGCTGGCCGCCGCCCCCGGCATGGCGAGCGCCAAGATCGCGCCCGTTCGCGCGGCCGACGCCGCCGGGGCGGAGCCCGAGGTGCTGCTCGAGGTCACCGGCGCGGTCAAGAAATACCGGATCCGCGGCCGCTCCGAGCCGCTGATGGCCGTCGACGGGGTTGACCTCGCCATCACCCGCGGGCAGACCGTCGCGATCGTGGGCGAGTCCGGCTCGGGGAAGTCCACCACCGCTCGCCTGGCGCTGCGCCTGGAGCAGGCGGACGGCGGGACCGTCCGCTACCGCGGCGCCGACGTGTCACGACTGCGCGGCAAGGACCTGCTGGCCTTCCGCCGGTCCGTGCAGCCGGTCTTCCAGAATCCTTACGCATCGCTCGATCCCCACTACACGATCGGGCAGGTCATCGTCGAACCGCTACGGGTGCACAAGATCGGCGACAGCGCCAGCCGCCGCAAGGACGTGGCCGATCTGCTCGACAAGGTTGCCCTGCCCGTTTCCTTCGCCGACCGGTACCCGCACGAGCTTTCCGGCGGCCAGCGTCAGCGGGTCGCCATTGCCCGCGCGCTCGCGCTCAACCCGGAGCTGGTGGTCATGGACGAGGCCGTCAGCGCCCTCGACGTGCTTGTCCAGCAGCAGATCCTCGAGCTGATGGTCTCCTTGCAGTCCGAACTCGGCCTGTCCTACCTCTTCATCAGTCACGACCTGGCCGTGGTCCGCCAGGTGTCGCACCTGGTGTACGTGATGCACGCGGGGAAGATCGTCGAGAGCGGAGACCCGGACACGATCTTCCGGGCGCCGCGCGAGGAGTACACCAGGCAGCTCATCGCCGCCATCCCCGGCCAGAGCCTCACGGCCGCCTGAGACGACGGCATCATGCGCGCACCGGCCATCGACACTCATCTCGTCACCCTCCTTGAACGGCTCGGGCCGGGGACCCTCCGGGTACGCGCGGCCGACAGGCTCGCCTTCGCCCACGACGCCTCGCACTACCGGATGATCCCGGCCGGGGTGGTCACCGTCACCGGCACGGCCCATCTGGCCGCCCTCATGCGGCTATCGCGCGAGCAGGGCCTGCCGGTCAGCTTCCGCTCCGGCGGCACCAGCCTGTCCGGGCAGGCATCGACGGAAGCGCTGCTGCTCGACACCCGTCGGCACTTCCGCGACATCGAGGTCCTCGACCAGGGCCGACGGGTGCGCGTGCAGCCCGGCGCGACCGTGCGGCAGGTCAACGCGCGGCTGGCCCGGCACCGGCGGCGGCTGGGACCAGACCCGGCCAGCGAGGCCGCCTGCACGATGGGCGGAGTGATCGCCGACAACTCGAGCGGCATGTCCTGCGGCACGGAATTCAACGTCTACAACACCATCGAGTCAGCCGTGCTGGTGCTGCCGAACGGCACCGTGCTCGACACCGGCGCCCCCGACGCCGACCGGCAACTGCAGGAGCGCGAGCCGGGGCTGTGGGCGGGCCTGGCCGCCCTACGCGACCGGGTGCGCGACAACCCGGAGTCCGTCGAGACGATCGGCCGCCAGTATGCCATCAAGAACACCATGGGCTACGGGCTGAACGCCTTCACCGACTATGACCGCCCGGTCGACATCCTGCTCCACCTCATTGTCGGCAGCGAGGGCACGCTCGCCTTCGTCGCCCAAGCGGTGCTGCGCACGGTGCCGGTCAAGCCGCACGTCACCACCGGCATGCTCTACTTCGGGTCGCTGCGGGACGCGGCCGGCGCGCTGCCGGGCCTGGTCGCCTCCGGACCAGCGACCGTTGAACTGCTCGACGCGGCCTCCCTGCGCGTCGCTCAGCGGGACCCGGGTGCGGACGAGACGCTGCTGGCCCTTGACGTCCGTGACCATGCCGCCCTGCTGGTGGAATACCGGGAGGAAACGCAGGAGGCCCTCGCGGCCAGGCGCACTGAGTGGGGGGAGGTCACCGGACGGCTGCCGCTCGCCCAGCCGGCTGCCCTCAGCGACGACCAGGGCCGACGTGACGCCCTGTGGCACATCCGCAAGGGCCTGTACGCCGCCGTCGCGGAGAGCCGGCCGTCGGGCACGACCGCCCTGCTCGAGGATGTCGCCGTCCCGGTCGATCGGCTGCGGCCTGCCTGCGAAGGGCTGAGTGCCCTGTTCGCGGCGCATGGTTACGACGACAGCGTGATTTTCGGCCACGCCAAGGACGGCAACATTCACTTCATGCTCGCCGAGCGCTTCGACGATCCGCGCTCGCGCGAGCGGTACGCCGCCTTCACCGACGACATGGTCGACCTGGTGCTCGGGCACGGCGGCACGCTGAAGGCCGAGCACGGCACCGGGCGGATCATGGCCCCGTACGTCAGGCGCCAGTTCGGCGACGACCTGTACCAAGTCATGGTCGACCTCAAGCGGCAGCTTGATCCGGGGATGCTGCTGAATCCGGGTGTGCTGCTGCACGAGGATCCCCGCGCTCCGCTTGCGCACCTGAAGGTCACCCCCACCGTGGAAGACGAGGTCGACCGGTGCGTGGAGTGCGGCTACTGCGAGCCGGTCTGCCCAAGCAAGGACCTGACGATCACCCCCCGCCAGCGGATCGTGCTACGCCGGGAACGTGAGCGTGCCCGGCTCGCCGGGGACCTCGGGCTGGTGCGGGAACTGGACCGCGACTACGGCTACGACGGCCTCGACACCTGCGCCGCCGACGGAATGTGCGCGACCGCCTGCCCGGTCGGCATCAACACCGGCGAACTCGTGAAACGGCTGCGGGCCGGGCGCGGCGGCCCGCTTGCCTCCGCCGGCTGGACGGGGGCGGCCAGGCACTGGGGCGCGGCCACCCGGGCCGGCGCGCTCGCGCTCAGCACCGCGAAGGCGCTGCCGCCGGTGGCGGGTCTGGCGACCCGCGCCGCCCGGGCCGCCCTCGGCGCCGACCGCGTTCCGCGCTACGACGCGGGCCTACCCGCGGGAGGCACCGCGCGCCGTCCCCGGTCAGCCCGGGAGCCGGTCGCCGTGTACGTGCCGTCCTGCATCGGAGCCTTGTTCGGCCCGGCGGACGCCTCCCTAGGGGTGCGCGAGGCGTTCCTCGCGCTCTGCGACCGTGCGGGTGTGCAGGTGACGGTGCCTGACGGGATCGACGCGATGTGCTGCGGTACCCCATGGACCTCCAAGGGCCTGCTGCGCGGCCACCGCGCCATGGCGGAAAGCGCCCGGCCGACGCTGCTGCGGGCTACCGACGGCGGTCGGCTCCCCGTGGTCTCGGATGGCGTCTCGTGCACGGAGGGCTTCCTGGCGATGGCCCGGGGCAGTGAGCTTGACGTGGTCGACGCCGTCGGCTTCGCCGAGCGGGTTCTGCTGCCCCGCCTTACCGTGACCGCCAAGCTGGAGTCGGTCGCGTTGCATCCCACCTGCTCTTCTGAGCACCTTGACGTCACCGGGCCGATGCGGCGCATCGCCGAGGCCATCAGTGACGAGGCGGTGATTCCCGACGACTGGGGCTGCTGCGCGTTCGCGGGTGACCGGGGCATGCTCCATCCCGAGCTGACGGCGTCCGCCACCCGGGCAGAGGCCGCGGCCCTGGCCGGCCGGTCCTTCACCGCCTACGCCTCCGTTAACCGCACGTGCGAGATCGGCATGACCCGCGCGACCGGCAAGCCGTACCGTCACCTGCTCGAGCTACTCGAGGAGGCCACCCGGCCCTGATCGCGGCCGTGGACCCAGAGGCCCGGCCGTGATCGAAGCCCGGGGCCCGGCCGTGATCGAAGCCCTGGGCTCAGGCGGGCAGCAGGCTCGCCGCGTCGGGATCGGCCAGCACGATGACGTCGGGGTGGCGCTGCAGGGCCGAGGCCGGCAGCTGCTGGGTGACCGGGCCGGTCAGCGCGGCCGCCAGAATCTCCGCCTTCTGCCTGTCGAAGGCGAGCAGCACCAGCCGCCGTGCACGCATGATCGTGCCGATCCCCTGGGTGATCGCCTGGGCGGGCACCTGCGCCAGGCTGGCGAAGAAACGCGCGTTGTCCCGACGAGTGCGCTCGTCCAGGGTGATGAGCCGGGTGCCGGCGTCCAGCGGTGAGCCGGGCTCGTTGAAGCCGATGTGCCCATTGCCGCCGATGCCGAGAAGCTGGACGGCCACGCCACCAACGGCGCTGATCTGCTTGTCGTAGCGGCCGGGGTCTTTCGCGATCGACGCAGCGGGGACGTGCAGGCGGTCGAGCGGCAGTCCGGCCGGGATGGCCATCTGACGTTCCAGGGTTGCCAGGTAGCTGTTGGGGTCTCCCGCAGGAAGGCCGACGTATTCGTCGAGCGCGAATCCATGTGCTCCCCTGATCGCAGCACGCAGGGCCGGGTCGGCCGATACCAGCCTCGCCAGCTCCTCGTAGACAAGCTCGACGCTTGAACCGGTGGCCAGCCCGAGAACCGGCCGAGGGCTCGCCAGCTCGTCGGCTAGCAGCCGCGCGGCATGGCGCGAGGCGGCGAGACGATCGGCGACGACGAGGCGAAAGGAGGCGACGGACGTCATGTCCTAAACTTACCTTCTCTGTTCCATTTAGGAAAATAATATACATATCCAGGTCAAGGCCTCACCGCCTGCCCGCCTCCTCCATGCCCACCCCTGAGGGAGATTGGCGCCCGAGACCGGTGAACCACTCTGCGTCACCGGCCGTATCCAGGTTGAGGAACCTGGAGGTGCGGATGGAGCCGGTCGTGCACGAGAACGCGGCCGCCGCGAAGCGCCTAGCTGAGCTCGCCCTCACCGCAGCGGACCTAATCAGCCCCCTGATCTGCGCGGATAAGGAGGCCCGGGTGTGGACGCCGCTGGCGCCGCCGATGATGGCAGGGCTGGCCCGCTGGGGGAAGACCAACGAACTGCTCCGGTCACGCCTGGTCGAGCGCGGCTGGTGGTACGACAACCCGAAGGGGCTGCCGAGGACGATCAGCCCAACCAGGGACTTCGCCATCGTCGCAACGACCGGGGACGCCGTAACCGGCCACCCCGACGGCAGCCCGTCGACTAAGTACGCCAAGGGCATCCAGACGGTTCGGGCAGTCGGCCGCAATATCCAGCTTGCGTTCGACTTCTCCGACCTGCTCCTCGGCGAAACGCGGTGGGGCGTTGCGGACGACGGCGGCGAGCTGGCTACCTGGCTTCTTCTCTATCACGTCACCCCCGATCAGATTCACGCCGAACTGTCGCTCGCCAACGGGATTGATCGCCACGGCCACGTCAGCAAGTGGATTGAGCGGATCATCCTGCCCGCGATTCGAACGGTCGAATGCTAGTGAGAGAAGCACTGGCTGCCCCGCCTAGCGACCAAGTCCGCGCCGTTATCCGGGCAATTCAGGCTGGGTCGCGTTTGGGTTCTTGGGTGTAGGTGCGGCCGGACGGGGTTTGATCTGCCCCGAGCTTGGCCGCGCACGCCCACGACTCCAGCGCCGCCGCCGCCCGCACCGCCCCCACCAGCTCCCCGCGCGACCCGCCCCCGCACCGCCAGCCCTCCCCCGCCGCCCCCTCCAGGGCCGCCGCCAGCGCCGCCGACGGCACCGCCGAGTCCCACGCGCCGCCGCTCGCGAACCCGGCCAGCCCGGGGTCCGGGGGCGCGTCGCCGCCGGGCAGGCCCGGGCCTGGGGTGGCGTCGCCGCCGGACGCGCCGGGGTCCGGGACGGGCTCCTCGCCCGCCCCGCTCCCCTCGCCCGGCTGCCGCCCCATGAGCTCCCCCAAGTTGATCTTGGAATACACGTTCTAATATTTGAACGCTATCACCGGGCACCGACAACCCGGGTGCGCAGACAACCTGGAATCGAGATTATTTTCTTATTTATTTACTTGGAGATCATCTAATCGAACTCTTGATGCGAAGGTGATGACTGAGGTGAGGCGGAACACCGGCTCAGCCGAATAGGACCTCGAACGTGCGCGAAACGAATCGCCAGCCCGCGTTGGTACGCACGAACTCATCGGTGTCCTCACCGACGACCGATGGGATCGCCGGGCCGGGCCCGTCACCCTCGTGAATGAACACGGTGAGCAGCGTGCTGCCCGTGGCACGACCGTCGCCGCCGTCGGTGAACCGCATGCCCGAGACGATGTGCCGCGTGCGGGCGGCGGAGGCGACGCGCGCCGTGCCCCAGGCGCGGATGGCATCGTGACCGACCAGCGGCGCGCCGCTGGTGGCGAGGACGCCGTCCGGCACGAAGAGCTCCCACACGGAGTCGGCCCGGCCGTGATCGATCCGCCAGGAGATCTCTTCGACCAGCCGAGACAACGCGAGGTGATCGGCATCGGAAACCAACTGCTCCGGCATGGGAGTCAGCTCCGCTCTGTCTTCCTTGCTTCCGGGCTAGGCCGACTCAGAGGACGCAGGCTCGTTCTTCGCCCCTCGGAGGCCGCGCAGCCAGGTAACCAGCGAGCCTCGGCCGCAGAAGGCGAGGCCGGCCGCCAGGCATACCGCCGGGACGGCGGCCAGCACGTAGCGGTAGCTGAATCCGGCCGTCATCGGGGGAAGCACGATCAGCGCGACGCCGACCCCCCACGGGAGCAACCCAAGACCGCCCCAGCCGGTGCCGGGGACGCGCGTCCGGCGGCGGATGCCGAGCCAGACGCCCACCGCGCCCGCCAGCACGAACAGGAACACGAACGGGCCGCGCAGGTAGAAGACCTTCTGGTAGCCGCGAAGCAGGTCAGACCAGGGCTGGACGACCCGCAGCTCGCCGTAGCTGGCGCCGCCGAAGTCGCGGGCCGCGTGCGCATTGGCCGGATCCTTCGTCACCCAGCCCGGGGTCGCCTCGATGGCCGACTCCTCGCCCGCCGACTCGAAGCGGAACTTCGACCCGGATCCCTCCAGGTTGCCGGCCGAGCTGCTGCCAGTGTCGTTGGTGCCCTCCCGGGTCCAGCGGAATGTCCGCAGCGTGTCCATGGCTACCGCTCGGACGTAGTCGAGCGGCTGCTTCTCGATCGCGCGCTCCGCGAACTTCATCGTCAGCGAGTTGATCTGCGGGGTGAACCGGTTCGCGTTATTGGTCCCGGTCAGCGCCGCCAGCGGCGTGTCGTTGGACCAGAGGTACTCCTGGGACGACGGGCGGTCCGCCAGGGCACGCGGGTCGCAGAGCACGCGCAGCTTGGCCGAGGGGTCCATCCGGCCGCAGTCGGCGAAGGACTGCACGCGGCTGTAGAGGAACGTCCCGGTCGACTCGCTCAGCGCGTACTTGCCCGTATCGGAGTGGAACCAGACCATGTAGCCAAGGATCGGCAAGATTCCAGCCACAAAGGTGGCTGCTACCCGGCGCCACCCCATCTTCCGCAGCAGCATGCCAACTACCACGAGAATCAGCAGCGGCTCCCCCACCGTCCGGACGGTGGTCGCGTACCCGGTTGCCAGGCCGACAAGCACCGCGACCCACAGCGGCGGCCTATCCCACCAGCACAGCAGCACCAGCACCAGGGTGACGATGCTGTAGAAGAGCACGTCGGCGGCGATCAGGTGCTCGATCTGGAGCTCGAACACGTCGAACAGCACCGGCAGCGCCGGGATGGTCGCGCCCCACCACGGCAGCCCCCGGTGGCGCAGCACGGCGTAGATCCCGACGCCCATCGCCAGCCCCATCAGCGCCTGCAGCCCGGTGACCACGTTCAGGCTGTGGAACGGAAGCAGCAGGTAGAGGAAGAGCGGGTACCCGTCGCTGCGGACCGCGTCGGGCGTCTTGGTGTAGGCGTCCGTCAGATAGTTAAAGCTGTCGTTGAAGAACATGGCCGGCGGGTAGCCGAGCATCACGATCAGCCGCAGCAGCGCGGCGGCGACCACCACGATGGTGAACGGGCGGTTTGCTCTCAACACCCCGCTCGCGCCGAGCCGCAGACCCTGCCAGCGGCCGGGCCGCACGGGCGCCGGCGAGATTACGGGACCGGCGTCGGCGGTCTCAGGCTGGGCGATGGGGTCGTTGAGAGGCATCGCAACGACTTTACAAGAGTAGCTTTGCGCCCTGTGTCGGCCGTTACCGTATTTACAGCTACCGACGAGACGGAACTCAGCGCCGCCGGACGGCGGACATGAGCACCACGGTGCCCACCAGCAGCGCGACCACCACGGCGGCACCGCTCCCCGAGGCGTTGTGCATCGCCAGGATGATCCACACGATCAGCGGGATAAGGAACGGCATCGGGCTGCCGCGCCGACTCGGGGATGGCGTCGGCAGTGGCGCCCGGGACGGATGCGACGGCAGCCTGGGCTCCGACACGGCCGAGTGGAAAAGACGGCCGGGGACGTCGCCGCCGAGTATCGGCTGCGACGGCAGGTCAGCGGTCAGCTTCCGCAGGTCACCCCAGGTCTTGGACTCGTAGGCGGCCGTCGTGCGCTCGTCGAACTCATCCAGGTTGAGCCGCCCGGCCGTGTACGCCTCCCGCAAGGTGGCGACCACGACCTCACGGTCGGCATCCGACGCGCGGATCGGGTCATCACTGGCCATGGGCACTCTTCCCCTCGGAGGCAGGCCCTTTCCATACTACAAGGCTGATCTTCAGTATCATCGTGGCAATATGATCTAGGCCATGCCCGCGCCCTCCGCGCACCTCTCCCCGGGGAACCATCTCATCGTCTGCGGCGACACTCCGCTGGCCTACCGCCTCATTAGAGAACTCACGCACCGCTACCACGAGTCGGTCGTGGTCATCATCCCCGGCCGACTGCAGAACAACGGCCCTCGAATCGCCGCAATTTCCGGGATCACCGTGCTCGAGCGGGCGGAGCTCACCAGCGGCGCGCTCCGCGAGGCGGGCGTGGCGACCGCCCGGGCGGCGGCGATGGTCGGCTGGGACGATCTCGCCAACTTCCACGCCGCGCTGCGGGCCCAGGAGCTCAACCCCGAGCTGCGCATCGTCGTCGGCGCCGACAACCGACGCCTCGGCGACCACATCACCGGCCTGCTGCGGGACTGCACGGTGCTGTCGAGCAGCCAGCTGGCCGGGCCCGCGCTGGTCGCGGCCGCCCTCGGCGAGATCGCGCCTAGTCACGTGCGGGTCACCGGCCAGACTCTGTACGTGGCCGGACGCGGGAACGTCCCGGCCGGCCACGTGATCTGCGGGCTGGCGGTCAGCGACGACCCGGACGTCGCCGCGCAGCTCGTCCCTCCCGACGACGTGCGCGACGACTCCGACCTGGTGCTCGCCGTGGCCGACGGCACCCCGCGCGACGTCGCCGCCCGGGAGCGCCACCCGGTGCTGGCCGCCAGGAACGCGGTCCTCCGATTGGCCGAGAACACGGCCCGGCTGGCCCGCTGGTCCTGGCGGCACCCTCGGCGGGCAGTGCGCGGCTTCGGCCGCCAGATCGCCACCAACAAGTTCGCCGCCATCTTCGCGGTCCTGCTCGCGGTCGCGATCTCCGGACTCGCCCTGCTCGCCTCGGCCGGCTACGACGTCGGCAACATGGCCTACCTCGGGATCATGGACCTGACCGGATCCGCGCTGACCAACACCACCGACCACGGCACCGAGAAGGTGGCCCAGGTGCTCCTCACGGCCGACGGGATGGCGCTGCTCCCGGTGGTCACCGCGCTCATCGTCGGCGCACGGCTGACCGGGAGGATCCGGGGCGAGCCCAAGGCCGGCGACGGGCACGTGATCGTGGTCGGCGGCGGCGAGGTCGGCGTTCGAGTCCTCGGCGGGCTCTACGACCTCGGGTTCCACGCGGTCCTGATCGACCAGGACCAGAACGCCCGCGGCGTCGCGTTCGCCCGCAACCACCGGCTGCCGGTGGTGATCGGCGACTCCTGCGATGAGAAGACGCTCCGGCAGGCCGGCATCAAGGGCGCCATCGCGGTGATCTCGGTGACCAACAACGACATCGTCAACCTGGAGACCACCCTGCAGGCGAGGGCGATGCGCGGCGAGGAGCTGCGGGTCGTGCTCAGGCTCTTCGATGACGATCTGGCCGGGCGCGTGCAGCGGACGGTCGGCAACGTGATGTCCCGGTCCGTCTCGTACCTGGCCGCGCCGACCTTCGCGGCGGCGATGCTCGAGCACAAGGTGCTGCGCACCATCGCGGTCGGCAGGCACGTGCTGCTGATCGCCGATGTCCGGGTAGAGCCCGGCGCCGGGATCGCGGGCCAGACGCTGGCCGTCCTCGAGCGGGACCGGCTCTCCCGGGTGCTCGCGCTGCAGAGCCGGGGGGAGCTTCGCTACGACTGGTCGCCCCGCCGCTCCCGCCACCTGGAGGCGGGCGATCGGATAATTGTGCTGGCCACCAGGGCCGGTCTGTCCACGTTCCTGGCCGACAACCGGCCACCGGTCACGTCGTCGTGAAGTCCCCCCTTGTCATCGGGGAGATAAATAGACAAAGACCGATTTTCCGAACGGACCGTAAACTTCGCGTCCAGCCACAAACCGTATTGTGGTGGAGGCACAACGTAACAGAGGCATCGCTGTTCACTCACATCTCCAAAATTTCTTGCATTGCCGGCTATCGCGGGAGCGTTACGTCCGAGTTACGCTAAAGGCGGAAACAATTCCAGCCCGGCGGAAAGGTCGCCAGGCGCTGGTCGACTTCGGAGGAACGTTATGAGCGTCAGTGAAGACCGCGAAGTAACACCGGCAGTTCAACCTGCGGCGCCGTTGCCGGGCATCGCGGACCCGGGTCCGCTCGGCCTGGCAGCGTTCGCACTTACCACCTTCCTCCTGTCTGCCGCCAACGCGCACTGGACCAACGGCAACTCGGCAGGCACCGCTTTCCTCGGGTACGCCCTCGCCTACGGCGGCCTCGTCCAGTTGCTCGCCGGCATGTGGGAATTCCGAAGGGGAAACGTATTCGCCTCGACCGCGTTCTCCTCGTACGGCGCCTTCTGGATCGGCCTGTTCGTCTGGATCCGGGTCACTGGAACGGCTTCCACCGGTCACGACCTCGGCTGGATCCTGATGGCGTTCGCCATCTTCAACCTCTACATGCTGCTGATGGCCACCCAGGTGAACCTGGCGGTCTTCGGCGTTTTCCTGTTCCTGCAGCTGACCGAGATCTTCCTCGCGATCGGCAACTTCTCCAGCAGCGCCGGCCTCAGCCAGGTCGGCGGCTACCTCGGCCTGGTGACCGCGCTGGTCGCCTGGTACACCTCTGCGGCGGGCCTCTCGGCCGGCATCGGCGGCAAGATCCAGCTGCCCGTCGGCAAGCCGCTCATCTCCTAACGACCCGATCCCGCACGCTTCCCAGTGCGGCGTGACAAGTCCCACGTGAGGCCCGATCCCGCCGGCCACAGTAGTTTCTGGCCGGTAGGGTCGGGCCTATGCACTTGCCAGACGGGCCGCAGCTTGACTTGTCGACACAGGTCGCCAAAGTGAGGGCCAAGACGAGGCCGTGGAAGGCGATCATCGCCCTCCTCCTCGCCATCTGCGCGGCCGCCGCCTCCGGGTGGGCGCACAACAGCTTCCAGCACTTCCTCGGCCCCCATGACGTCCCCAAGCAGATCCTCGCCATCGGGCTGGCGGTGGTGTTCTGCGCGCTCGCCAGCGTGGCCACCCTCGATCTCGCGAGCAAGGCCCAAACGGTGCTCGAACCGGCCGCCGGACCCTCGCACGCCGCGATCGTGCGGTACGCGATCGTACTGATCGGCGCCGTCGCCACGCTGCTGACCACACTCGCCCTGCTCGGCATCCCGATCAGCCAACTCCTCATCGGCGGGGCGCTGGGCAGCGTCTTCGTCGGCATCGCAGCCCAGCAGTCGCTGTCCAACGTGTTCGCGGGCATCGTGCTGATGCTGGCCCACCCGTTCCGAGTCGGCGACGGGATCCGGCTGCAGGCCGGTGCTCTCGGCGGCCAGGTCAGCGGCACCATCGTCGAGGTCGGCATCACCTACGTGCGCATCGCCAGCAGCACCGGCGTGCTCTCCATCCCGAACTCCCAGGTGCTCAACTGCATCATCGGCCCGCTCCCCGAATCAGCCGGGCATGACCCGCAGACGCCGCCGCCGGTGATGGCCCTGCCGGCCGTGCAGCCCGCGCCCGCGCCGCCGCCGCCGATGGCCGCTCGCATCGTCACGCACGTTCAGGTGCCCGACGGTCAGCCCAGCGACAGCCAGCTGAGCGACAGTCATCCCGAGGTCC
>DATCGA010000281.1:0-2946 GCA_036509215.1 Trebonia sp.
TGATCAAGTCGACGCTCGACGCGCTCGACCGGTCCGGCGGAGACGCGATGGAGGCGCGGACCGCGGCGCGGGCGGCGCGGGCGGCGGAGATCGCGCCCGCCGCGACCCCCGAGCTCGATGCCGGCACGCTGGCCGAGCCCAACGGGCAGCCGAGTACGGCCGAGCCGGTGCCGGTTCGGCGCCCCACCGACGAGTGAACCCGGAGCGCCGGCGCTGACCCCCTGGGGACCAGCCCGTGCCGGTGCCGATCTAGGAGAAGCTGGTGACGAACGCGCGCTTGGCCCGCGTCGCCGGGTGAGCGCCTTGTCGGCGATCCCGATCTCCTGCACGATGCCGTGGCGAACTTTGAGCAGCGCGGTCGAGGCGCCGTCCGGTGCGAAGTACCACCGGTTCAGACCGACGTGGAAAGGCGCACCGACCCGAAGGACCTTGCGCGCGGTGGCGAGGGACGCGCCGGGGCGGATGCCGCGCAGCGAGTAGAAGCGACTCGACGTCGAGGCCCACACCACCCGGCCGCGGAACCGCCCGCGCTCGTGGCGGGGGAGCAGGCCGAGCAATTTGGCTGAGGCGTAGCCGACGCGCACCCCAGTCGGGGTCAGACAGAAGAAGTCCTCGTAGCGGCGGCCCCGATCGGAGCTGTGGGTGTAGGCGCGGCGGGCCCGGGCCCGAGTGAATCCGAGCCGCACCCGCCCGAGCGTTGTGCCGCTCAGCCGGCCGGTGGCCAGTGGACAGCCGGGGCGCGGCGTCGGCGGCGAGCCGGAGCCGCCACCACCGCCACCACCGCTGGTCGCGCCACCGCTGCAGCCGCGGGTGTAGACGTCGGAGCCGAAGTAGGTCTCGCCGGGCAAGCCGGCATAGCCGATGTGGGAGAGGCCGAACAGGTTCTCCACGCTGCCGAGCATCGTGTAGTGGTTGTACGGCGTGTTCGACACGGTTCCGGGCGCGATGCACGGTGACAGGAGCACGGCGCCGACCCGGCCGCCGCCGGGGCCGTTGATGCCCGGCTCGGGGCTCCCGGGCCCGGCGATCTCGCCGCAGCAGGAGCTCGTGTCCGACGTCGCCGCCTCGTCGAAGGTGACCATCAGCAGGCCGTCCTGCTGGAACGCCGGCGACGCGGTGATCCGTGGCACCCAGGTCTTCAGGAACGTGTCGGCCTGGGCCAGGCCACCGGGCTGGCCGTCCGCGCACGGCGAGTCGTGCCCGTCGTCGCAGAGATCGGGCGTGATGAAGGTGTAGTTGGCGGTCGCCGACGCCGTCGCCAGATCCTGGGGCAGTTCGTCGAGATTGACGACGTTGTCGTCGCAGAGTGTCGTGTCGTCGATGATGGCGTGGAAGTAGACGAACGGGTCATGACGGGTGGCGTACTCGTCCTGGGCGGTGGCCGACTGGGTACCGTCGCGGCTGTTGACCGCGGGATGACCGCACACCGATGACTCCCGGGCGGGGGTCGCCCCCATGTCCTGGTTGTAGTCCCGCCAGGTGAAGCCGGCGCCGGTCAGCTGGGAAGCGATCGTCGGCACGGTCGTCGGATACACGCAGCCGCTTCCCTGCGCCTGGCCGTAGGCGCCAATCGTTCCCGGCTCAAAGTCGTCGAAGACCTGGCAGTCGGCCTGGTTCTGGGCGTTGGGCGCCTGCCCGCTGATCATCGCGATGTAGTTGTCGTTGCTCTCATGCCCGACGCCGTAGTAGTTGGGCAGGAAGGCGCCCTCGGCGGTCAGCGTCCTGGCCAGGTAGGGCGCGGGCGAGCCGGCGCCGAACGTCGTCGCGGCGGACTCGTTCTCCAGGACGATCACGAACACGTGGCGGATCGGCGGGACAGCGGCCGAGGCCGCGGCCGGACGGGCCGCCCCGGACGCGGTGACGAGCACCAGGCCACAGAGCGCCACCAGCAGCGCGAGGCGACGGCTCACAGCTTGACCCGGCTGCCGCACGCCGCCCGGGCGCGGGTGCGGTCCCGCTTCTCGGTGCGCCTGTCCGCGGCGATCGTCCGCTGTAGCCGGCGGCGAGCGGCTCGGCGCTTGGTATGGCGCAGCTGGCGCTCGGCGCGGGCGAGCGCCTTGGCGGCGCCGTTGTAGGTGTGGATGGCAGCGGTGCACCGCCGAGATACGGTTCGCCGCGGGGCACCGGGCTTGGATCCTCCGCTTCCGGACTTGGACCCACCACCACCGGACGTCGACCCGCCGCCGCCCGACGGGACGGCGGGACCGACGTCGACCTGGTCGGACTCGTCGTTGGCGTACACGCGGCCGACATCGGAATCCTCCAGAAACGCGCAGACGGTCTCCGTTGCACTGGCGGTGGGCCGGCCCGAGCCGCGGGCGGTGGCGGTGTAGGCCTTACCGGTCGTCGGTTGCGGATCGAGCTGCGCGTTGAGCAGCGTCGTCCCGGGCGTGGTGGCGAAGTCCGCACCACATTCGTCGGCCAGCTTCACCTCGATGCGCAGCGGCCCCTCGGACCCGTCGAGGACGCCGGGGTCGGCGGAGACGGTGACCGTGACCGGGGCCGGGAGTGACGCGCCGACGTTGGTGGAGCTGGCGATGCCGATCGTCAGGCGGACCGGCGTGAAACTGTCGGCGGCGGCCGGCGAGGCGGGCAGCGCCAGGCCCAGGGCGAGCACTGCCGTCGCCGCCCAACCCGGTCTCACGGACGCATCCCCAGCTTGGTCGGATGGCTGTACATCGTCGCCGGAGTGGCGGGCTTGTACTTGAAGCCGAGACGCTCGAGGTAGCCGGAGGTGAGCATCTCGGCCGGCTCACGCGGGGTCGGCCGGTCGAGGGCGCCGACCGCGGGCACCGGGACCACCGGAGGGACGGGAACGCCGGGAACCACCGGGACCGTTCCGGGCGGGGCGGCGATCGGGCCGTCGTCGATACCGATGCCCCCGGTGTCGATCGGGGCGGCGCCGCCGCAGGCGCTGACGATCACCTCGGGCGGGGACGGCAGATC
>DATCGA010000282.1:0-5820 GCA_036509215.1 Trebonia sp.
GCGGCGGCGCGCCGACGGGTGGATCTCCGGGCCGAAGAAGGCCCGGTCGAGGTTCTCCAGGTCCCACAGGTGGATCCGGTAGAAGCCGACGACTCCGTCGTCGTCCGACGCCACCCAGGTCTCGCCCGGCGTCTTCTCAAATCCCTGCCGGAGGAACAGCCCGAACGTCCCGGCCGACATCGGCGGTTCGATCGGATCGTCGGCCAGGTGGGCCGCGCGGTGCACCTCGTAACAGGCCATCGCGGTCGTCTCGTCAGCGGGATCCCACCGGTCGATGCGCATCGGCCAAGCCAATCTCATTCGGCCGACGCGCGCACCTCATTTACCGGCCTGATCGATTCGGTTTTCGATTAGCAGCGGAACATTCGATCGATATATCCCGAAATAGACGTATATCAAGCATTCCGACAGGCCGCCGCGCACGGTACGCTGATCGGCCGGGACACCTCGCACCGAAGGGACTGACATGCCCGCTTTCATTCTCTGGGGCCTGCGCGTCGTCTACCGGACGCTCGGGAAGGGCGTGTTCTTCTGCCGCCGCTGCGGGGGCGACCGCGAGTACCGGCACCGGGCCGGCCGGCGGTTCATCACCGTGTTCTTCATCCCGCTGATACCGCTGACCAAGACCGGCGAGCACGTCCAGTGCCGCAAGTGCAAGACCAGGTACGTCACCGAGGTGCTCAAGCTGCCGACCACGGCCGCGTTGCAGCTCTCGCTCGCGGCCGGGATGCGCGCCCTCGTCGTCGCCATGCTCCGGGTCGGCGACCCGGGCAGCCCGCTCGCCCGCCGCCGCGCGATCGAGGCGGTGGCCGGGACCGGCGAGCGCGGCTACGACGACGCCGCCCTCGACGCCGACCTGGCCGGGCCGGCCGACGGCGAGGCGCCCAAGATCGTCGCCTTCGGCAGCCAGCTCCAGGTCGAGGCCAGGGAGTGGTACCTGGCCGAGGCGATCAGGATCGCCCTGGCCGACGGCCCGCTGACTGCGGCCGAGCGCGCCGCCACCGGGCACCTGGCCACCGCCCTGGGCATGACCCAGGCCCAGGCCATCGGCGTGGTCGCCCTGACCGAGCAGAACGCCGGCCAGAGCTTACCGGCCGGCGGGCAGCCGGTAGAGGTCCGCCACCGCTATCTCGTAGGACTGCGCCGACGGCTCCATGAGCTCGTAGCCGAGCTGGTCGTTGATCGCGATCATGTGCTGGTTGACGGCGGCGTTCCCGGTCACGATCCGCTCAAGCTGCGGCTCGGCTTCCGCCAGCCAGTCCAGCATCGCGGTCTTGACCAGCAGGCCGAGCCGGTGACCGCGGTGCTTGCGGATCACGGCGGTGAGCTGCTGGTGCCCCCACTCGGGACTGTCCGGGTCGGCCTCGACCGCCGTCACCGCGGCCATCTCGCCGCTGGCCTCGTGCAGCGCCGCGAGCGTGTAGACGTGCCTGCCCCGCGCCTCGCGGAGGTCGTCGACCTGCTCCCGGTAGCGGTCGGCGTCCCAGACCTCGGTCTCCTGGCCCGCGTCGTGCGGCGCGTCCGCCATCGCGTTCTCGACCTCGGCGCACCGGGCCAGGTACTCGTCCGGAGTGCGGCCGTCCCAGCACACCAGCGAGTACCCGGCCGCCGCGCGGGCGGCCTGCTCGCGCAGGTCAGCGATCCGGCCGGCCGGGATCAGGCCGAGCGCGAGCACCCGCCGGGCCTCGACCAGCCCGGCCGTCGCGCCGATGCGGGCCGCGAACGCCGCGCCGGCCGAGCCCTGGAACGACTCGCTGGCGAGCACCGACCGCCCGGCCGCCTCCGCCCGCTCGGCGGCGTGCCGCAGCAGCGCGGTTCCGATTCCGCGGCGGCGCGACGACGGCAGGACCTCGACCGACGCATTGACCCGGTCGCGGTTCTCCCGCTCGGGCATCCGCAGGCCGCACCAGCCGTGGCGCGCGCCGGTCGTCTCGTCGACGGCGATCCAGATCTCGGTCGGGTCGGTTGGGTGCTCGAGCCAGCCGCGCAGCCGCCGCAGCGACCACGGCGGCCCGTCGGGGTCGTCGACCGCGTCCGCCGCCCGCACGATCTCGAAGCACGCCGCAGTCGTCGCCCGGTCCGACGCGTCCCCTCGTACAATGCGCACGGCGTCTAGCTAACCTCGCCAGGCGCGCCCGGCGCGACTCATTTTTCGCGGTTAAGCGCTCGCGACCGGCAGCTCGTAGGTCTGATCCAGCGGCTCGAGGACCTCGTAGCCGAGCTCGGCGTTGATCGCGATCATGTGCTCGTTGGCGGCGGCGTTGAAGGTCACGATGCGCTCGATCCCCGGCTCGGCCGCCGCCAGCCAGTCGAGCATCGCCGTCTTGACCAGCAGGCCGAGCCGGTGACCGCGGTGCTTGCGGGTCACCGCGGTGATCTGCTGGTGCCCCCACGCGGGAAAGTCCTGGTCGGGCTCGACCGAGGTCACCGCGGCCATCTCGCCGCTGGCGTCGTGCAGCGCCGCGAGCGTGTAGACGCGCTTGCCCTGAAGCTCGCGATTGTCGTCGATCTCCGCCCGGACCCGGTCGGCGTCCCACACGACGTTCTCCTCGCCGGCGTCGTGCGGCGCATCCGCCATCGCGTTCTCCAGCTCGGCGTACCGCGCCACGTACTCATCGGGGATGCGGCCGTCCCAGCGCACCAGCGAGTAGCCGGCCGCCGCCCGGGCGGCCTGCTCGCGCAGCAGGGCGACCCGGCCGGCCGGGATCCGGCCGAGCACGAGCACCCGCCGGGCCTCAACCAGCCCGGCGGTCGCGCCCAGGCGGGTGGCGAAGGCCGGGCCGGCCGTGCCCTTCGACGTCCCGCTGGCGAGCACCGACCGCCCCCCGGCGGCGGCCCGGTCGACCGCGTGCCGCAGCAGCGTGGTGCCGAGCCCGCGGCGCCGCGAGGACGGCTGCACGGTGACCCACAGATAGCCCCGGCCCCGGTTCTCCCGCTCGGGCAGCGTGAGCCGGTACCAGCCGTGGCAGGCGCCGGTCGTCTCGTCGACGGCGATCCAGAGCTCGCTCGGGTCGGTCGGGTGCTCGAGCCAGCCGCGCAGCCGCCGCAGCGACCACGGCGGCCCGTCCGGGTCGTCGACCCCGGCCGCCGCCCGCAGTACCTCGAAGCAGGCCTGGGTCGTCGCCCGGTCCAGTGCGTCCGCTCGTCCGATGCGCATGCCGTCAACCTAACCTCGCCGTCCCCGCGCAACGCCACCCCTTTTCCGGTATGCTCTTGCTAGATATGTCGTACGAGCTGCTCCTCCTTAGCGGCCGCGGCGGGGGCCTATAGAGGCTGGCTCCCTCGTCGCGGGACCTAAGCATGTCCGCTGGCCGCCCTCAAGCCCAAGCAGACTCACCGCGAAGGAAGCCAAGCACCAATGTCGAGCAGTCGCGCATATCCCCCTGTATCCCCGATCGTCCAGCAGTCCAGCGGCATGCCGTGCCATCGGTACACGCCGTTCAAACCGGTCGACCTCCCCGACCGCACCTGGCCGGGCAAGACCATCGAGCGCGCGCCGAGGTGGCTCTCGACCGACCTCCGCGACGGCAACCAGGCGCTGATCGACCCGATGTCGCCAACCCGCAAGCGGGCCATGTTCGACCTGCTGGTCACCATGGGCTACAAGGAGATCGAGGTCGGGTTCCCGAGCGCAAGCCAGACCGACTTCGACTTCGTCCGCGAGCTCATCGAGGGCGACAAGATCCCGGCCGACGTCCGGATCTCGGTCCTCACCCAGGCCCGCGAGGACCTGATCGAGCGCTCGGTCCAGTCCCTGGCCGGCGCCAAGCGGGCGACCGTGCACCTGTACAACGCGACCGCGCCGACGTTCCGCAAGGTCGTGTTCAGGATCGACCGCGACGAGTGCAAGCAGCTCGCGGTGGCCGGCACCGAGCACGTGATGAAGTTCGCGGAGCAGTACCTGGCGGGCACCGACTTCGGCTACGAGTACTCGCCCGAGATCTTCATGGACACCGAGCTCGACTTCGCCCTGGAGACCTGCGAGGCCGTCATGGACGTGTGGCAGCCGGAGCCGGGCCGCGAGATCATCCTCAACCTGCCGTGCACGGTCGAGCGCTCCACCCCCAACGTCTACGCCGACCAGATCGAGTGGATGAGCCGGCACCTCAGCAGGCGCGACAGCGTCTGCGTCTCGGTCCACACCCACAACGACCGCGGCACCGCCGTCGCCGACGCCGAGCTGGCGGTGCTGGCCGGGGCCGACCGGATCGAGGGGTGCCTGTTCGGCAACGGCGAGCGGACCGGCAACGTCTGCCTGGTCACCCTCGGCCTGAACCTGTTCAGCCAGGGCATCGACCCGATGATCGACTTCTCCAACATCGACGAGATCCGCCGCACCACCGAGTACGTGAACCAGCTGCCGGTCCACCCGCGCCACCCGTACGCGGGCGAGCTCGTCTACACCGCCTTCTCCGGCTCGCACCAGGACGCGATCAAGAAGGGCTTCGAGGCGCTCGAGGACGAGGCGGCCGCGGCCGGCGTCGCCTTCGGCGACTACGCCTGGAACGTCCCCTACCTGGCCATCGACCCGCACGACGTCGGCCGCTCGTACGAGGCCGTGATCCGGGTCAACTCTCAGTCCGGCAAGGGCGGCGTGGCCTACGTGATGAAGACCGGCCACTCGCTCGACCTGCCCCGCCGCCTGCAGATCGAGTTCTCCAAGTTCATCCAGGTCCGCACCGACGAAGAGGGCGGCGAGGTCACCCCGGCCGAGATCTGGGACTCCTTCAGCGCCCAGTACCTGGCCGCGGGGCCGGTGGCGCTGCTCGGCCACCAGTCCTCAAGCGTCGTCGACGGCAAGCACAAGCTCGCCGCCGCGATCTCGGTCGACGGCCGGAGCCAGGACGTCGAGGGCACCGGCAACGGCCCGATCTCCGCCTTCTGCGCCGCGCTGGCCTCGGTCGGCATCGACGCGCGGGTCCTCGACTACGCCGAGCACGCGATGACCGAGGGCACCGACGCCCAGGCCGCCGCCTACGTCGAGGTCGAGACCGGCGGCCAGGTCCTCTGGGGCGTCGGCATCGACACCAACACCGCCACCGCCTCGATGCGCGCGATCGTCTCCGCCGTCAACCGCTCCCGTCGCGCCTAGCCCACAAGGCAAATTCAACAGCTTTATCTCGAACGGACCGTTGCTTTGCCCCATCCGCAACATGGCCCTGGTGGCGGCGTAACGTCGCGCGTCCGGAATGCCGGGTGCAAAAACCGCACCCGGCATTCCGGAGCTCCAGGTAAGGGACAATAGAGACGTGCAGGGGTACCGGGATGACGGGGTCGTGCTGCGGACCCACAAGCTGGGCGAGGCGGACCGCATTATCACGCTGCTCACCCGGCAGAACGGCCGCGTCCGGGCGGTCGCCAAGGGCGTGCGCCGGACCAAGTCCCGGTTCGGCGGGCGGCTCGAGCCGTTCACGCACGTGGACGTGCTCATCCACCCCGGCCGGTCGCTCGACGTGATCCAGCAGGCCGAGGTGATCAGGGCCTACGGCAAGCCGCTGGCCACCGACTATCCCCGGTACACGGCCGGCACCGCGATGCTGGAGACGGCCGAGAAGTTCACCCCGGTCGAGAAGGAACCCGCGATCCGCCAGTTCCTGCTGCTCATCGGCGGACTCCGCGCGCTCGGCGAGACGGACGCGCCGGACTACCTCGACGAGACCGACGAGTTCGACGACGAAGATGAGTTCGACGGGGCGGCCGACCTCGACGAAGCGCACGAGATCGGCGAAGCGGCCGACTTCGACGATGCTCACGAGATCGGCATGGCCGACGCTGACGAGCACGGCGAACCCGGCCATCGCGCCGGGCCCGCACCGCAGA
>DATCGA010000283.1:0-3325 GCA_036509215.1 Trebonia sp.
CCATCATGCGGACCCAGCTCGTCATCGCCCACGCCCTCCTGTCCGACCCCGCAGCCGAGTACCAGGACCTCGGCACCGGCTACTACGAGCAAAGAGCCGACACCCGCCGCCAGGCCCGCAGCCACATCCGCGCCATCGAGCGCCTCGGCTACAAGGTCACCATCGAGCCCCTCGACCCCGAAGCCGACCCCGAAACCGGCGAGCTGACCACCCGCACCGCCAGCTAGCCGAACCCCGAAACCCGCCCGGCGCTGCGCGCCGGGAAGCCGACGGCACAAACCGCCGCCGGCTCTAAAGGCATGCCCGGCTAAGGTTCTATTTTCGGACCAGAGTCGCCCCGGTCCGTTCCCCCACCGCATTTTGTTTCTGCTGTTCCTGTTTGAATTTTGATCTTCTTGAACGGTGATGTGAACCGGTTGAGAGGCATCTCGACCATGAAATACCCGGCGCGCACATAACCGCAAACATGCAATTAGAATTCGAACGGCTAGCGCTGGTGTGCCCATTTATGTGAAGAATGCCTGTGATTCAGACGGCATTCGATTGCAGCACCGCGGGCCTGGCTAGCGCAGATCCAGCCGGGTCCGGGCAATCTGCTGGCCTGGCCGCTCCGAACTGAAGCCGTGATGATCAGAGGGAACCAAGTCAGCCTGCGGCGCGTGCTCCGGCTCGCGAGCCGGGGCGCGCTGGCCGGGCTCCTGTCGGCGGCGGTCGCGCTCGGGGTGGCGGAGCTCGTGGCCGGGATCACCGGCCCGCTCAGCAGCCCGGTGATCGCGGTCGGCGGCGTCGCGATCAACCTGACGCCGGTCCCGCTCAAGGACTTCGCGATCGCGCACTTCGGCAGCAACGACAAGAACGTGCTGCTGGCCGGGATCGTGGTGCAGCTGGCGGTCTTCGCCGCGGTGATCGGGATTCTGGCCGTTCGCTGGCTCTGGGTCGGCCTCGCGGGGCTGGTGGTGTTCGGCGCGCTCGGCGTGGCCGCAATCGTGAGCCGCTCGTCGGCCCTGTCGGATATCGCGCCCACGCTGATCGGGGTGGCGGTCGCCGCCGTGGCGATGGTCTTCCTGGTCCGGGCCGCCCGGATGGAGCCCGAGCGGGCGAGCGCCCTCACGGCCGCGGGGTCGGCGGATCCTCAAGCAGACCTCGCGGCTCCAGATCTTCCTGTCCTCCAGCCGGGGATGCGGGTCAACCGGTTGGAGGACAGGAACCAGGCAGCTCAAGCGCCCAGCCGGCGGCGGTTCCTCGCCCTCGGGGCCGGGGCGGCGGTGCTGGCGGCGGGGACCGGTTGGGCGGGCGAGCAACTCCTGCGCCGGTTCAACGTGACCGCGCTGCGGGCGGCGGTCCGGCTGCCGCGCCCGGCCGTCGCAGCAGCGCCGGTGCCGGCCGGGGCCTCGCTGAACGTCTCGGGGATCACTCCGTTCTTCAGCTCGAACAACAGCTTCTATCGGGTCGACATCGACCTGGTAGTGCCGCAGGTGTCGCCGCAGGACTGGACGCTGCAGATCACCGGGATGGTGGACCACCCGATCGAGCTCACCGTCGACGACCTGCTGCGACTCCCGCTTATCGAGCACGACATGACGCTGGTCTGCGTCTCCGACGCGGTCGGCGGCCCCTACGCAGGCAACGCGCGCTGGCTTGGCGCCAGCCTGCCGACGCTGCTGCGGAAGGCGGGCATCCAGCGGGGCGCCGATCAGGTGCTGTCGACCGGCACCGACGGCATGACGATCTCCACCGCGGTCGACACGATCCTGGACGGGCGGCAGGCGCTGATCGCGGTCGGCATGAACGGCCAGCCGCTGCCGACCGAGCACGGGTTCCCGGCCCGGATGCTGGTGCCCGGGCTGTACGGCTACGTGTCCGCGACCAAGTGGGTCACCAAGCTCGAGGTGACGACGTTCGCCAGCCAGCAGGCCTACTGGACCCAGCGCGGTTACGCGCTGCAGGCGCCGATCAAGACCGAGGCCAGGATCGACGTGCCCAGGCCGCTGGCGCAGCTCCCCCCGGGGCGGATCGCGGTCGGTGGGGTCGCCTGGGCGCCGCACCGCGGCATCTCCCGGGTGCAGGTCAAAGTCGACAACGGGCCGTGGAACAGCGCAAAGCTGGCCGCCGCGGACGGCACCGACACCTGGCGGCAGTGGGTGTGGGTCTGGGACGCGCCGTCCGGGCTGCACACCCTGCAGGTCCGCGCCACCGACGGCACCGGCGCCGTCCAGACCCAGCGCGAGACCGGCGTGTTCCCGAGCGGCGCCACCGGCTGGGACTCGGTGGTGGTCACGGTGACCTGACCGGCGTGCGCCGGCGGCCCCTTGGCCGGCGCACGCTTCCCATCAAGTAGCACCTCATGAGTTATGTATCTCAAGACGAATAACACGACGCATCCATCCAAGGAGTCACCATGCAGTACCGCATCCTCGCCGCATCCGTAGCCGCCGCAGGCCTGGCCGTCGGCGCGGCCGCGTGCAGCAGCTCGCCCAGCTCAAGCACCTCCGCCACCTCCACGCCGTCGTCGGCGGCGTCGTCGCCGATGCCGTCCTCGCCCGCCTCGGCCGCGTCCGGCGCGGCCGCGTCGACGACGTCCGACTTCGGTTCCGGCTGCGCCTCGGTGCCCAAGTCGGGGGCCGGCAGCTTCACCGGGATGGCCACCGCCCCGGTGGCGACCGCCGCGTCCGCCAACCCGGTCCTGTCCACCCTGGTCACCGCGGTCAAGCAGGCCGGGCTGGTGAACACGCTGAACTCCGCGGCCGGCATCACGGTGTTCGCGCCCGACAACGCCGCGTTCGCCAAGATCCCGGCCTCGACCCTCAAGTCGGTGCTGGCGGACAAGGCCGAGCTGACCAAGATCCTCACCTACCACGTGGTGGCGGGCCGGGTCACCCCGGCCGAGCTCGCCTCGGGCAAGACGCTCAAGACCCTCGAGGGATCGACCGTCAGCCCGGCGATGATGGGCACCAGCTACACCGTCAACGGCGCCAGCGTGGTCTGCGGCAACGTGCAGACCGCCAACGCCACCGTGTACGTCATCGGCAGCGTGCTGATGCCCAAGTAGAGCTCACGCCCGCGCCGCGCCGACGCCCGAGCCCCTCCGGGACGGTCGCGCGGCGCGGGCGTGCCAGACCCCTTAGTTGAGGATCACGAGCTGCTGGGTCGCCCTGGTCATCGCGACGTAGCGGTCGACCGCCCCCTCGATGCCGGCCCCGAACGCGTCCGGGTTGACGAGGATGACCAGGTCGAACTCCAGTCCCTTGGCCAGCTCCGGGGTGAGCGACCGGACTCGGGCGGTCGGCCGGAAGGCGGGATCGCCGATCACGCAGGCGATCCCCTC
>DATCGA010000284.1:0-11357 GCA_036509215.1 Trebonia sp.
GTTGCGGCGCAAGTCGGTGAGCAGGGCATCGGCAAGCGCGGCGTAGGTGCTCGATCCGATCAGCGTCCGCCCGGAGACCGGCCGGTCGCCGGTAGTGCTCTGGCTCTGGACGTGCGCGCGGAACTCGGCCCAGGTCCGGAATCCGTGTTCCTGGGCCAGCGCGAACTGGGCGTCGCTGAGCAGGAATCGCCCGGTGGCCCGGTCGCCCAGCACGTCGGCCACCCGGGCCAGGGCGGCCGCATCGCCCTTCGCGTACGCGCGCTGCTGGTGCCTGGCCTGCTTGCGGTAGTACTCCAGGTCCGGATGGGCCGGCAGCTCGAAATGACGATCGGACATCGCAACCTCCTTCGTCGCCGAGGTCCGCTTGCCCGGCCGGAAAGAGGCTGGTCTTGCCTGGTGCGCTGAAGCTGCTGCTCGAGGCGGGAAAATCCCTGCCCGCGGACTGGCAGCGCCCTCGCACGCTCCCTTCACACTAGCGACCGGCTCTGCGCGGAGAAACCGCCAGAAAGCGGACGCTCGCTTTTGGCGACGATGCGGCGAAGTCGTGACTGGCGTGGTCGGTCCGCCCCTGATCCAACCGACATCACACGGTCATGGTGGCGGGGTCAGACGGGGATGCCGAGCTCGGGGCCGGTGGCGATCGGTCGGTCGGGGTCGGTGATCCAGTCGGACCAGGAGCCGACGTAGAGAGCGGCCAGGAGGCCAGCCACGTTGAGCGCGAGGGCCTGCTGGGCGGCGGTGACGCCGGAGCCGCAGTACACGCCGACCTCGGACTCGGCCGTGACGCCGAGACCGCGGAACCGGGCGGCCAGGTCGGCGGCGGGCCGGAAGGTGCCGTCGGCGTTGACGTTCTCGGCCGTGGGGGCGCTGACCGCGCCGGGGATGTGGCCGGCCACCGGGTCGACGGGCTCGGTCTCGCCCCGGTAGCGCTCCGCCGCGCGGGCGTCGAGCAGCAGCCCGGTCCTGGCCAGCGCGGCGGCGCCGCCGGCGTCGAGCAGCGGCAGGTGGCCGGGGGACGCGGTGAAGTCACCGAGCGGCGTGCCCGGGGCGGGCGCGATCTCGGGGGTTCCCGGCAGCTCGATCGAGCCCGGCGAACCGGGCGAGCCCGACGGGCCCGGCTCGGCCGTAAGACCGGCCGCGGTCCAGGCTCGGAAGCCGCCGTCGAGGACCCGGACCGACCGGTGGCCGAAGTAGCGCAGCAGCCACCAGGCGCGGGCGGCGGCGGTGGAGTCGGCGTCGTCGTAGACCACCACCAGGCGGTCGTCGCTCACCCCGGCCCGGCGCATCGCCGCCGCGAAGTCGTCGGCCGACGGCATCGGATGGCGTCCGCCGACGCCCGGCTGGCCGGCCAGCTCAAGGTCCAGGTCGATGAAGGCGGCGCCGCGAATGTGGCCCGCCTGGTACAGCTGGCGACCGGGCGGACCGCCCAGCCGCCAGCGGACGTCGAGCAGCGTCGGCGGCCGGTCGGCCGCGAGCAGGGTGGCCAGTTCGTCGGCGGTGATCAAGGTGGCGGCGGCGCTGTCATCGGTCACGAGGCCAGTATGCCCCGGACGCATGGCATCCGCCCGCGCACGGCCCGCAGGGTCGGGTCGGTGGCGTAGGCGACAGATTCCGCACCCTGTCGGCTACGCCACCGACCGCGTCTATTGGGGTCGCTGGCGTAGGTGACAGGTGGGGTGAGGTGGAGTTTGGGGTCGCTGGCGATGGTGACAGGTGGGGTGGGGTGGGGTCGGGATCCTCGCGTCGGTGACAGGCGGGGTGGGTGGGGAGGGTGTCGCGAGTGGCTTACTGGGCCGCGAAGGCGAGCATGGGGACCAGCTGCTCGGCTGCGGTCAGCGAGCCGTGCATGCCGAACAGCGACGACTGCAGCGGCTCGGCCTTGGACGCGATCACGGCCGAGGTGCCCGCGCAGGCGGCCACGACGTCGCCGATCCGGGCCGCCATCGCCTCGTCGATCACGCCGGGCGGCCCGAACCAGCCGTCCTTGACCGCCTCCTCGCGGGACGCGACCCAGGCGTGCTCGCCGAGCACCTCCCGCCAGGTGGCGAGGACGTCGGCGGCGGCGCCGGGCGCGGCGTAGACGTGCCGGGCGCGCGGCTCGCCGCCGAGCAGCGCCACGCCCTCGCGCAGGACGGCGGCCGGGCCGTCGTCGGTGTCGATCTTGTCGTCGGGCCCGACGTTGACCATGCCGTGGTCGGCGGTGACGTAGAGCGCGGTTCCGGTCGGCAGCGCCGACGCGAGCTGCTCCACCAGCCGGTTCACGTGCGACAGCTGGAACACCCAGGCCTGCGAGGACACCCCGTACACGTGCCCGGTCGAGTCGAGGTCGCCGTGGTAGGCCGCCACCAGCGCGGCGTCGGACTCGGCCAGCGCCTCGGCCGTCATCGCGGCCAGCGTGCCGAGCGAGTCGGCGCCCTTGAACTGCGGGCCGCGCAGCGCGGCCATGCTCAGCCCGCTCTTCTCGTAGCCGCGGGGGGCGACGTAGGTCGCGCTCACCCCGGCCGCGAAGGCCCGGTCGAAGATCGTCGGCCGGGGCTGCCAGCCGACCGGGTCGACGTCCTTGGGCCAGTTCAGGCCGTTCAGCAGCCGGCCGGTGCCGGGGATCGCGACCTGGTAGCCGAGCATCCCGTGGACGGACGGCGGCAGGCCCGTGCCGAGCGAGCCCAGGCTGGTCACCGTCGTCGACGGGAACCCGGCCGTCAGCGGCCGGGAGTTGAACGCCAGCTCGGCCAGGAACGGCGCCGCCGCCTGGTGCGCGCGCAGTAGCTCGAGGCCGAGCCCGTCGATGATCAGCAGGCAGGCCCGCCCGGTTTCCGGCAGGCCGAGCACGTTCCCGGCCTGGTCGCCGGTCAGCGAGGCGAGCACGGAGGAGGAGAGGTCGGCCAGGCTGGACTCGCCGTACGAGGGCAGGATGGGGCTTGTTCTCGGCTCCCGCGCCATCCGTCAGCTCCCGGCGCGCGCGACGGCGTCGTTGAGGGCGCTGGCGAACGTCAGCACCGACGCGATCGCGTCCTCGCCGTCGGCGGCCTCGCTGATCCGCAGCGTCAGGTCGTCGGCGGTGATCGTGCCGAGGTAGCCGTGGTCGGCCTCGCAGGTCTCGTCGCCGCAGTGGGCCGGCTCGAGCTCGACGTGGCTGAGCACGTTCCAGCCGATCGTCAAGATCACTTCCGATGGCATCGTCACGCCGGGCAGGTAGGCCGCCGGGTCGGGCACCACGCGGGTCAGCGACACCGACGACACCCGGGCGAACTTGATCGACTCGCTCGAGGTCTCGGCCCGCGGCCGGTCCTGCGGCTCCTCGGGGGGATGCTCGTCGGTGTGGGAGAAGACCAGCCGGGTCTCGGTCAGCGCGAGCACGGTCATGTGCCTGCGCACCTCCATGCCCGGGTCGAATATCGCGTCGTGGTGCACGAAGAAGGCGGTGACCGGCTCCGCCCCCAGGGCGAAGGTGACCGCGTCGGTCACCAGGCCCGGGTAGTAGCCGCTGCGTTCGATCGCGACTCGCAGGTCTTCGGTCATGACTCGGGTTTCCGTCATTACTCCATCCTGCACTGTCCGGCGGCGTGGTTCACCCCTTGGGCTATCTAAACCCGCGTGGGCCTAGTCGCGGGAACGGTCAACGGCGGCGATATCGCGCGATATCGGCTCAGCGCCGGGCACCTCGGTGCCGGGGGCGCCGGTGCCCGGCGCGTCGGTGCCGGGGCCGTCCTCGCCGGGCGCCCCGATGCCGAGCTCACGGCGCACTTCGTCCCAGTCGGCGTCGTTCCAGTTGGCGCCGCCGCCCCGGTACCTGAGCCGGCGCGGGAACTTGAGCCGTCGCTCTTCCTTCGGCTCCTCGAGCTCGAGCGCGGCCGCGCCGGGGGCGGGCTTGGGCTTGCGGGGGGTGCGGCTGCCGGCCGCGCCGCCCCGGCCGCGATAAATGATCAGCCCGTCGACCGGGTCGGGGACTCCGTCGAGGGCGGCCTGGACGGCCGGCAGCGCGCGGAACGCCTCCCACTGCGCGTCGTCGCGAAACAGCACCTCGAAGATCACGCCGTACTCGGTGTCGTGCCACTCGTAGTACATCGCGCCGTGGGTGATGGCCGCCTCGGTGAGCTCGTCCTCGTAGGCGTACCGCCACCCGCTCGCCGGGAGCCTGTCGCCGGAGAAGACCTCGATCGACCACCACTCAGCCATGCCGTCGCCGCCCGTCCATGCCACGCCGCACCTCTGCTGAACACGATAGTACGTCTTTGCGGGCGGCTTGGGAAAGGCGGTTATCGCCACCCCCGTGACCTGCGTTTGCAGTGCTCCGCGATCGTCGATACGTTCACCGCATGGCGGCAGACGGACAGCGACACGTGCTCGCGATCGGCGGTGGCATGCTCATGCCCCGCGACGCGATCCCCCTTCATGTGCAGTACGCGACCGAGTTGAGCGGGCGGGCGCGGCCCCGGCTGTGCGTGCTCAACCAGGCCGTCGGCGACGACCCGAACACGTACCTGCGGTTCTACGACCGGCTGGCGGGGGCCCCGGTCGAGGTCCGCCACCTGTCGCTGTTCCCGATGCCGAACGTGTCCGACCCCGAGGACCTGCTGATGTCGCAGGACATCATCTTCGTCGGCGGCGGCAGCGTCGCCAACATGCTCGCGGTCTGGCGGGTGCACGGGATCGACGAGATCATGCGCAAGGCCTGGGGCGCGGGGATCGTGCTGGCCGGCTCCTCGGCCGGCGGCATCTGCTGGTTCACCGGGGGAACGACGGACTCGTTCGGCCCCCGGCTGCGGCCGTTCAGCGACGGGCTGGGGATGCTGGCCGGGAGCTTCTGCCCGCACTACCACTCCGAGGCGGAGCGGCGGCCGCTGTACCACCGGCTGGTAGCCGACGGCGCCCTGCCGGGCGGGCTCGCCTGCGACGACGGCGTCGGCGCCCACTTCGTCGACGACGACCTGGCGGAAATGGTCTCCGACCGCGCGGGCGGGGCCGGCTACCGGGTCGAGCCGGACGGGGACGGCGGCGCGGTCGAGACGGAGCTCCCGGTCCGCTTCCTGGGGGCGTAGCCATCATGACTCCGCCTTCCCCGCCGACCAGGGGCGGTTGACGGGGAAGGCGGAGTCAGGGTCCGTTCGAAACTATCCGATGTTGATCTTCTGGCTTCTTACTTCCGGCTCGCGGTGGCCCGGTGCAGCGACCAGACGAGCGCGGCCACCACGAACACCGGCAGCAGCCACCAGGCGTTGACCTTGGCCGCGTGAGTGACGATGGCGGTGAGCGCGAGGCCGGCCACGACCAGGGCGGCGACGTGCCAGTCGTCGCCGACGATGAAGTCGTACCAGAACGCGCCGAACGACTTGAGCTGCTTCATGAGCCGACGACCTCCGATTGCGGTGCGGACACGGTGACGGCTGCCTTGCGCGAGTTCAGCCACAGGATGCTGGCCGCCGCGACGACCGCGACGACCGGGATCACCACCAGCAGGGCGGCGTCGTTGCCGGGCCAGCGCACGCCCGCGCCCTCGGCCCCCCAGAAGGTGCCGAACGAGGTGAGCATCACCCCGACCGAGAGCTTCATCCAGTTCTCGGGGACCTTGGTCAGCGGGGCCCGGACCGCGATGCCGACGATCGTCACGAGGACGATGGCGGCGGCCGCGCCGATCACGGCGGCGCCGTAGTTCTTCTGGTTGGCGCCGAAGGTGACCACGATGAACACGACCTCAAGGCCCTCGAGCAGCACGCCCTTGAACGCGAGGGTGAAGGAGTACCAGTCGCTCACGCGGCCTCTGGTCTCCTTGCGGGCTTGTTGCGCGGCGGTGACCTCGCGCAGGTAGGCGCTGGCTTCGTCGTGCAGCGCCTTGTAGCCGGTCGCGCGGAGCACCGCCTTGCGCAGCCACTGCAGGCCGAAGATCGCCAGCAGCGCCCCGACGACGACCCGGAGCGCGACCAGCGGCAGCTGGTTGATCGCCGGGCCGACCGCGGCGGTGATCACCGCGAGCGCGATCAGGGCGGCGGCCATGCCCTGGAAGGTGGACCGCCACTCGCGGGTGATGCCGGTCGCGAGCACGATCGTGAGCGCCTCCACCGCCTCCACCACGCAGGCGATGAAGACGGTGAGGATCAGCGGGAGGGCATTCAAGTAATCTCCTCGGCTTGGTCAGACAGCTTGGTCAGAGAGAATGTTCGGGTGACGAGTGATCAAGACCCCACTGAGACCCCGGCCGTCGTCGACAGCGCCGGGCCTGGCTGGCTGCTGCTGATCTACCGGGTTCCGCCCGAGCCGACCCGGCTGCGGTCGACCGTGTGGCGCCGTATTAAGTCGCTGGGCGCGATCTACCTGCAGAACTCGGTGGCGGCGCTGCCGGCCAGCCCGGCCAACGAGCGGTCGCTGCGCAAGCTCAGGCGGGAGATCGTGGACATGTCCGGGACCGCCATCCTGCTCGCGGCGGGCGCGCTGGCCGGGGAGGCGGAGGTGCGCGGCCTGTTCGTGACCGCGCGGAACGAGGAGTACGCGGAGATCATCGACAAGTGCGAGGACTTCCTGCGACAGGTCCAGAAGGAGTACGACGAGAACCACTTCACTTACGCCGAGCTCGAGGAGAACGAGGAGGACCTGGTTAAGCTGAGGAACTGGTTCGCCAAGATCGTCGACCGCGACGTCTTCCTGGCCGACCGGCGTCCGGCCACCGAGCGGGCGCTCGAGACGTGCGAGCAGTCGCTCGAAGCGTACGCCGCGCGGGTGTACGCCGAGGAGGCCGAGGGTCAGTGACACGGATCGATTGTAACAGTCGTTAGATTGAAGTCGAAACCGTCGTTAATTCCAGGTTGTGACAATCGGTTCATTTTACGGCTAACTTCCGTCCACTTGCGAGTTGCCTCGGCTCCGCACACTCGGAACCATGAACCGTACGCACCAGCGCACTCGGCTCCGCCTGCTCGCCGGCGTATCCGGTGCTGTCGCACTGTCCGTCCTGACCGTGGCCGGCTGCTCGTCGTCCTCGTCGTCTTCTTCGCCTGCGGCCGCGTCGGCGGCGGCGGCGACCTCCTCCGCTTCTTCCTCTGCGGCCTCGTCGGCCGCCACGGTGCCGCTCGTGCTCTACTCGGCCCAGGGCTACGACTCGGCCATGAGCAAGGCCTTCACCAAGGCGACCGGCATCCCGGTCTCGCTCGACGATAACTCGACCGGCCCGCTGCTGACCCAGATCGAGGCGTCCAAGAACAACCCCAAGTGGGGGCTGCTGTGGGTCGACGGCGCGACCGCGTTCGCCGGCCTCGACACCCAGGGCCTGCTGCTGAAGGGGTACGAGCCGACCGTGTCGTGGAACTCCCTCGGCCAGGCGTCGGTGCCGACCGACAAGTCGTACGTGCCGACCGGCGCCACCGTGATGGGCATCATCGCCTACAACAAGACGAAGGTTCCGCACCCTCCGACGACCTGGCAGGCGCTTGAGTCGTCGACGTGGAAGGGCCAGGTCGGCATGAACGACCCGTCCCAGTCCGGGCCGACCTTCCCGCTGATCGCCGGGGTCATGAGCTACCTCGGCGGGGTCTCCGCGGGCGAGAAGTACTTCTCCACCCTGAAGTCCAACGGGCTGGTCATCCACCCGACCAACGGCCCCACGCTGCAGGCGCTGACCAGCGGGCAGATCAACCTGGCGCTGGTGCAGTCGTCGGCCGCGATCGGCGCGACGTTCACCGACAAGAACATCGGCATCTCGTACCTGGACCCGGCCACGCTGCTGCCGTCGGCGCTCGGCATCGACGCCAAGGCGCCCGCCGCCGAGCAGTCCGAGGCGGAGAAGTTCATCTCGTTCGTGCTGTCCCCGGCCGGCCAGAAGGTCATGCAGTCCGGTGACCCGACCGGCGACTCGCTGTACTACCCGGTGGTCAGCGGCGTCAGCCCGCTGCCGTCGCTGCCGTCGCTGGCCTCGGTCAAGACCCAGACGATCAACCCGTACACCTGGGGCCCGCAGGAGGCGGCCGTCAACACCTGGTTCGACTCCAACGTGGTCCGTTGATAACTGTCATCCCACCGCCACCGCCTGAGGCGTCAGCCCGCGACCGTCATTTCGGTCGCGGGCTGGCCCGGTTGTCTTCGTTGCGGTCCTGGCTGCGCGTCGGGCGGCTCGGGATGCCGGTGTTCTGGCTCATCCTGTGCGCGATCATCCTCGTCCCGTGCGCCTGCTTCCTGCTGCTCGCGGTCTCGCCGCGGACGTTCGATCAGGGGTCGCAGTGGTTCACGCTGACGTACCTGCAGCAGGCGCTGACCGGGTCCACCGCGGTCGCCGTGGTCAACTCGCTCTGGGTCTCGGCCGCGGCCGCGGCGATCGGGCTTTTGTGCGGTTTTCCGCTGGCGTGGCTGGCCGCGCGCACCACCATGCCGGGCCGCCGCTGGGTCAGCGGCGGCATGTGGCTGGCGCTGCTGCTGCCGTCCTGGCTGCCCGCCATCGGCTGGGAGCGGCTAGTGCAGCAGGACGGGGTGATGTACCGGCTCGGCCTGGACTGGCCGTGGGTCACGCACCTGATCATGGGACCGTTCGGGGTGGTGCTGCTGCTCGGGCTGCGCTGCGTGCCGTTCTCGTACCTGGCGATCTCGGCCTCGCTGAACGGGCTCGGGCAGGAGTTCGAGGACGCCGCCCGGGTGCACGGCGCGTCCCGGTGGGCGGCGCTGCGGTTGATCGTGCCGATCCTCGCCCCGGCCATCATGTCGGCGCTCGCGATCGGGTTCGCCGAGTCGATCTCGGACTTCGGCGTGGCCGCGACGCTGGCCTACAACTCGAACTTCTCCCTCGCCACCTACGCCCTCTACGCGGCGATCGGCAACTTCCCGCCGTCCTTCCCGCTCGCGGCGGCCATGTCCTGGCTGCTGGTGGCGGCCGTCGCGGTCCCGCTGTTCCTGCAGGCGCGAGCCCTGCGCGGCCGGTCCTACGCGATCTTGTCCGGACGGACGCGACAGGCGGTGCGGCGGCGCCTTTCGCGTTTCGAGTCGATTGCGGCTGGTTCCTTTTTGGCGTTGTTCTTTCTCGTCATTTTGGGCATCCCCGGGTTCGGCGCGGTGTCGGGGTCGCTGCTGGGCGACTTCGGCAGCTCCTTCACGCTGACGCTGAGCAACTACCAGGCGCTGTTCCAGCAGCCCGGCCTCCTCGGCCCGCTCGAACGGTCGATGCTCTACGGCGCGATCGCGGCGACGGTCACCGTCTTCCTCGGGTTCATCGCCGCCCGGATGCTGTCCTCGGCCCGGCGGACTCGCAGCACCGGGGCGATGGATTACCTGCTGCTGGCGTCGGTCGCGCTGCCGGGGGTGGTGTTCGGGGCGGGCTACATCTTCGCCTACAACCTGCCGATCATGTCCACCCTGCACATCGACCTCTACCAGACCGTGCAGCTGCTCGTCATCGCCTACATCGCGTCGTCGCTGCCGACCAACGCGCGGGTGCTGGTCGGCTCGGTCTCGCAGATCCAGTCCTCGCTGCGGGACGCCGCCCGGACGCACGGGGCGGGCGCGGTCTCGGCCTGGGCGCGCGGAGTGCTGCCGGTGGTCTCGCGGCCGATCATGATGGCCTGGCTGTACACGTTCTGCGGGGTCTTCCTCGAGCTGCCGCTGTCCCAGCTGCTGTACGCGCCGGGCTCGCCGCCGGCCTCGATCGCGATCGAGGACAACCTGTCCAACTACCACTTCGGGGTCGGCATGGCCCAGGCGGTGCTGGCCGTTCTTATCGCCTTCTCCGTCGTCGGCGTCGTGCTCGGCGGGTACCGGCTGCTGGCGCCGGCCGGCTGGCGCCGGATCGGGGGGACGGTCCGTGGCTGGGATCGCGTCTAGCTTTGGCTTTGGCTTCGGCTTCGGCTTTTTCGGTATTGGAGGAACGGACCGTGGCTTCGCCTATCTCGATCGCTTCGCTCACTAAGACGTACCCGGGTTCAGCCGTGGCGGCCTTGAAGTCGGTCTCGCTCGACGTCGCCCCCGGCTCCTTCCTGGTCCTGCTGGGACCGTCCGGGTCGGGCAAGACGACGCTGCTGCGCTGCCTGGCCGGCATCGAGCGGATCGACAGCGGGTCCGTCGGCATTGGCGGGCAGGTGGTGGCCGACGGGCGGGCGCACGTGCCGCCCGAGCAGCGCGACCTGTCGATGGTGTTCCAGGACTACGCGCTCTGGCCGCACCTGACCGCGCTCGACAACGTGGCCTTCGCGCTGAGACGGCGGCGGCTGCCGCGTGCCTCCTGCCGGGAGCGGGCCGCGGAGATGCTCTCGCGAGTGGGGCTCTCGGATTTCGTGCGGCGGTATCCGAACGAGCTGTCGGGCGGGCAGCAGCAGCGGGTGGCGCTGGCCCGGGCGCTGATCGCGGACACCGGGCTGATCCTGTGCGACGAGCCGCTCTCCAACCTCGACGCCGACCTGCGCGAGCGGATGCGGGTGGAGATCTCCTCGCTCGTGCGCGAGGCCGGGGCGACCACCGTCTACATCACCCACGACCAGGCGGAGGCGTTCGCGCTGGCGGACCACATCGGGGTACTCGAGCAGGGCGTGCTGGTGCAGGCGGGCACGCCCGAGGACGTCTACAACCATCCGGCGACCCCGTTCGTGGCGCGGTTCACCGGGCTGGCCGGGGAGTTGCGGGTTCGGGTGACTTCGTCTGCCGGCGACGGCGCTCTGGAGATCGCGGCGGCCAACGGCGCTGTCGGGCGGCTGCCGGTGATGCGGCCAACCGGCGGCGCGACTGGGACGGGCGGCGGCGCGACTGGGGCGGGCGACGGCGGCGAGTCCGGCGAGTCCGGCGGGGGCGGGCGGCGGACGCTGCGGCCGGGGGACGAGGCGCTGCTGGCGATCCGGCCGACCGGCGTCTTCCTCGCGCACGCCGAGGCCGACGAGCGGCATCTGACCGGGCGGGTGGCCGACGTGGCGTTCCGCGGCCGGGGGTACGAGTACGCCATCGACCTGCCCGGCCTCGGCCGGCTGACCGGCGTCTTCGCCCGGCACCGGGCCAGCCGGGGGGACGAGGTGGGGCTGCGGCTGGATCCCGAGGGCTGTCACCTGTTCGCCGCCGACGTCGCAGCGGTCTCCTCCGACGCGGCGGCCTCGATCGTCTCAGCGGTCAGCGCCTAGGGGCGGTCCACCACGCCGCCGCGCGCCTCCCGCGGCCTGCCAGGGCCTGCCAGGGCCTGTCGGGTACGCCATCGACAGGTTCCGGATGCTGTCGGGTACGCCATCGACATCGTCTATCGGGGTCGCTGGCGTAGGTGACAGGTGGCGGTTGGGGCGGGGCCGGTGATCTTGGATGAGGGAGGGCCTGCGGGTTCGGCGGCCGGGTGCATCGGTGACAACGTCCCCACCGTCACCACGCGCACTCGTCCAACCGGACATGGGTGTCATTGTGTGCTGTTCGGGTCG
>DATCGA010000285.1:0-8557 GCA_036509215.1 Trebonia sp.
CGTTCGCCCGCCGGATCGTGCTGTCCTGCTCGAGCAGGAACAGCGCGGCCGGGGTGCGCTGGAAGGCGGCGTGCAGCAGCCGGCGCTCGGCCGTTCCCGGCAGGCCGTCGGGCGGCGCGTCGCTGCGGCCGACCGGCGCCGCCGTTAGCGCCACCGAGAGCGCGTCGATGGCGCCGTCGAGCTCGGTCAGGGCGGCGTCGACCAGCGACCGGGGATCGGCGCCGGGCAGGCCGACCGCCTGCCGCAGCGCGTCCCGCCGCCCCGCCAGGTCCGCCAGCGCCCCATCGGGCCGTCCGCCCTGCGGCATATGTCCGCCATCCCCGCATTGTCGTCGTCGGTCACTCCAGGTTCAGGATATGGGCGGAACCGGGTGACCGAGTTCAAGATCAACGGCAAAACGATGTGAATAGGCGTGCGCAGCAGGCGATGTTTAGCGCCGGCCCTGGGGGTAGCCGGATTGGGCGCCTGACCGCCCCAAGACACCCGCCGGACTTACCACGACCCCCCAGGGCTTCCGGCGGGTTTTTGACGTCTGAACGGGGCTAGGCGCTGGCGAGCCAGCGTTCCATGCAGGCCATCAGCTCGTCGGTGTCGACCGGCTTGGTCACGTAGTCGTTGGCGCCGGCCGCCAGGCTCTTCTCCCGGTCGCTCGGCATCGCCCGCGCGGTGACCGCGATGATCGGCAGCGACTCGAACTCGGGCATCTGCCGGATCGCGGTCATCGTCGCGTAGCCGTCCATCCCCGGCATCATGATGTCGGTCAGGATCAGGTCGGTCTCCGGGTTGGCCCGCAGCACCTCGATGCCCTGCCGCCCGTCGCTCGCGTGCGTCACCTCGATCCCGTGCAGTTCGAGCGAGCTCGTGATCGCGAAGACGTTGCGCGCGTCGTCGTCGATGACCAGCACGTGCTTGCCGCGCAGGTGGGGGTGCTCTTCGGCGACGGGCTCGTCCGCCCGCCGGGCGGTCTCGGCCGGGTCGGCCGAGCTGCCGACGAACGCGGGCACCAGCCCCGGCCGGGCGGCCGACAGGTGCAGCGTGATCCGCTCCCGGAGCTCGTCAAGCGAGGGCAGCAGCTCCAGCGTCGGATAGGCCGAGCGCAGCGCCGCGAAGCGGTCCATGCTGGCGCTGTCGGGCTGCGCCGACTGGTAGGCGAGCACCGGGACCTCGCGCAGCTCCGGCTTCTCCTGGACCTGCTCGAGGAACTCGAGCGCGGTCGGCATGGACAGGTCGACGACCACGCACCGGAACGGCTCGGCCGCCAGCATCGCCACCCCCTGGCTGGGGCCGACGGCGGTCGAGACCCGCACGGCGGTGCTGAAGCCGGCCAGGTCGGAGATCGCGCTGTAGGCCAGCAGGGTCAGCAGGCCGCCGCTGGTGCCCTCGAACACCAGCACGTTCCTGTCCTGGCTGACGGCGCCGCCCGCGGCGCCCGCGGTCGGGCCGGCGATCGCGGTGACGGTGGCGGCGGTGCCGGTGACGGCCGCGCCGGCCACCAGGGCGACGGGAACGGAGTCGTCGTCGCGCCCGCCCGCCCCGGACGCGACGATCGACGTCGCCGCCCGGGTGATGTCCGCCATCGCCGCCCGCAGCGGCTGGCTGATGTCGTCCGGCCCGGCCTCGTCCGGCCCGGCGGCGACCGATTCCCTGGCCGGCCCGCGGGCGTCCCTGAGGGCGCCGCGGGCACCAGGCCCGGCGTATCCCATCAGCCCGTCGGGCGTCGCCGAGCCCTCGGCCAGGGCGGCGAAGGCGTCGGCAGCGTCGTCGAAGGGCGGGACGGCGGGCAGCGTGGCGGGCACCCGCAGCGTGAACGTGCTGCCGCGACCCAGGTCGCTGGTGGCGGTGATCTGGCCGCCGAGCAGCGCGCTGACCTGGCTGGCGATCGACAGCCCGAGCCCGGTGCCGCCGTACCGGCGGCTGAGCGTCCCGTCGCCCTGCTGGAACGCGCCGAAGATGACGGCCAGGTTCTCCGGTGCGATCCCGATCCCGGTGTCGACGACCGAGAACACCAGCTCGGGGTCGCCGCCCTGGCCGTCGGCGGCCGGCGTCGCGCTGACCCGGAGCGTGACCCGCCCGCGCTCGGTGAACTTGACCGCGTTGGAGAGCAGGTTCCCGACCACCTGGCGGAGCCGCTGCCGGTCGGTGTCGAGCTCCGCCAGCGCCGACGGCTCGATCGCGACCTCGAAGTCGAGGCCCTTCTCGGTGGTCAGCGGCTGGAAGGTGGCCTGCAGGTCCTCGATCAGGGCGGCCAGCGTGAACCGCTCGGCGTGCAGGTCCATCCGGCCGGCCTCGACCTTCGACAGGTCGAGGATGTCGTTGATGAGCTGGAGCAGGTCCGAGCCGGCCGAGTGGATGACGTTCGCGTACTCGACCTGCTTGGCGGTGAGGTTCCGGCCCGGGTTCTGCGCCAGCAGCCGGGCCAGGATCAGCAGGCTGTTCAGCGGCGTCCGCAGCTCGTGCGACATGTTCGCCAGGAACTGCGACTTGTACTGCGAGGAGAGCGCGAGCTGCCGGGCGCGCTCCTCGATCTCCGCCCTCGCCCGCTCGATCTCCGAGTTCTTGGCCTCGATGTCCTGCTTCTGCGCGGCCAGCAGCTCGGCCTTGTCCTCGAGGTCGGCGTTGGACCGCTGCAGCTCCTCCGACCGGGCCTGCAGCTCCGACGACCGCGCCTGGAGCTCTGCGGTCAGCCGCTGCGACTGGCCGAGCAGCGTGTCGGTCCTGGAGTTGGCGATGATCGCGTTGACGGTGATCCCGAGCGTCTCGGCGAACTGCTCGAGGAAGTCGATCTGGATCGGGGTGAACTTGCTGAATGACGCGAGCTCGGCCACGCCGAGGACCTCGCCCTCGAACAGCAGCGGCAGCACGACCAGGTTGGCCGGCGGCGCCTCGCCCAGACCGGAGGTGATCCTGATGTAGCCCTGCGGGAGATCGTCGACCACGATCAGCCGCTTGGACTTGGCCACCTGGCCGATCAGCGACTGCCCGATCTGGTACTGGATCGGCGCGCCCTTGTCCGCCCGCAGCCCGTAGCCGGCGATCAGCCGCAGCCTGATCTCCCCGCTGAACTCCTCGGCCAGGAAGAACGTCCCGTGCTGGGCCCCCATCAGCGGCGCGAGTTCCTCCATGATCAGCTCGGCCACGACCTCGAGGTCCCGGTGGCCCTGCATCATCGAGCCGATGCTGGCCAGGTTGGTCTTCAGCCAGTCCTGGTCACGGGAGGCCTGCACGGTCTCGCGCAGCGACTGGACCATCATGTTGATGTTGTCCTTGAGCTCCGCGACCTCGCCCTCCGCCTCGACCGAGATCGTCCTGGTCAGGTCCCCGGCCGCGACCGCGCTGGTGACCTGGGAGATCGCGCGCACCTGGCGGGTCAGGTTCCCGGCCAGCTCGTTGACGTTCTCGGTCAGCCGCTTCCAGGTGCCCGACACGCCCTCGACCTCGGCCTGCCCGCCAAGCTGGCCTTCCCGGCCGACCTCGCGCGCCACCCGGGTGACCTCGGCCGCGAACGACGACAGCTGGTCGACCATCGTGTTGATGGTCGTCTTGAGCTCGAGGATCTCGCCCCGCGCGTCCACGTCGATCTTCTTGGTGAGGTCGCCCTGCGCGACCGCGGTGGTCACCTGGGCGATGTTCCGCACCTGGTTGGTCAGGTTGTTCGCCATCGAGTTGACGTTGTCGGTCAGGTCTTTCCAGGTGCCGGAGACGCCGTGCACCACCGCCTGGCCGCCGAGGTCGCCCTGAGTGCCGACCTCGCGGGCCACCCGGGTGACCTCGTCGGCGAACGCCGACAGCTGGTCGACCATCGTGTTGAGGGTGGTCTTGAGCTCGAGGATCTCGCCCTGGGCCTCCACCCCGATCTTCTGGGTGAGGTCGCCCTTGGCCACCGCGGTCGCCACCTGGGCGATGTTCCGCACCTGGGTGGTGAGGTTGCCCGCCATCGCGTTGACGGACTCGGTCAGGTCGCGCCAGGTGCCGGAGACCCCGGAGACGTGGGCCTGCCCGCCGAGCTTGCCCTCGGTGCCCACCTCGCGCGCGACCCTCGTCACCTCTGAGGTGAACTGGTCGAGCTGGTCGGCCATGCCATTGAAGACCGTCGAGATCTCGTCCACGAGCGGGTCGCCGGTCAGCGCGAGCCGCCGGCTGAAGTCGCCGCCGCGGACCGCGGTCAGCCCGGCGAGGAGCTGCTCGAGGCCCGACCGGTCGAGCCGGGGTCGCTGGTCAACGTCTGTCATGGGTGCTCCCATTCCTCGCCCGGAGCGGAGAAATCGTAAACGACTAACTGTTACACGATAGTCGCCTGGCTACGCGCGGTTGCTGTCAAATTGCCCATATACTCCGCTGCCGCCACCCGCTACCGCCCGCTATGAGGGGAAAATCGGGGGTATCGGCGCCGTCTCCGCCCGCCTCGGCCGGGCCGCCGTTTTACCGGGTGGCAGATGGTACGGTTTCCGCATCTCGGCGTCTTGACGTGGGGCGGTGATGGTGGCAGGCAGCGGCGACGCGGTATCGCGGGGGGACGGTCCGCTGCCCGGAAACAGCCACAGTGCCCGCGACGTCGCCGACCCCGGTAACAGTCTACCGAGGCTCGCCGCGGTCATCGAGCGCCAGCGGCGCGAGCTGGTCGCGGCGCGGGCCGAGGCCCAGGCGGCGGAGGTCGCCGCGATGGCCCGGGGCGTGCTGATGGAGCGGCAGGGCCTGTCGCCGGTGGCGGCGGTCCGCCAGCTCGCGGACATGGCCGCCGCGGCGGGCATCCCGGTGACCGAGATGGCCGCGGCCGTGCTCCGGCAGGAGCCGCCGTCGGCCCCGGCCGATTCCGCGCCGCCCGCCTCCAGTCGGCCCGCTTCCGCCGACCTGGCGGGGCCGGGGGAGCGGCTCGGCGCGGGGGAGTGGCTTGAGCCCGGGCAGCGGCTGGACGGGGCCGAGGAGTCGCTCGCGCTGGCGGCGATGACCCGCGCCAGGGACGGCGTCGAGCTCGTCGGCGCGCTAGCGGGCCAGCTCGGACCGAGGTTCGAGGCGGTCGCGGTCGCGGTCTGGCTGCTCGACGCCGACGGCGCGCTCGAGATGCTCGGCCAGGACGGCCTCGACGGCACCGACTCGAGCCGCTGGCGGCGGCTGCCGCCGCAGTTCGACTGCCCGGAGCAGCGGGTGGTGGCCGACGGCGTCGACCTGTGGTGGGAGACGGGACCGCCGCCGTCCGACCCGGTCGCGGTGGCGGCGCCCTGGGGACGGAACGCCGCCCGCGCGGTGCTCGCGCTCCGCGACCGGGCGGGCATCCTCCTCGGCGTGGCCGAGGCCTGGTGGACAGGGCCGCGACGGGAGTTCGACGCCGACACCCGGGGCCTGCTGGCGGCGATGCTGGCCGGCTTCGCCGACGTGCTCGGCGTGCGCCTCACCTATGGGCACATCGGGGCGGGGACGCCGTCGCCCGCCGTCTTCGCCGCCCTCGACCAGATCGCGGACTCGGTGCTGCTGGCCCGGCCGCTGCGCGGCCCCGGCGGCGAGATCCTCGACTTCGCCATCATGTACCTGAGCCCCGGCTACGCCGACCCGCTCGGCCGCCCGGCGGCCGAGCTCGCCTCGCTCACCCTGCTCGAGGCCTACCCGGCCTCGGCGTCGGGCGACGGCCTCTACGCGCGGGCCGAGCGAGTACTCGCCAGCGGGCACCCCGAGCACGTGGCCGGCCCGGTCAGCGCCCCGCTGACCGGCGCTGCGGACGCCGCCGGGAACGGCGGCGATCTCGGGTACCCGGTGATCGCTGACCTGACCGTGATCCCGTTCTTCGCCGGGGTGCTGTTCACCTGGCGGACGCCGGGCGAGGCGGAGCGACTGGCCGAGCTGCTCGGCCACGCCCAGCGCCTCGGCAGCATCGGCGGCTGGGAGGAGCAGCTCGCGGCCGGCACCATCCGCTGGACCGATTCCGCGTTCGCGCTGTTCGGGCTCGACCCGGCCCAGGCGGCGCCGATTCCGATCGCCCAGCTGCACAGCTTCATGATCGCGGCCGACCGCGCGCCGGTCCGCCGGTTCCAGGAGTCGCTGCTGCTGCGCCGGGAGCCGGCCGTGGCGGTGTTCCGCATCGTCCGGCCGGGCGACACCGCGATCAGGCAGATCAGGATCTTCGCCGAGCCGGTCGTGGTCGACGACGCGCTGGTCGCGCTGCGCGGCGCCTTCCAGGATGTCTCGGCCCAGTACCACACCCAGGTCGCGCTGGCCGCCACCCGCGACCAGCTGGCCGACAGCGAGCAGCGCGCGGCCGAGGAGCACCTGCTCGCGCTCCGCCTCCAGCAGGCCATCATGGCGCAGGACGAGCCGCCGGTGGCGGCCGCGCGGGTGGACATCGCGGTCCGCTACCGCCCGGTCGAGCCGGGGCACCTGGTCGGCGGCGACTGGTACGACGTGCTGACGCTGCCAGGCGGCGACCTGCTGATCGTGGTGGGGGACATCACCGGGCACGGCATCGACGCGGTGACCGGCATGGTGGCCGCGCGCAACGCGCTGCGCGGGCTGGCGGCGACCGAGGAGGGCCCGGCCGAGCTGCTCGGGCACCTCAACTACGCCGCCTGCCATCTCACCGAGGGCATCGCCGGGACCGTGGTCTGCGGCCGCTACGACCCGCAGACCCGGATGCTGCACTGGGCCAGGGCCGGGCACCTGCCGCCAGTGCTGGTGCGGGACGGCGCCGCCAGGGCGCTGCCGCTCCCGGACGGCGTGCTGCTCGGGCTCGACCCGGACGCGCGGTACGAGGAGGCCCGCACCCAGCTCCGGGTCGGCGACACCCTGCTGCTGTTCACCGACGGGCTGATCGAGCGCCGTTCCGGCTCGATCAGCGACGCGCTGCGCGACTTCACGGCCACGGCCGCCCCGGCCGCCCCGGACGCGCGCTCGCACGCCGACCGCATTCTCGCCGCCGCGATCTCAGACACCGGCGACGACGCCTGCCTGGTCGTCGTCCGGATCGTCTAGCCCCGCCCGCCACCTCGCCGGGCCCGGCGATGGCCCGCATCCCGGCCACCCCGGGCGGAGAATCAGCGATGCGGAAGCGCCGAGCGCCCGCATCACCCCAGGGGTGCCCGGTGCCCGGTGCTCGCCCCCGCACGCCGCCGCCGGCCAGCCCCGCGCTGGTCTCGCATGGCAACGACGTCCGCATAGCTTCGCCGATTCATCGCCAGCCTCACGTACCCCGGCCATAACCCCACAAACCCACCAAATCACCGCTTTGTATCAAGACCAATTACATCTCCCGGATCGGGCACGGCAACCGAGCTGCGAATAAGAAGACCCGCCTGGGACGTTCGGACCTAAAGCCGTATGGCGTTCTGGCTGCCATAGCGACCTAACGGCCATACGCGTCACGATGACGCCCGCCTCCACCGAGATAACAGCAAGAAGCGCCGCGGGCGCAAACAACGGGGGTACCTACCGTTGCTATGTGACGGTAGGTACCCACAATAAATGCGCCGAGCCCTCAACCACGGCCCGCCGCCCGCCACGCGCGAACGCGGGAGGGGCGGCGGGCCGGAGCCTGCCCCGAAGCCAACGGCCGGCTAGGCGGCGAGGGCGGTGTCGTAGACCGCCAGCGTCTCCTGCGCGATCCGGTCCCAGGAGTACCGGGACCTGGCCCGGTCGGTCGCGGCCACGCTGTACGCCTCGAGCAGCATCGGGTGGGCCAGCAGGGCGCGGATCCTCTGCGCGAGCAGGGCCGGGCGGCCGGGCGGGACGAGGATGCCGGTGGTGCCGTCGACCACGGCGTCGACCTGGTAGCCGACGGCGGAGGCGATCACCGGGGTGCCGCACGCCATCGCCTGGATGGAGGTGATCGCCGACGGGTCGTACTCGCTGACGCTGACGAACAGGTCGGCCGAGCGCAGCAGCGGCGGCAGGGCGCCCCGGCCGACCTCGCCCGCGAAGAACAGCCGGCCGGACAGGTCGAGGGTGTCGGCCAGCTTGGCCAGCCGGCGGTAGGACAGGTCGCTGCGGAGCGCCTCGCGCGGCGGGCCGCCGGCGATGACGAGCTCGGCCCCGGGCACCTTGGACACCGCGCGCAGCAGGTTGCCGAGCGCGTCCTGCTCGGTCGCGAGGTCGGCCACGGTCACCAGCCGGTGCCGGGCGTTGCGGTCGTAGGACGGCCCCTCGGGTGAGAACTCGTCGGTGTCGACCCCGCACGGGACCACCCGGATCGAACGACGCGGGACCCCCAGCCTGGTCAGGTCAGACTCCTCGTCGGAGCTGCCGGCCATCACGGCGCTGACCGTGCGGCCGATCGCGGGCTCGAGCCGGATCCGCTCGCTCCCGACGCCGGCCGGGACCATCCGGTGCCGCCGCTCGGCCACGCCCAGCGAGTCGAACGTCTGCACCACCGGAACGGAAAGGTCCCTGGCCGCCGACAGCGCCGCCAGCCCGCTCGTCCACCGCAGCGCGTGCACCACGTCGGGGCGGTCCTTGCTCCACTGGTCGTGCAGCGGCCGGCTGAACGCCGCCACCTGCGCCAGCAGGTGGGCGTCGTCGCTGCGGCCGGCGTCGGCCTCGGAGTCGGCCGGGCCGACGTACTCGACCGAGACGCCCG